>JACCWD010000117.1 GCA_013697825.1 Rubrobacter sp.
CGGGGGACGCGGGCCATGATCGAAGGCTCCGCCCCGAGCGAGGTCTTCATCGGCGGCGGATACTCGAGCAACCGCGAGTGGCTCATGGCGAGCCGCTTCTCCGAAGCCGCCTCCCCGAACGCCGTCGTCCTCACCGCGAGCGGGGCGACCATCGAACCCGTCGAAGCCGCCTCCCCGGACTCCCCGGCCATCCTCGGCCCGACGTGGACGGGGCCGAGTTCCCTTTACGCCTGGCGGAAGGGAGACGGAGGAAGCCTGTCTTTGACCGCATACAATTTCTTCGAGGATCGCCGCGCCGTCGTGTACGAGACGGAGGAGCGGGTCGGCATCCCTTCGTACTATTCCGACTCGAACACAATCGTCTTCGCCGAACGCCCGAAGGGGAGCGGCCTCGAAGCCTCGCGCCTCACGGCCATCGCCGGAACCGCCGAGGTCGAGGTTTCGGGGACGGAGGGGATGGGGGTATACGACCCGTCCATCCCCGTTCCGGAGCTCGACTATGCGATGGCGGTGATGTGGACGGACGGCGAGGATACCGGGATCGGCCTCTTCGACCCGGAAAGTTGGGAGTTCGAGAAGACCGGGATCCTCGTCGAGGAGGGGAGCCGGAATCCGCAAATAAGCTATGACGGAACGTACGTCGCGACGATGAACGAGGAAGGCGCGGCCATCACCGTGAGGCGCATGGACGACGGGAGCTTCGCGGGGCGCGTCGGGGGTCTTCAGTCGCCGGAGGCCGCCCTCGAAATGATGGAAGGCTCCGGAATCGAAGTGCCGGACGAGGCCGGGTGGTTCGCTCCACCGAACTTCACGTGGAGAAGCGTTGCAGACTCGTAGACCCGCCACGAAGAAAGGGTCGGGGGAGCCGGGGCCGAAGCGGCGGCTCCGGTTCGGGGCGAGGGAGTTCGTCATCGCCTTCGCGCTCCTTTATGCCGTGCTCATATCCTTCATCGCGGTGTACAAGCACGAGATATACGCCTCGTCGCGCTTCGACCTCGGGAACATGGATCAAGCCGTGTGGAACTCCTCGGAAGGGCGCATCCTCGAAGCCACCGACGAACGCGGAGAACTTACGAGCCGCCTGAGAAACCACGCGGACTTTCTCCTCCTCGCGTACGTGCCGTTTTACTGGCTGGCGGCGAGTCCGCATTGGCTCCTCGTGAGCCAGGCGACCGTCGTGGGCCTCGGGGCGATCCCGCTCTTTTGGCTCGTGAAACGCTTTTTGAAACGGGAGTGGCCCGCCGCGCTCATCGCCGCCGCGTATCTTTTCAACCCCGGTTTGCAAGCGGCAAACCTCTTCGACTACCATGCCCAAATGCTCGCCGGAACCTTCCTCCTCTTCGCCTTCCATTATCTCCTCGAACGGCGATTATGGCCGTTCATAATATTCGCCGTCCTCGCCTCGCTCACGAAGGAGGGGATCGTCCTCATCGTGGCGATGATGGGGCTTTATTCGCTTTTCATAGAGCGGAGGCCGAGGTGGGGGATACCGGTGTTCCTCGGAGGGGTCGGATATTTCCTCCTCACGATGCTCGTCATTATTCCGGCTTTCAATGTCGGGGCGGCGAGCGGCCTCGTCGAGGAGCGGTACGCGGCATTCGGAGGCTCCATCGGCGGCGTCATACGGACGGCCATCACCGACCCGTTCTTTGTCGCTGTGTATATGCTCGCGGACGGGAAATGGACGTACTTTTTCCAGATTTTCGGGATGACGGGGATGCTCGGCTTTCTCGCGCCTCACCTCGCGGTGATCCCGGCGTCGGAGGTCGCGATAAACCTCCTCTCCGACCGCCCGCAAATGACGAACACGTATTACCATTACTCGGCCCCCATCCTCCCGTTCTCATACGTCGCGGCCGCCGCCGGAATCGCGACGCTCGTTCGCCTCCTCACCCTACCGCGAGTCCGAAACTTTCTCGGACGCTTCTCGCCCGGAGCGTCGGCGAGGAGAAAAATACCGATCGTCCTCGCTTTCGGCATTCTCCTCTTCGCCGTCGAGATGGACTTCGAGCGCGGCCCGCTCCCGGTATTCCACTCGCCCTCGAACTTCCGCTCGGTCATAGACCCGGCCCCCGATGAGAGGCTCGAAGCGCTCGACGAGGCGGTCGCGCTCATCCCCGAAGACGCTCGGGTATCGGCGACGAACAACATCGGGCCGCACCTCGCGCACCGAAGGTACCTTTATCTCTTCCCGACCGTCGCGGACGCAGAGTATGTCATCCTCGACGAGACGGCGCCGGGATACGACACTCAAATAGAGCCGATACTAAATTTACAGTCCACGCAGGAAATCCGGGGGAGCGGGGAGTACGAGGAGATCTTCGCCGAAGAAGGCGTGGTGGTTCTTGAAAAGACGGGGTCGCAGCGCGACGGTTCTTAGTTTTTAGCTCTTGGTTCTTGGCTAAGAACTAAAAACCAAGAACCGGGAGCGAAGCGACCTCACCCTTCGGGAGCTTCGGGGGTTTGGTCGCCTTGTCCGGGCTGGGGGCCGGGGCTGAGGACGTCGGGGTTCGAGTTGGCGAGTTCCTGGGCGGCTTCGTAGTCCTCTTCGGCGGCGGCGTATCCCTCGCCGACTTGTTCGAGGAGGTCGAGGGCGGCTTCGCGATCGTTTTCGAGGGCGGGGTCTCCTTCGAGGATCTCGTAGAACTCTATTTCCCTCGCCTCGGCTTCGAGCTGGCGCTCCATCGCGTCGGAGAGGAGGTTCGAATACCGCACGACCGCCTCCTCGACATCGAGTTCCTCGACGCCGGAGAGGGAGCTTTGAGCCTCTTGCAAATAGCCCCTCGCTTCTTGCATGGACTCCATCGCGCTGACGATTTCTTCTTGCTGGCCGTCGGGTTCGTCGCCGGATTCGATGCTTTCCTTGACGCTCGAATACGTGTCGCGAGCCTGTTCGAAGAGGCGGTTATGCTCGGCTATGGAGGAGTTCGCCTCGGTTATGGACTCGTTCGCCTCCTCCCTCGGATCTCCGAAGAGCGAGGAGCATCCCGCGAAGAGAAACAACGCGACGGCGAGCATCGGGGCGACGATCATCCTACGAGGGTTTATCATACGATCCATGAATGAAGAAAGTATAACGCCTTTGGGAACGTCGGGCTTGCGAGCCTTGCCGGAGAAAATCAAGCGCGGATTGGGCCGCATCTTCGACCGGAAGTCGGAGGGATCGGCTCATGAAGCCCCCCCGAGTGGGGCCGCGCCTCCGGTGTCGTCGATCGTGTCGCCGGAGCTTCGGGAGCGAGCCGCCGCGAGCATTCGGGAATACGCCGAGGAAAACGAAACCCTCTTCAACCGGGCCTCGCGCTTCGAGGAGAAGGCCGAGCGCCTCGACGAAGGCGACGGCTCGACGAGCGAGAGCGCTCTCCGAACCGCCGAGCGGGCGCGGGCAGAGATAATGGCCGAACTCTCCGCCCTTCGCGAGTCATTCGCCGCCTCCGAGGGGAATGAGGGACGGCTCGCCTTCGACGCCGAACTCGAAGCCTCGCATCCGCGGTTCGCCGCGCCCGAAGAGGTATAGACTCCGCCCGGCGCTTCTCTCATCCGCTCCATTCTCCCGAGCGGCTTATTCCGAGGAGGCGATCGCGGAGAAGGTTTCCTTTGCGAGCCTCCGTGCCTCCGGGCCGGTCTGCGGGCTGAGGAAGAGGAACGCCGCCGCGCCGACGATGAGGAGGAAGAACAATTTTCCGCCGCCTCCGCCCTCTTTGACCCGCTCGCCCCGGATGCGCTTGCTTCCTTGTTGCGCGGCTCCGGTCGCGGCTTCGATGCGGCCCCGGAGCTTGTCGTCGTCCCACAGCCTCATGAGGACGTCGGCGGGCTTCTCGTGGGAGACGTCGTCGGCTATGTCCCCGACCGCCTCGACGAGTTCGCGGATGTTGTCGCGGAGGTCGTCATCGTAGAGGAGCCTCTCGAGGAGCGGCTTCGCCCCCGCGTACACACCGGCGATCGCGCTCAAGGGGATCATTGACTTCGACGCCGCCTCCTCCTTCAACCTCTCCTTGCGGCTCTTCCTGCCAAACATCGGAACCTCGCTTTCGTTTCTCCGCCGCTTCCCGTGAAGGGTACATCATACCCGTTCGCGCGGCTTGTTATTGCGCGATCCGCAAAGCGAACCGCGCGCCGTCGGCTTTTGGCTTTTTGCCGTCAGCCAAAAACTTGGCCGACTTTCTTCCCGGAGGCGCGGCCATTTTCGCTCCGCCTCGCGCCCCCGGTGGGAGAGGCGGTGGCCGCGAGGCGATGTCCGGCCGCCGATGCCGTGCGCTCGGCGCGTCCTTTCCGTATGGACGCGGCTGATTTGCCAAAGAAAGCGGGCGTTCGGATTGGGCATGACGCGCCGGGAGATATCGGGTCACCGTGAGCGATCATCCGACCCTCTCCAAACCGACCTCGACCGTCTCCCCGTCCACCGAGACGGCGTCGCCGCCGGAGCCGCCGAAGTCCATGTCTTTCGCGAGAACCTCGTTTTTGAAGTATCCGCCCCACGCGCCGGAGAGGAGCTTCTCGAAACGCTCGCTCCCGGAGAGGCTCACGTTTATGAACTCCTCGATCTCGAATCCCCTGTCGCGCCGGAGATTTTGAACGCCGTGCACAAGTTCGCGCACGAGTCCCTCGTCCACGAGTTCCTCCGTGAGTTCGGTGGCGAGCGCGACAGCGAGGTCGGACTCGCGTTCGAGCGCGTATCCCGGCCTCTCCGTCGGCTCGACGAGAAGTTCCTCGGGGGAGAGGTTTATGTTTTCTCCGTCCACTTCGACGCCCACGTTCTCCCCGGCGGCGGCTTTCGATCCGACCTCGGGCGGGGCTTCGGCGAGCGCCGCTCGGATTCCCGGAACTTTCTTCCCGTATTTCGGGCCGACGACGGCGAGGTTCGGTTTGAGATCGTACGCCGTCACGTCGTCGGTGGAGCCGAAGCGAAGGCGCTTCACGTTGAGTTCGTCGAGCACGATCTCTTCGAGGCGGAAAACTCCGTCCCGAACCCCCTCATCCTCCGCCACGACGACGACCTCCGAAAGCGGCTGGCGCGTCTTTATCGCCGTCGCGTTCCTCGCCGCCCGACCGAGCGCGACGACCCGGCGAGCGGCGTTCATGCGGGCGGAGAGCCCCTCGTCCACGAGGGAGGCATCGTACTCGGGCCAATCCGCGAGGTGGACGCTCTCGGGAGCGTTTTCGTCCGCGTTCGCGACGAGATTTTGGTACATCGCCTCGGATACGAATGGGATGAACGGGGCGGAGAGCTTCACGACGGCGACGAGGCATTCGTAAAGCGTCGAGTGGGCGGCTTTTTTGTCCGAGTCGTCCTCGCCCTTCCAGAAACGGCGGCGGCTCCGGCGGACGTACCAGTTCGAGAGTTCGTCGGTGAATTCCTGGATGGCGCGGCCCGCCGCCGTTATGTCGTATGCGTCCATCCTCTCGGAGGCGGTGTTTATGGTGAAGTGGAGCTCCGAGAGGATCCACCGGTCCATGAGGCTTCGATCCTCCGGCTCCACATAATCCACCTTCGGGTCGAAGCCGTCTATGCGGGCGTATGTGGTGAAGAACGAGTACGTGTTCCACAGAGTGAGGAAGAACTTCCGAACCGTCTCATCGACTTGATCCTCGGAAAAACGCCGCGTGTTTCCGGGCGCGGTGGAAGTGAAGAGTGTCCATCGGAGAGCGTCGGCGCCTTGTTTCTCGAAGAGATCCCACGGGTCTATGACGTTTCCGAGCGACTTCGACATCTTCTTCCCCTCGGAGTCGAGGACGTGTCCGAGGACGAGGCACGCTTTGAAGGAACTCTTTCCGAAGAGCATGTTCGAGATGGCGAACAGCGAATAAAACCATCCCCGCGTTTGATCCACGGCCTCGCATATATAGTCCGCCGGAAACTGTGAATCGAAGCGTTCTTCCCCGTCTCTCGGATACCCCCACTGCGCGAACGGCATCGAACCCGAGTCGAACCACACGTCGAGAACCTCCGGGACGCGACGCGCCTCTTCCCCCGTCTCGGGATGGCGGAGGACGACCCGGTCTATGTATGGGCGATGGAGATCTTCGGGAACGTTCTCCGGGTTCACCGCGAGGCTCTTTATCTCCTCGACGCTCCCGACGACGATGGTCGCCCCGGATTCCGTGCGCCATACCGGAAGTGGCGTTCCCCAATAACGCTCACGCGAGAGCGCCCAATCCACGTTGTTTTTTAGCCAGTCTCCGAAGCGGCCCCACTTCACGTGGTCGGGAACCCAATTTATCTTTTCGTTGTCTTCGAGAAGCTCGTCGAGCATGGCGGTCGTCCTCGCGTACCATGCCTTTTTGGCGTAATAAAGGAGCGGGGTTCCGCACCGCCAGCAATGCGGATATGCGTGTTCGTACTCCTCCGAGCGGAAGAGGACGCCCTTTTCACGAAGCTCCTCGACGAGTCCCGCGTCGGCGTCTTTGACGAACTGCCCGGCGAACGGGCCGACTCGCTCGTCGAAGGTTCCGTCGGACTTCACGGGGTGGATGGTCGGGAGGCCGTATATGCGTCCCATCTTCGCGTCGTCCTCGCCGAAGGCCGGGGCGGTGTGGACGAGGCCCGTCCCCTCGCCCGTCGTGACGTACTCGCCGAGGACGACCGTCCACAAATTCTCCGTCTCCTCGACGGGGACGTACTCGAAAGGTCGGCGGTACTTCATCCCTTCGAGTTCCGCGCCTTTTCGGGTTTCGAGGACTTCGCAGTTTCCCTCGCCGAAGACGCGGTCGAGGAGTTCCGAGGCGACGATGAGCTTTTCTCCGTCGGCCTCGACGGTCGAGTATTCGATGTTCGGGTGGGCGGCGACGGCAGAGTTCGAGATGAGCGTCCACGGGGTCGTCGTCCATATGAGGAGGGACGCGTCGCCGTCGGCGAGGGGGAGCTTCACGTACACGCTCGGGTCTATGACGTCTTTGTATCCTTGCGCGACTTCGTGGGACGAGAGCGAAGTTTGGTCGCGCGGGCAATGCGGCGTTACTTTGTATCCTTCGTAAAGGAGGTCTTTGTCGTGGAGGGATTTGAGCGCCCACCACACGCTTTCGATGTATGAGTTGTCGAGGGTTCGGTACGGGTCGTCCATGTCCGCCCAGAACGCCATGCGGTCGCTCATGCTTCGCCAGTCGTCCACGAAGCGGAAGACGGACTCGCGGCAAAGCTCGTTGAATTTCTCGATGCCGTAGTTTTCGACATCCTTTTTGCCGGAGAGGCCGAGTTCCTTCTCGACTTGAATTTCGACGGGAAGGCCGTGGCAGTCCCATCCGCCTTTTCTTTCCACGCGGAAGCCACGCATGGTTTTGTAGCGTGGAATCACATCCTTGAAAGCTCTCGAAAGCACATGATGGAAGCCGGGCTTCCCGTTCGCGGTCGGCGGCCCTTCATAGAAAACGAACGGCTTCTCCTTCGGGCGGTTCTCGACCGACTTTTCGAAGGTGCCGGATTTTTCCCAAAGGGCGAGCATCTCCCGTTCGAGTTCCGGGAAACCGACTCGGGGTGAAACCTTCTCGAACGCCATAAAGAGCCTCCTCGTATAAAAACTCCCGCCCTCCGGCGGACTCCATCCACCGGGGACGGGAGCTTTAAACTCTGGCTCTCGCGGTACCACCCCGCTTGTCCGGGGGTTTCCCGAACCTCTCATTCTCGCTGTAACGGGCGAACCCGGCCTCGCTTAATTCACGTCCGGGACTTTCGTCCCCCCGGTTTCGGCGGAGCGGCTCGGGGAGGATGTTCGGTTCGATCCTTCGCGCCGGGCTTCCACCGTCCCCGGTTCGCTGTGGCGTGGATGTCGGACGTACTCGTTCCCGTCGTCGCCTTTGAGTACGGGATTTTTAGCCTTAAACGCGGCATGTGTCAAGGTTCACAGGCATTGTGATCGGGGGGTGGGCGGACAATCGTAATAAACTTATAGGAACCACGTAAGAAGTGGATGGTATTCCCGCTTGTAATACGGGTAAGCCGATATTGTAGGCGGAAGAGCGAAACACAGGAGAAGGTGCGGTTTTGAAGACTCGAACGAAAGCAGCCATAGCCGGAGGGGCCGGAGCGGTCGTGACATTCGGCGCGGCGGAGCTTATACAAAGTTTCAGCGAGGCGGTGCCTTCCATTCCGGTGACGGTGTCTCAAAGGATCATCGAACTCACGCCGGGCGCGCTCGCCACCGAGGCGACCCAAACCGTCGGGACGGCGGCCACCCCGATCCTCGTTACATGCGTGGTGATCGGCACGATCGTCGTATCCGCGCTCCTCGCCATCCTCTCCCTCCGCTCGAAGATCGCCGCCTTCGCGGGGGCCGCCGCCATCGGCGCGGTCGGCCTCGTCTCGGCCCTCTCGGACGCCGCCGCCGTCACCGGGCCGACCACCCTCGCCGTCGCTGGCTCCGTTCTCCTCGGACTCGCAGCCGCCGGGGGACTCCTCGTTTCCGGCATCGGACGAACCGAGGAAGCCCCCGAGTCCGCGCCATCCGAAGGAGCCTCCGCCGAAGGAGCTTCTTCCGAGGGTGGGCCGGAGCCCTTCCGGGGCCGGATGCGCGAGGCGGGGGATTCGCAAATGACGGTGAGCCGGAGCAGCTTCATCTCGCTCGCGGGCGGGGCCGTGGTGGCCGGGGCCGCCGCCGCGGGGGTCGGGCGCTTCATCCTCGGGTCGGGAAGCTCGGAGGCCGCCGGAAACGCGCCCGCGCCGCTCCAGACCGCCTCGAACACCGAAGCCACCGACGCCGAGACGACCGAGGGATCCGACGACGCTCCTCAGCAACTCGATCCCCCGCCCGACGACGCTTCTTTCGATATCGAGGGGATGCCGGAGATCATCACCCCGGCGGCGAGCTTTTATCTCATTGACACGGCCATTTCCTCGCCCCGGATAAACCGCGATAATTGGACGCTCTCGATCTCGGGCGCGGTGGACAACCCGTTCGAGATGACGTACGACGAACTCACCTCGATGCCGTACCGCGAATCGGATGTCACGCTCTCGTGCGTCTCGAACGAGGTCGGCGGCGGACTCGTCTCGCACGGTCGGTGGACGGGTGTGCTTCTTTCGGACGTCCTCAACGAGGCGGGCGTGAGCATGGACAAGCTCGGACGGGGCAACGAACAACTCGTCGGGCGGAGCGTGGACGGATGGGAGGCCGGATTCAAAACGGACATCGCGCTCGACGGGCGCGAAGCCCTCGTCGCGTTCGGGCTGAATGGGGCCGAGCTTCCGGTGAAGCACGGATATCCGGTGCGGCTCGTCGTACCCGGTCTCTATGGATATGTCTCGGCTACGAAGTGGCTTGAGGAGATCGAGCTGACGGATTGGGGCTATGACGTGTACTGGATCCAACGCGGTTGGTCGAAGGAAGGCCCCGTCCTCACCCAGTCGCGCATAGACACCGTCGAAGGCGGCGACGAACTCGAAGCCGGCACGGTGAACATCGGCGGCGTCGCATGGGCGCCGACGCGGGGCATCGAGCGCGTCGAAGTATCCACCGACGGCGGAGATTCATGGAACGACGCCGAACTCGCCACGCAACTCGACGACGACGCATGGCGCCAATACCTTTACGAGTGGAACGCCGAACCCGGCGAATACACGATCCAGGTACGCGCCACCGACGGAAACGGCGACACCCAAACCGAGGACGAAGCCGCCCCCATCCCCTCCGGCGCGACCGGATACCACACCATCGAAGTCTCCGTCGCCTGAGAAACTGCCCGGATTTCCGGGGCCGGCATGCCGTGGCTGGCCCCGAACCTCAACTTCACGTAAAGGCTTTTTGGAGGAAATAGCATTTCCGTAACCAAACCGTTTCCGGCGCGTAACAGGATCGTAACGTCTTGGAAATTGCAATGTAACAGCCTAAAGGTAATATTCACGTAGACCGAGCCCCGACCGATGGATCGACTTTCCCCCTCCAGATTCCATCGGTCGGGACTTAGCTCTTTTTATAGCGGTCAGCTTTTAGCTTTCAGCCTTCAGTAAAAACAAACCGAAGACGAGCCGGGCGCGTAGAATTTGCGTCCGGTTCTTTTTGTCGTTGGGAGGGTTTACTTGGAAGTCAACGAATTGCACGGCTATGACCTTTCGCCTTCGGAGGCGAGGGAACTTCAAAGCGGACTCTCGCCTCGTATAAAGACTGAGCCTTCCATCGACCTCGATGCCGTGCGGTTCGTCGCCGGGGCGGATGTCTCGACGGAGGCTGGAACGAACATGGCGTACGCGACGGTGGTGGTTCTCGAGTTTCCGGGGCTTTCCGTGGCTGAGGAGCGGGGGTTTTCGGCTCCGTTGGAATTTCCGTATGTGCCGGGGCTTTTGTCGTTCCGGGAGTTGCCTTCGGTGGTGGGGGCTTTGCGGGAGGTCGAGTCTCCGGTGGATGTGCTCGTGTGCGATGCTCATGGGACGGCGCATCCGAGGCGGCTCGGGCTGGCTTCGCACGTCGGACTTTTCCTCGATGTTCCGACCATCGGGTGCGCCAAAACCAAGCTCGTCGGTGAGTTCGAGGAGCCGGGGGAAGAGAAGGGAAGCACGAGTGAACTCGTTGACCGGGGCGACGTCGTCGGGAAGGTCGTGAGGACGCGGAGCGGTGTCACGCCCGTGTATGTGTCGGTCGGGAACGGAATTTCTCTCGAAAGCTCCGTGGAATTGGTTCTCTCGTGTTCGCCGCAGTATCGGTTGCCGGAGACGACGAGGAAGGCGCACGAGGCGGCGAACCGGCTTCGCAGGGGCGAGGCTGATACGCTGTTTTAGAGAACTGTGCGGGTCGGTTCCTCGATAGGCGCGTACTGCCACGATAAAGACATGAGGCCCAACCAGGCCACCGCGAGGCCGAACGGGATGTAGGTGAAGGGCAGCGGGACGAACGCGAGGGCCGCACCGAGCATAAGCATGGCGGAGGCCGGTCGCGGGTAGGCGCGGGCTCGCAGCATCGCCAGGCCGAAGAGGAGCCAACCCAGGGAGAACAAGGCGAAGGAGAGGGTGAGACCGAAGTTGACGAGCGCGGGCAGGCTGGATCCAAACAGCTCGGGAGCATCTTCGGCCAGAGCCGGAAGGACGAAAACCCCGTCCCAAAACACGCCCGAAACCAGTATCGTGCCGACGAAGGCTATCAGGAAGCCCGCGAGACCCGGAGTGCCTGCGGATGCCGCGTGGCGCGAATAGAGGGAGATCACGGCCCCGACTAA
>JACCWD010000172.1 GCA_013697825.1 Rubrobacter sp.
GAAGTCTCCACGAGCCTCGCCGGAGGCAAGTTCTCATGCACCGCCCCGAGATGCGAGATGCCGAAATTTTCTAGGGTCATACGTCGAACGGCGAGATCCATTATTCCCCTTTCACCCTCCGCCTTGCGCCGGATATGTTTGCCTGAGCCTCATGGTTTTTGCCCGAACCATCGTGATAACGGAGT
Organism: Rubrobacter sp.; assembly: GCA_013697825.1. Taxonomy (GTDB): domain Bacteria; phylum Actinomycetota; class Rubrobacteria; order Rubrobacterales; family Rubrobacteraceae; genus JACCWD01. Next base: position 186 of record JACCWD010000172.1, read on the forward strand.
CTAACATTACCCATTCCCCCTCGCCGGATGCGTCGGCACGGGTGTCGCCGGAGAGCGAGTCGAGAGCGACCCGACTCCCGACTCCCGAAGCGGAGCGACGAAGGAGCGGAGCGGCTCCCGACTCCCGGTTTTTCCGGCTCCCGGCTTCCGCTCTTTCTCACCAAAAGAGGAGAATTTGGACGACATGTCCGGCGGTCCACACGCTTCCTATCACCGTCAGCGCGATGGCGACGCCCCGATCCTCGCCCCGAACCAACTCACCGATCCCGAAGAGAAGAAACCCCGCCCCGAGGAAAAACCCGAGGACCCCCTCCCGCCACGTCCCCGTGAGAAACGCGAGCGGCACGCCGACGAGAACCACGACGAGCGCGGCGATGCGGAAAATGCGAACCTTTCGAGCCTTCTCCGTCACTCTTTCATCACCCGATCACCGCGAGGAGGTCGCCCGGCTCCACGTTCGTGCCGCTCGCGACGGCGAGTTTTTCGACCGTTCCCCCCGAAGGGGCGCGTATCGCCGACTCCATCTTCATCGCCTCGATGGCCCCGATCTGATCCCCCTCCGAAACGCTTTGCCCCTCCTCGACGGACAAATTCACCACCCCGCTCATCGGCGCGGGGATGTGCTTCGGATTCGACGTGTCCGCCCTCTCACGCGCCGGAACGTCCGGCTCCATCGACTCGTCGCGGGCATCCATCGCCCGTATTTGCCCGTTGAGGTTTATGAGGAGGGTGCGGAAGCCTTTCTCGTCCGGCTCGGTGACGGCTTCGAGCTCGAGATAAAGCCGCACCCCCGGTTCGAGATCCACGGCAAGCTCCTCCCCCGCCTCGAGCCCATAGAAAAACGCCCGCGTCGGAACGACGGAGACATCCCCATACTTCTCCTCGGCGGACTTTCTCTCCTTCGCCGGGCCGGGGAGCATAAGGCTGCTCAAAGCGTCCCGCCTCCCCTCGCCCGAAAGAGCCTCCCGATCCTCCTCCGAAAGCGTCGGAACCTCCGGCTCGTCCCCCCGCCCTTCGAGAGCTTTCGAGCGGAAAGGCTCCGGCCATTTTCCGGGCGGCTCCCCGAGTTCGCCGCGGAGAAAGCCGATCACGCTCTCCGGGAGATCATACTTCGCCGGACTCTCCTCGAACTCGTCCGCGCCTATGCCCGCCGAGAGAAGATAAAGCGCGAGATCCCCGACGACTTTGCTCGTCGGCGTCACCTTCACGATCCTCCCGAGGAGTTTGTCGCACCGGGCATACAAATGCTCGATCTCCTCGAACCGATCGGCGAGCCCCATCGAAATCGCTTGCTGGCGGAGGTTCGAAAGTTGTCCCCCCGGTATCTCATGACGATAAACCGTCCCCGTCGGGGATCGAAGCCCCGCCTCGAACGGCGCATACAAAGTCCGAACCGCCTCCCAATACGGCTCCATGTCGCCGAGCGCGTCGAGGGAGATCCCGGTTTCTTTTTCCGTGCGATCGGTGGCCGCGACGATGGCCGCCAAACTCGGCTGGCTCGTCATGCCGCTCATCGGGGCCGCCGCCCCATCTATGGCGTCCACCCCCGCCTCGATGGCCGCGAGATAGCTCGCGAGCTGCCCGCCCCCCGTGTCGTGCGTGTGAAAGTGAACGGGGAGATCGAAGCGTTCCCGGAGCGCGGAAACGAGCTTGTGCGCCGCCGGGGCACGCACGAGTCCGGTCATGTCCTTTATGCACAAAATATGCGAACCCGCCTCGACGAGTTTCTCGGCGAGATTCAAATAATAATCGAGGGTATACAGTTTCTCGGACGGGTCGGAGAGGTCGGCTGTATAGCAAAGCGTGCCTTCGGCGACGGCTCCGGCCTCCACGGCGGCGCGGATGGCGGGGCGCATTTGCTCGATGTCGTTGTTCGCGTCGAAGATGCGGAAGATGTCTATGCCCGTCTCCTTCGCCTCTTCGACGAACGCATCCACGATGTCGTCGGGATACGCGGTGTACCCGACGGCGTTCCTCCCCCGAAGGAGCATTTGAAGGCATATGTTCGGCAATGCCTCGCGGAGCCTTTCGAGCCTCGACCACGGGTCTTCGTGAAGGAAGCGGAGCGCGACGTCGAAGGTCGCCCCTCCCCACACCTCCGCCGAGAAGAGTTCCGGCAAACACCGCGCGACGTGCGGTGCGGCGGAGAGCATGTCGAAGGAGCGCATCCGGGTCGCGAAGAGGGATTGATGGGCGTCTCGCATCGTCGTGTCCGTGACGCGGAGAGCCTTTGATCCTCGAAGTTCGCGGGCGAAGGCTTCCGGGCCGAGGTCGTCGAGGCGTTGTTTCGAGCCGGATGGAGCCTCGCCGTCGTCTGTTTCCAGGAGGGGCGGGAGCTTCGTCCTCGGATCGGGGGCGGGCGACTGAGGGCCGTGGGGGTGGTTCACCGTCACGTCGGCGAGGAGCGCGAGGAGACGACTCGCCCGATCCTTTCCGGTCGAGACCGAAGTGAGGTCGGGCCTCTCGTCAATGAACGAGGTGTCCGCCTTCCCGGCGAGGAAGTCCGGGTCGGAGAGGACGGCCCGCATGAAGGCGACGTTCGTCGCGAGGCCGCGGATACGAAACTCCGCGAGGGCGCGCCGCGCCCGCCGCGCCGCCGACGGGAGGTCGTGGCCGCGAGCCGTCAATTTCACGAGGAGCGAGTCGAAGTACGGGGATATTTCGGCCCCGGCGTACGTGTTTCCTCCGTCGAGGCGAATGCCCGCGCCGCCGGGGGAGCGGTATGCGGTGATCCTCCCGGTGTCGGGGCGGAAACCTTGCGCGGGGTCTTCGGTCGTAACGCGGCATTGGAGGGCGAAGCCGCGCTGGCGGATGTTTTCCTGTGAGAGTTCGAGGTCATCGAGCGTCTCGCCGCCCGCGATGCGAAGCTGCGCGTGGACGAGGTCTATGTCCGTCGTCTCCTCCGTGACAGTATGCTCGACTTGAATTCGCGGGTTCATCTCGATGAAGACGTGCGAGCCGTCCTCCCCGACGAGGAACTCGACCGTTCCGGCGTTTTTATAGACGACCTCGTTGGCGAAGCGGACGGCATCCTGGCAGAGCCTCGCCCGGAGCGTCGGTTCGAGGTTCGGGGCGGGGGCGATCTCCACGACTTTCTGATGCCGTCGCTGAACGGAACAATCCCGCTCATAAAGATGGACGACGTTCCCGGTGGCGTCCCCCAAAACTTGAACCTCGATGTGCCTCGGCCTCATAACGGCTTGCTCGAGGAACACCGTCGCATCCCCGAACGCCGCCTCCGCCTCGCGGGTCGCCGTCTCGACGGCGTCGGCGAGTTTCGACGAACTCTCGACCCGGCGCATCCCGCGCCCACCGCCCCCGCTCGCCGCTTTCACGAACACCGGATAACCGATTTCCTCGGCGGCGGAGAGTGCTTCGTCGCCGCTCTTCACGGCCCCGGAGGCGGCGAGGACGGGGACTCCGGCCTCCTCGGCGGCGCGGCGGGCGCGCGTTTTATCGCCCGTCAACGAGAGGACGTCGGAGGGCGGGCCGACGAAGGTGATGCCCGCGTCGGCGCACGCCTTCGCGAATGCCGGGCTTTCGGAGAGGAACCCGTATCCCGGATAAATGGAGTCGGCCCCGACACGTTTGGCGGTTTCGACGAGGGTTTCGATGTCGAGGTATGCGCGGACGGGATGGCCGGGTTCCCCGATCTCGTACGCTTCGTCGGCTTTTTGGCGGTGCATGGAGCCCCGGTCGTCGGGGGTGTACACGGCGACGGTTTTAATGCCGAGTTCGTGGGCGGCGCGGAAGGCGCGGATGGCGATTTCGCCCCGGTTCGCCACGAGGACTTTCTCAAGCATCGCGCCCTCCGAACAGTTTCCCTCCGAGTTTCGAGATCATTCCCTCCGCCCTTTCTATCGCCGACTCGCTGCGAGTCCCATATGGTGGCTTAAAATCACCGTCGGTTCCACATGAATATACCGATATACCGGAAAAGGAGGAATTTCGTATGGAATTTCAGACCATAAAGGGCGAGAGCGTCACCTCCCTCGGCCTCGGAACGTGGCGACTCTCCGGCGAAGAATGCGCGGGGATCGTGGAAAACGCCCTCTCCGTCGGATACCGCCACATAGACACGGCGGAGATGTACGGCAACGAGGAATACGTCGGCGAGGGCATCGAGAAATCCGGCGTAGATCGCGGAGACATCTTCCTCGCGACGAAAGTATGGTCGAACCACCTCTCGCATAAGGACGTCCTCCGCGTCGCCGACGACAGTTTGCGGAAGCTCGACACGGAATACCTCGACCTCTTCATGATCCATTGGCCCGGCTCCACGCCGCTCGGCGAAACGCTCGGCGCGATGGGCGAACTCAAAGAGGCCGGGAAGATAAAGCACATCGGGGTGAGCAATTTTTCGGCCTCGCTCATGGAAAAGGCGTCGGAGCATGCGGAGATATCTTGCAATCAAGTTCCGTACAGTCCATACGACGATCAAAGCGAACTCCTCGAACAAGCCGGGAAGATGGACTATCTCCTCACCGCATACAGCCCGATAGCCAAAGGCCGCGTCGCCAAAGACCCGACCCTCGAAGAGATCGGCAAAAACCACGGCAAAACGCCCGTGCAAATCACTTTGCGGTGGCTCGTCCAGCAAAACAAGGTCGCCGCCATCCCGAAAGCATCGAGCGAGGAGCGGCTAAAAGCGAACCTCGACATCTCGGACTTCGAGCTTTCGGAGGAGGAAATGGGGAGGGTGTACGCGCTGGCGCGGTGATTCTCCGGCTTCTCTTCGCCCCGGCGTTTTCAAGGCGGTGGGACACCGATTCGGATGTTGAAAGCTGCGATTCGCGGGCCGACCACTTCCCCTCTTCGCCGCCCTTCCCCGCTCACCGGCTCCGCTCGGAGCCGAGCCGTCGCACGGAGGAGAGGGAGAACACCATACGCGACGCGCCGTCTTCCCGCTTCGTTTCGAGCGCTCCCTGAGCCGCGAGCTTCCGCACCCTGCGCTGGCTCATCCCGAGCATCTCGGCCGCCTCCCGAGCGTCCACATAGTCGGGAGTATTTACTTCCGGGGACTCGCTGTCCACGGTTCGCTCCCTCGCTTTCTCTTTCGGTCGCATACCGCGCTATCCTTTCCTTCGAAACCGGCGTTTCGACCTCTCGCAAGCTCGTTCGGACGGCACCTCGAAAACCGCCGCCTCGCCGCACCACAAGCACCGGCACGCGATGGAGCGATCGTCGAGCCTCGTCTCGGAGATATCGTCCCCGCACTCCGCATGCGCGAACACGAACGCGGCGAAAGACATGGACACATCGTCCTTGCGAACCCTTCGGTACTCACCGGGCAGCCGACCCGTGGTTTCGTACGTGATCTCATACATGACCATATGAGTAATTTACCGGCGCAGTCCACCGCGTAAGCCAAATTACAATACCATGCAACGGGCGGCCAAAATGATCCCAAATATGTACGCGAAAAGAGCCGATCCCCCGAAATCCACCGTCGGCCCTTCCCTTTGTTTCCCTTTGCGAAAGCTCCCGTTACGGGGAAATCCTACGACCCTTCTCGTCATACTCGTACCATCCCTTCCCTGTCTTCCTCCCAAGTTCGCCCTTCTCGAACTTCTCGGCGATGCTCCTTCGAGGCTTGTCGGAAGGGTCTCCCGTTTCTTCATAACGAGCTTGCC
>JACCWD010000201.1 GCA_013697825.1 Rubrobacter sp.
ACGATTGTCCTTGGTCGTCGTCACTCCGTGTCTTCGATAGTGGTCATGGAAACGTTCACTATCTTGGAGGGCGATGGCCTCTATTTCTAGACTGCCATCAATTTACAGAAGTTTACGGACACAACCGAGGTTCTTCCGCCATTCGAAGGAAGGAGCGCGGGCATGGGCGGCAAAGTCGTATCGAAAGTGATGTGGATGGGGAGGGCGACGATCTTCCTCGTTGGGCTTGCGGTGGTATTGGCTCTCACCGTCGGTGTCGCGTCCACGGCGTTCGGAGCGAACGGGTATCCTTTCATACTCGGCAAAGAGAACGTGTCGAGGACGGCGAGCACGCTCGTCAAGCAGGGGCCGGCGCTCAGGCTCTCCGTCAGGCCGGGACAGCCGCCGCTGCGGGTCAATTCGTCGGTCCGGGTTCCGAACCTCAACGCCGACATGGTGGACGGGTTGCATGCGTCGCAGCTTCGCGGGCAGCGAGGTCCGCAGGGCGACAAGGGAGACAAGGGCGACCCCGGCGAGTCCGTCACGAACACGCCCATAGAAGCCGACCCGAATAACGACAACTGCGAAAACGGCGGAGCCAGCTTCACCGTCGGAGATGGCGCCCCGACTTTCGCGTGTACCGGGGACACGGGGCCGGCAGGCGCGGACGGAGAAGACGGTGCCCCCGGAGCGGACGGCGAGGATGGAGCCACAGGCACTACCGGAGCGACGGGGCCGCGTGGCCCCAGCAACGCTTACGCCGACGGGCCGAATGACATCGAGATCTCGACGGACGGCTCCACCGTCGCCAGCCTCACGCTTCCGCCGGGCAACTACCTGGTTAGCGCGACGCTCGGCCTGAGCAATCCGAGCACGAGCAAAGTCGGGTTGGTCAGGTGCTCGATCCAGCCCAACGATGCCGCGGTCTTCTACGATGCCTCGTTGGAGACGGTCTCTCTGACCAATGCGGCCGCGGAGACTCTCTCGTTCACCCAGTCGGTTCAACGCTCCTCGACCGGGGGCGTTAGCCTCTATTGCAGCAATTTCGTCTTCCAGGGCGGGACGATCAACGGTCGCGACATCATTCTCACCGCGGTGCAAACCGAGAGCTTGACCAGCCAGTAACGCATCGTTCAAGCCACGAGGAGTTAAACCGCGCGGCCGTCCTCGGAGGGCCGCTTTTTATAGCGCGAACTCCCCCCTCCCAAGCTGTTCGAGTACCCGCTCCCGCAATTCGGAAACGTCCTTCGTACTCGTGTCGAGCGGTGCGAGGATGTCGTGCGAGCCTTCCGGTACGGGGGCGTTTGACGGGAGAATTCTCCGCGTCCCGTCGGGGAGTTCGACGAGGCGTTTCCTTCCGCCGCGCTTTCCGCGCTTCGAGCGGTCTTCGCCGTCTACTTCCACAATGTCGAGCGAATAATCCACCATCGGGGCGTCGGCGATGGCCCCGCCCACACCGTATGCGTCGCACACCGGATTCAAATGGAGGATGTACTCCACGTCGATGCCGCCCGAGGCGAATATTTTGACGTGCTCGTATCCGTGGCGGTCGAGTTCCCACCGAACCTCGCGCATGAGGTCGCGGAAGTCGCCCCGGCGGTTTCCGGGGGTGTCTATGCGTATGGATTCGATGGAGTCCGGGATGGCGTTCGCGGCGAGGAGCGCACCGAACTTCTCGTCGTCGAAGGTGTCTATGAGGATGGTGCGCGGGACTTCCGGGGGCATGGCTTCGTCGAAGGCTTTCGACGCTTCGGCGGTCGAGCCGACGACGAGGGTGAGGGCGTGGGGGAGGGTTCCGGTGGCGGGGACGCCGAGGCGTTTCGTCGCGAGATCCACGGCGACGAGGTCGCACCCGCCGAGGTACGCCGCGCGCTCGATCATCGGCGCGATCGCCGGGTGCATCCGCCGCGCCCCGAACGAAACCACCGGCTTCTCCCCGGCGGCGATCCGGCACCGCGCCGCCCCGGTCGCGATCCCCGATGCCTGACAAAGAAAACCGAGAATCGCCGTCTCATGCTCCGCGAAAGCCCCATACGGCCCGGACAACGTGAGAACCGGCTCGTGCGGACGGCATATCTCCCCCTCGGGAACCGCCCGAACTTCCACGCCTTCGAGGTTTTCGAGGAGCGTCGCCACCTCGTCCATCCCCGCGACGACGAACCACGCATCCGGGTCGGACGTTTTATAAGCCACCTCCGCGTGGACGGGGGTGTCTTCGAGGCCCTTGTAACGAAGCACCTCCATCGTGCGATGGAAGTACGAGTCGGCGACCTCGGCGGCCATGATCTCCTTATCCGTCGCCGAATTGAAACGCTTCACGCCCTCGCTCATAAGCCGCCCCTTTCCGAAATCCAATGTCCCGCGTATGATAGCGAACTAATGGACGCCACTTCGAGACATTCGTTCGCCGCCGCCGCCGGAACACCATACGCCGCCGAAGCCGCCGCCGAGATATACCGCGCCGAAGGAAACGCCGTGGACGCATCCGTCGCCGCCGCGGCCGCCGTCGGCGTCACCGAGCCGCTCATGAGCTCCATCGGCGGCGGAGGCTTCGCCCTCGTGAGAACCCCCGGCGGACACACCGAACTCATAGACTATTTCGACGTCATGCCCGGAAAGGATTTGCCGGACTCCGCATTCGGGGCGGGCGGAAGCCCGAGGACGGTATTTTTGAAGCTCGGGGCGGGCGTGGACTCCATCGTCGGCGGCCCGTCGGTGGCGGTTCCCGGCTCTATCCGGGGATGGGAGACGCTCCTCGAAAGGCATGGGAAACTCACCCTCCGCGAGGTTTTGAAACCCGCCGCCCGGCTCGCGAGAGAAGGCTTCCGGCTGTGCAAAAACAGCGCGGATTATTTCCTCCTCGCCACCGAAGCCCTCGCCCTCACCGAAGAGACGAAGAAGAATTTCTACAACGGGGATCGCGTATACCTCGAAAACGAGTGGATGAAGTTCCCCGACCTCGCCGACACCTTCGACCGGATCGGCGAAGAAGGCGCGGACCTTTTTTACACGGGAGAACTCGGGGAGAAAATCTCCTCATACGTGAGGAAGATGGGCGGCCTTATCACCCCCCGCGACCTCGCCGAGTACGAGCCGACGATCCGCGAGCCGCTCGCCATCTCGTACGGAAACGGCGAGATGTATACGAACGGCCCGCCCTCCGCCGGGGGCGCGACCCTCGCCCAAATGCTCAAAATCGCCTCCGGCTACGACCTCCCGTCCCTCCCCGGAAGCGACTTCGCCAAAGCCGTCGCCGGAGCGATGCGCTTCGCCCTCCGAGACCGCGAGAAGGAATACGGCGACGGCGAACTCAACGAGAGCGTCGCCGCCCGCCTCACCACCGAGGAGTACGCGAAACTGCAAAGAAAGCGAATCTTCGGCGCGCCCCACACCACGCACCTCTCGTGCGTGGACGACGAGGGATACGCCGTCGCCATCACCGCGAGCATGGGATACGGCTCGGGCCTCGTCGTGCCGGGAACCGGGATACCACTCGGGAACACGCTCGGCGAGCCGGAACTCAATCCGAGGGGTTTCCACGCCCTCAAACCGGGCGAGAAGCTCATATCGAGCATGTCTCCGACCATCGTATCGTCGGAGGAGGGCGGGGTCATCTCGCTCGGGTCGCCCGGCGCGACCCGCATCCCGACCGCCATTTTGCAAGCCATCATAAACGTCGTGGATTTCGGGATGCCCCTCGAAAGCGCGGTCCTCGCGCCTCGCTTCCACTCCGAATTCCGCCCGGAGGGGACGCTCTTCTCGTACGAGGCGGGGGCGAGGAAGGACGACCTCGATTCGTACGACCGCGTCCTTTCGTATGATTCGCCGGACATGTATTTCGGCGGGGTGAACGCGGTGAGGCTCACGCCGGAGGGGACGTTCGAGGCTTCCGCCGACCCGAGGCGGAGTGGGGGAGCCGTCTTTGTCTGAGAATGCGAGGCGTCCGGTCGGAATATTCGGGGCGACCATGGATCTCGGGCAAAACCGCCGCGGCGTGGATATGGGGCCGTCCGCCGTCCGGTACGCGGGCTTCCACGAAACCCTCGAAGAACTCGGATACACCGTCACCGACTTCGGGAACGCCCGAACCCCCATCCCCGAGACCGTCGAAGGGAATGGAAATCCGCAGCGGCTCGGGGCCATCCGCGAGGTATGCTCGGAGATCGCCGGAAAGACGAAGGAAATGGTCGCCGACGGGCTTTTCCCGATCATCCTCGGCGGCGACCACTCCGTCTCCATCGGAACCGTCTCCGGGGCGGCCTCGGCGGGTCGAACCGGTGTGATATGGCTCGACGCGCACGCGGATTTCAATACGCCGGAGACATCTCCGTCGGGAAACGTCCACGGTATGCCGCTCGCCACCCTCGCCGGGCGGGGCCATCCCGACCTCGTAAGCATCGGGGGCGAGGGGACGAAGGTGAGGCCGGAGGACATCGTCATCGTCGGGCTTCGCTCCGTGGATCGCGACGAGCAAACCCTCCTCCGCGAAGCGGGCGTTCACGTATACACCATGAAGGAAATCGACGCATACGGAGTCGCCCGCGTTGTGCGTCAGGCTCTCGAAGATTTATCTCATCTCGAAAGAGTTCATCTCTCCTTCGACCTCGACGTGCTCGACCCGGAGATCGCGCCCGGTGTGGGGACGCCCGTTCGCGGCGGCCTCTCGTACCGCGAAGCGCACCTCCTCATGGAAATGGTGAACGAGGCCGGGATCGTCACCTCCCTCGACGTCGTCGAAGTGAACCCCATCCTCGACGAGCGAAATGGCACCGCCGAACTCGCCGTCGAACTCGTCGCGAGTTTGATGGGGCGGCAAATTATTGACCTTCCGCGGTAGCGGCGAGCCTTCGGCTCGCCGGGCTTCAGGCATCAGGTTTCAGGCGTCAGGAAATGCTTTCCAGACAACGCTCGCCGAATGAGACCTCGCCGAACAAAGGGTCAACCTTCATGAACTCCCGGTCGTTGGCTTTTTGTTTTCGCTGATGCCTGAAACCTGAAGCCGCGGTTCGACGAAGGAGAACCGCTTTCACCTCCGCCAAAACGCCGGGGAAAGGAGCGCGAGGGCGGTGAAGATCTCGAGCCGCCCGAGAAGCATGCACACGGTGAGGACGAACCTCCCGAAGGAGTTCACGACCTCGAAGCTCTCGGAGGCTCCGACTTGTCCGAGGCCGGGGCCGACGACGTTGAGGGTCGCGGCGACGGCGGTGGCCGCCGAGACGACGGTGAGGTTCGGCTGGAGAGCGACGAGGACGGTGGCGACGGCGAAGGTGATGAGCCACGCCGCGAAGAGCGCAAGCACGGCGAGTCGCACTCCTTCGGGGATGACGGTTCCGCCGAGGCGGAGCGAGGTGACGGCCCTCGGGTGGACCATGCGGAAAATGTCTCCACCGACGGTGCGTAAAACGATCATGAGCCGCACCACTTTTATTCCGCCCGCGGTCGAACCCGCGCACCCGCCGACGAACATGAGGGCGACGAGCACGACCTTCGCCGATGCGTCCCACGTGTCGAAATCGGCCGTGGCGAACCCGGTCGTCGTGATGATGCTCGACACGGCGAACGCCGAGTCGCGGAGGGCGTCCGCCGGATCATCCGCGTAATCTCCGGTGAAGACGAGGATGCCCCACACGAGGACGACCGAGGCGGCGATGGTGGCGAGGTACGCGAGGAGTTCCCGGTCGAGGAGGGTTTTCGGGTCGCGCCTCGCATACAGCAAATAATAAATCGAGAACGACACGCCCGAGACGACCATGAAGAAGATGACGATCGCCTCGATGGCGACCGAGTCGTAATGTCCGATGGAGGCGGTCTTCGGGGAGAATCCACCCGTCGCGACGGTCGCGAAGGTATGGACGACCGCATCGTAAAGGTTCATCCCGGCGACGAGGAGGGCGACGGTTTGCGCGATGGAGATGGAGGCGTACACGATGACGAGCGTCTTCGCGGTGTCGGAGATGCGCGGCGTGAGGCGCGGCTGCGTGAGACCGGACATCTCCGCCCCGAGGAGGCGGGCCGCTCCGGAGCCGAGCGCGGGGGCGACCGCGACGAGGAGGACGATGATGCCGATCCCGCCGAGCCATTGCGTCATCGAGCGCCAGAAAAGGATCGAAGGCGACTCGGCCTCGATGTCCGAGAGGAGCGTCGAACCCGTCGTCGTGAAGCCGCTCATCGCCTCGAACGAGGAGTCGAGGATGCTCGTGAACGTTCCTTCGACGAGGAATGGAACCCCGCCGAGGAGCGCGGCGAGAACCCACGCGAGCGTCACGGAGAAATATATCTCCCGCGTCCCGACGTACTCGATGGTTCGCCGCCCATCCTCCGAACTCCTCGTGGCGTACACGACGGCTACCCCGGAGGCCATCATAAGGAGCGAAGGAAAGAGGAAGCTCCCCCACGAGCCGTCGCCGTAAACCAAAGACACAGCGAGCGGCACGAGGAGCGACGCCCCGATGGCGAGTACGATTCCCGCGTTCACCCGGAGCACGGCACGGGCGTTCATGAGAGCCGACTTCGGTCGGCGCAACGGTTGCCGGGAGGGCGAATTCGGTCGCCCGCGGGCGCATAGCGCGCCGGTTCGATCCGGTGCCTCCGTCGAAAACTTTTGCGTGCGGAGACACGGCATGACACGCGAGAGGCCGACGTTCGGCACGGACTCGGAGCGGAGCCTTTCACGAGCGAAGAAAAACCGAAAACTACAAAAGGACGGGAGGCCGAAAAGCCGTGTGCGAACGGCCTTCGTGGCGCATACGTTCTTCCCCGACTTCCGAAGTGAGCGGAGCGGGGCGGCTCCCGATCCTCGCCATCCGGCGCACGCGGCTGCGTCTTCCCGGGCATCCGGGAGCCTCCTCTTTCTTCGGCGCCTGCGAGGTTAGCTGTCGGGTTCGGGCCGAAAGAGTCAAGCCCTACGACGAAGAGGCAATGCTCCCCGGCGATTCACCCCGAGGCTCGTATTTCACGAGCCGTATTCCGGATCCCCCGCCCTCCGGCGGCTGCCCGGAGGTTCGGCGCGTAAAGCCATGTGTTTTTCGCCTCGGAGATATACTCCCGGCGCGGGGGATTGTCAACGGGTCGCTCCCTTCGGCTTCGCCTTCGGTCGCTCCGGTTCTCGGTTTTGGTTCTCGGTTCTCGGTTCTCGGCTAAAAACTAGTACTACAGTTGTAAATAGTGCAACCGTTTGGCATGATGTCCTTTCCTGCGAAGGAGGATGTGATGACGCAGACGGTGGATCGGAAGAGGGTCAGATCGTGGACCGAGGAGTTGGAGGCGGTG
>JACCWD010000213.1 GCA_013697825.1 Rubrobacter sp.
GCTCCGGGAGGAGCGGAGCGACGAATGGTTTGCCGACGGGAAGCGGAGGGGAATGTACGTTATATTAGAAAGGAGATTTTTGATGTGTGATAGACGTGGAAAACGGAGGCGGGAGAGGGTGCGGGAAATCATTTCACGCAAAGCCCTCCATCGTCCGTCTCCTCCGCATTACAAAACGCGCTACGTGAGGGTGTGATCCAGTTGCAGCAGCAGACCGGGAGCCAGTTTCAAGGCCCGAACCTCGGTTATGTATTGGAACTCTACGAACGGTATCGGGAAGATCCCGAGTCCGTGGACGAGGAGGCGAGGAGCTTCTTCGAGGTGTGGAGTCCGCCAAGCCCCTCGAGTCCGAACGGAAGCTCCGCTTCGCCGGACTCCATCTCCGGGGTGGATGTGGACAAAGTCGTCGGGGCGGCGAAGTATATACGCTCGATCCGGGACTTCGGGCACTCGGGGGCGAGCCTCGACCCGCTCGGGGGCGAGCCGCCCGGCGACCCGGCCCTCGACGCCGAGTGGCATGCGATCTCCGACGAAGACCTCCGGAAAATGCCGTCGAGCGTGATCGGCGGTCCCGTCGCCGAGCGCACCGCCAACGCCCTCGAAGGCGTCGAGGAACTAAAACGCCTTTATTGCCACACCACCGGATACGATTTCGGACACATCGCCCATCTGCCCGAGGAGCGTTTCTGGCTTCGCGACTCGGTCGAGTCCGAGCGCTTCGGCGGCGAGACGAGGCCGGAGATGGCGAAGCGCATCCTGAAACGCCTCACCCGCGTGGACACCTTCGAGCAATTCCTCCACAAAACCTTCCTCGGCCAAAAACGCTTCTCCGTCGAAGGCAACGACATGATCGTCCCGATGCTCGACCGCCTCATGCGCCTCGCCAACGACGCGAGCGTGCCGGAGGTCGTGATGGGCATGGCCCACCGGGGAAGGCTGAACGTTTTGGCTCACGTCCTCAATAAACCGTACGCGAGGATATTCGGCGAATTCCAGCAACCCGACCGCGGCGAGGGAACGTCCGTCGCCGAAAGCTCCGGGCAAGGATGGGTCGGGGACGTGAAGTACCATCTCGGTGTCCGAAACTTCCACCTCGAGGAGGGCGAGGAGACCTCGAAAGTCCTCATAAACCTCGCCCCGAACCCGAGCCATTTGGAACATGTCAATCCGGTCGCGCTCGGGATGACGCGGGCCGCGCAAGACAAGCGTTGCGAGCCGGGCGCGCCCGAGCAAGACACCTCGGCCTCTTTCAACGTCATCCTCCATGGGGACGCGGCTTTCATTGGCGAAGGGGTTTCGGCGGAGTCTTTGAATCTTTACCGGCTTCCGGGATATACGACCGGGGGAGCGATACACATCATCACGAACAACCAGCTCGGGTTCACGACCGAGAGCCGGGACTCGCGCTCGACGACGTATGCGAGCGACCTCGCGAAGGGGTATGAGATCCCGGTCGTGCATGTCAACGCCGACGACCCGGAGGCTTGCCTCGCGGCTATCGGGATGGCCTTCGCGTATCGGGAGAAGTTCCACAAGGACTTCCTCATTGACCTCGTGGGGTATCGGCGCTTCGGGCATAACGAGGGCGACGAGCCGACGTACACGCAGCCGGAGATGTACGGGAGGATAAAGAACCATCCCCGTGTGCATGAGGTATGGGCGAAGACACTCGAGGAGCGCGGCGTCATCGGGGACGGCGAGGCGGAGGAGATCGTCGAGGAGATGTTCGAGAGGATGAGGAACATCCACAAGGGCGAGGCGACCGACCTCAAAGACGATGCGGACGAAGACCTCGTAACCGACCAGCCGTACACCCCGCTCGTTGACATCCCCGAGACCGCCATCCCCGCCGAGAGGCTCGAAGAACTCAACAAAGCCATGCTCGAGCGCCCCGAAGGCTTCAACCCGAACTCGAAGCTCGAGCGCCTCTTCCAGAAAAACCGCGGCGACATGGAGACCATAGACTGGGCGCACGCCGAGGCTTTGGCTTTCGCCTCGCTCCTCGAAGACGGCGTGGCGATACGCCTCACCGGACAGGATTCCGAGCGCGGAACCTTCTCTCAAAGGCACGCGGTTTTGCATGACGAGAAGACCGGAGACCCATACGTTCCGCTCCAAAGCATCCCGCAGGCGCAGGCGTCCTTCGCGGTTCACAACAGCCCGCTCTCGGAGATCGCCGTGATGGGCTTCGAGTACGGGTACTCGATGAACACCGACGACTCGCTCCTCCTTTGGGAGGCGCAATACGGCGACTTCGCCAACGTCGGCCAACCCATGATCGACCAGTTCATCGTGAGCGGGCAGGCGAAGTGGGGGCAAGCCTCCGAACTCGTCATGCTCCTCCCGCACGGCTATGAGGGGAACGGGCCGGAGCATTCGAGCGCGAGGCTCGAGCGGTTCCTCCAGCTTGCGGCGAGCGAGAACGTGAGGATCGCCAACCTCACGACGTCGGCGCAGTATTTCCATTTGCTTCGGGCGCAGGCGATACTTCGCCATAAGCAGCGTCCGCTCATCATCATGGCCCCGAAGAGCCTTCTCCGCCATCCGATGGCTATGGCGTCCCTCGAAGATTTCACCGACGGCATCTTCCACCCCGTCTTCGACGATGAGGAGGCGAAGGGTCGGGCGGAGTCCGTCGAGCGGCTCATACTTTGCTCGGGGAAGATATATACCGAGATCGCGGGCGCCGACGAGCGCGAGGAGGCCGAGGACACGGCGATATCGCGCGTCGAGCTTCTTTTTCCGTTCCCGGAGGAGGACATCCGGGGGATGGTCGAGGGGTATCCGAATCTGCGGGAGATACTTTGGGTTCAGGAAGAGCCGAAGAACATGGGCGCGTGGACGTTCATGGAGCCTCGCCTTCGGGAGATGTTCGATGTCCCGATCCGCTATATCGGCAAGCCGGACCGTCCGAGTCCGGCGCAGGGTTCGGCCCGCTTCCACAAGGAGGAGCATGCGGCGATCGTGAGCGAGGCTCTCGAAGGCTCGAACGGGTCGCGCAACGGCCACGGGACGGACGAGGCGGCGGAGGAGGCCGTGGAGGCCACGCAGTCCCGAGGCGGCGGAGAGGGCGCGTAAAACCATGTCCACCATTTCATCGAAGAGGAAGAGGTAAAAGGTGCCGGATATATACGTCCCGGAGCTTGGGGAGTCGGTCGCCGACGCGACGGTCGGGCAGTGGCTGAAAAGCGAGGGCGACGCCGTCAAGAGCGGCGAGCCTTTGGTGGAGCTTGAAACCGATAAGATCAACTTCGAAGTCGAGGCCGAAGAGGACGGCGTCCTCGAATCCATAACGAAGGCCGAAGGCGACACCGTCGGAGTCGGGGACGTGATCGGCTCCATCGGCGAGGGCGACGGCGCCCCCCCCGCGGAAGACTCCGGCGGAGAGGCCAAGGAGGAGACTCCGGAATCCGAAGAAGCGGACGCGGAGGAAGAGGCCGAAGAGGAAGAAGTCGAGGCCCCGGCCGGACAGGCCGACGGCGACGGCGGGTTCCGGGCGTCTCCTTCGGTGAGGAAGCTCGCCGACGAATACGGTGTGGAGCTTTCCTCCATCTCGGGTTCCGGCTCCGGCGGTCGCATCACGAAGGAGGATGTGGAGCGTTCGATCCGCGAGAAGGATCGCCCGCAAGCCCCGTCCGCACCGGAGGGGAACGGCAAGCGGGAAAGCAAACCCGCTCCGCAGCCTGCGGCGTCGGAGAACGGACGCGGCGACCTCGAAGAGCGGGTTCGGGTTTCCCGTCGCCGCCAAACCATCGCGCAAAGGCTCGTCGAGTCGCAGCAGACGGCGGCGATGCTCACCACGTTCAACGAGGTGGACATGACGGCGGTCATGGAACTTCGCAAGCGCCGCAAGGAGGATTTCCAGGAGCGCACCGGGGCGCGCCTCGGCTTCATGAGCTTCTTCACTAAGGCGTCCGTCGCCGCGCTCAAGACGAACCCGAAGGTGAACGCCGAGCTTCAGGAAAGCGAGCTCGTCCTCAAGAAATATTACGACATCGGCATGGCCGTTAGCACCGACGAAGGACTCGTCGTTCCGGTTCTGCGCGACGCGAACAACAAAAGTTTCGCGGAGATCGAGTCGGGAATCGTGGATCTCGCAACGAAGGCCCGCGACGGCAAACTCACCCTCGACGACCTCACGGGCGGGACGTTCACGATCACGAACGGCGGCATATTCGGCTCCCTCCTCTCCACTCCGATCCTCACGATGCCGCAAGTCGCCATACTCGGGATGCACAAAATCCAGGAGCGTCCGATGGTCGTGGACGGGGAAATTGAAGTCCGTCCGATGATGTATCTCGCGCTCTCGTATGACCACCGCGTCATAGACGGGGCCGAGGCGGTCGGGTTCCTCGTGAAGATAAAAGAGCTCATCGAAGACCCGGAGAGTTTGCTGCTCGAAGGGTGAAATAAAGATATTCGGTATTTCGGCGGGAGGGCTTTGGCTCTTCCGCTTTATTGTGCGGGTGAGTATCGAGGTTCGAGGAGAAGGTTCAGTCCGCGGAAGATCTCTCGGACTCTTTCGGGGGAGAGGGTTCCGACTTTATCGCGCAGACGTAGTTTGTTCACGGTGAAGATTTGGGAGACATTAACGACGCTTTGCTCCGGCAGGTTCGCCTCTCCGGGGGCGAGAAGCACATTGCCCGGATTCTCGGCGCGGCGAAGGTTTGTGGTCAACGCGCACACTGCCACCGTGTTTATTTTGCTCCGGTTGAAAAGGTCATTTTGTATAATGACGTAGGGGCACGCGTATCCGGAGGACGCGGAGGGATCCTCGATCTCCGCCCAACACACATCGCCGTGGACTATTCTTTGTGGCGCCACTCGTTACCCGTCTCGTCGAGAAGACGCACATGATATTTCCACATGCGATCCAGCATTTCCTTCTCATCCTCGTCCAAACCGTCGGCATACGACTCGTTGAGCCGCTCGGTGATCTCCCGGCTCTCCTCGTCGCGCACAAACTTCGCCACCGCCCGCGCATAAAATTCACTGCGCGAAACTCCGCTTTTTCCTGCATGCTCCTCCGCCTTTCGGAAAAGCTCCTCGTCTATCGAGATCGCCGTCTTCACTTTCGCCATGCGTCATACCTCCTTTCATACTTCGAGTATAACAAGGGTGGAGATTGCGGAAACACCCCTCTTCCCGTACCCTCTCGGGACGAGAGAGAACGCGGAGGGACATGGCGAAGGATACGAAGGAAAACAACATAGTCGAGCGTCTTTTGTCCGGCGACCGCCGCGCATTGGCGCGGGTCATATCGAAAATAGAGCGCGAGGACGAGGAGGCGAAAGAGATCGTCGCCGAAGTCTATCCGAAGACCGGGAACGCCATAACCATCGGCTTCACCGGGCCGCCGGGCGTCGGGAAAAGCTCGATCATCGCGAAGCTCATAAAGTTGTATCGGGCGGAAGGCAAAAAGGTCGGGATCGTCTCCGTCGACCCGTCGAGTCCGTTTTCCAAAGGCGCGATCCTCGGAGACCGCATCCGGCTCTCCGACCATTTCCTCGACTCGGGCGTGTTCATCCGCTCGATGGGAAGCCGGGGGCATCTCGGGGGACTCGCCGGAGGTTCGCGCCTCGCCGCTCTCGCGATGGAGGCGGCGGGCTTCGACGTGGTTCTTTACGAAACCGTGGGTGTCGGGCAAGGCGAGGTCGAAGTGGCGTCGGCGGCGGATACCGTCGTGCTCGCGCTCCAGCCGGGGTCAGGGGACGCCGTTCAAGCCCTCAAAGCGGGGGTCATGGAGATCGCCGACGTTTTCTGCATAAACAAGGCCGACAATCCGCAAGCGAAAAACACGAAGTCCGAAGTTCGGCAAATACTCGAGATCGGCCACGAGCTTGACCCCGACCCGTGGTTCCCGCCCATAGTTTTGACGAGGGGCGACAACGGCGAAGGCGTCGAGGAACTAAAGGGCGAGATCGAGAACCACCGCGCCCATCTCGAAAAAACCGGGAAGATGGAAGAACGTCGCCGCGCCGCCGTAAAGGAATTCGTCGTCTCGTGGGCGACGAGCCGCCTCGAAAAAGAGATGAAGGAGCGGCTCAACGACGAGGATGTCGAGATGATGGAGGCGGTGTATGAGCGTCGGCTCGACCCGATCTCCGCCTCCGAGAAGATATATCGGAAGGTGTGAATCTCGCTTCGCTCGCGCTGTCAGCCGTCAGCAATCAGCCGTCAGCTTTTTGGAGGGTGGTGAAAGTTCGTGGATGATCGCCGCCACATTCCACGGCGGATCGTATGCCTCGTTCCGTCCCTCACCGAAGCCCTCTTCGTCTTCGGCGTCGGCGATCGCGTCGTCGGAAGGACGAATTATTGCGAGTTTCCGCCTCGGGGAGTCCGCAAGGCGGAGAAGGTCGGCGGGACGAGGAAGGTGGATGTCGAAAAGGCGCTCGCCCTCGAACCCGACCTCGTCGTCGCGGTGAAGGAGGAAAACACTCGCGAGGATGTGGAGGCGTTTCGGAACGCGGGCGTTCCCGTATTCCTCGGCGAGCCGGAGACGGTGGACGGCGCCGTCTCGATGCTCCGCGAATTCGCGGACATGCTCGATGCCCCGAACTCCGAACCGACCATCGAGGCCGTCGAGCGTGTTCAAACGAGGATCGTGGCGCGTCGTCCGCAAAGACCTCTCCGCGTCTTCGCTCCGATATGGAAAGGGCCGTACATGACCGTCGGCGGCGACACGTATGTGAGCGACGTGATCGAGGTTTGCGGCGGCGAGAATATTTTCGCGGATCGCGTCCGTTACCCGGAAGTCTCGCTCGAAGAGGTCGAGGAGAGGCGGTCGGAAGTCGTCCTCCTCCCCGACGAGCCGTATGTGTTCTCGGCGGTGGATCTCGTGGATTTCCATTCCCTTGACATGCCCGCCGCCCGTGATGACCGCATCCACCTCGTGGACGGGAAGATGCTCACATGGTATGGCCCGAGGATGGCGAGCGGCCTGGCGCAAATATCGGCGTTGCTGCGGGCATGAGATTTTATGTGGAACTCTGGCGAAGGTTCCATCCGTGGCGAGTTCGTGACTCGTTTTCCCGACCCGCGAAGCGGATCACGACCTCACGACTCGCCGACAAGGAAAGGCACGAAGCCGTCAACCGTGTTCCGCGTCATCTTCCGCCCTTTGCCTCCGAGCGGCACCGTTTCGAGCAATAAACGACCGACTCTCAGTTTTTCTCCCATCTCTTTCGCCACGCGAACGGACGACCGCACACCGGGCAGAGTTTCTCCGGCGAATCTCTTTTCCTGTCGCCGCGCATGGGCGCGAGTTTACAGGCTTGTCCGTGAAGACTTCCCTTCGTGCTCGGCGGTTTGCATACATTGAACCATTTTGCCGGGACGGACGCCGTTGTTGTGAGCGGAGGGGGGCCGAGATACGTATCACGGAATGTAAGCATTGATACGGTAGCGTCGGATGCTCCGGTGTCGGACGCACGGGAGATATTAATTTGACGGCACAACGAACCATTGTGGAGGATCGCTACACGTTCTCGGGTTTTCTGGGGTCCGGGGGGGCGGCCGACGTGTACCGTGCCCGCGACCACATCCTGCGCCGTGAAGTCGCGATCAAGATACTCAGGAAGGAATACGCCCACGACGAGGAATTCGTGAAGCGTTTCCGCCAGGAGGCTTGGAGCACGGCCTCCCTTTCGCATCCTCGCATCGTTCAAGTCCATGATATGGGATGCTCCGAGGATGGAGCATACTATACAGTCATGGAGTGCGTGGAAGGCGGGACGCTCAAGGAGCGCCTCCTCGAGAAGGGGGCTTTGCCTCCGAGCGAGGCCGCGACTACGGCGTTGCGGATCGCCGATGCCCTTCGCGCCGCGCACGCCAGCGGCATCGTCCATCGGGACATAAAGCCGCAGAACATACTCGTTACGCGGACGGACGACATAAAGGTCGCGGACTTCGGCATCGCCCGGTCAGCCTCCTCGGACACTGCCTTCGGGATGGTTCTGGGAACCGCCGACTATATGTCGCCCGAGCAGGGCGCGGGGGGGAGCCTCGGGCCTCGAAGCGACCTGTATTCGCTGGGCGTGGTCTTCTACGAAATGCTCACCGGGCAACGACCCTACGACGCGGACACCCCGGTCGCCGTGGTGGCGCAGCACGTCCACGAGCCGCTGCGGCCGCCGAGGGACGTGGACCCCTCGATCCCGGAGGCCATCAACGCCGCAGTGGTGAAACTCCTCGCCAAGAGGCCCGAGGATCGCTATGAGGACGCCGCGGGACTCATGGAAGACCTCAAGGAGATCGGGGCTGACGCCGCGCCGCTCGCTGCGGAGGGGGCTGCTTCGGCGGGAGGGCGCGGCCAAAGCCCCGAAACCGCTACGATGCACACGAGGAGGATCGGGAAGCGCCGGGGGAAGGGCCGCCGGAGGTGGGGCGCGCTCTTGGCATTATTCGCGTCCATCGTCGTGCTCGGCATCCTGGCCTTCGGCTTCTACGGTTCCGCCCAGCCTCTCGAAGCCATTGGAGCATCCAACCAGCCGGCGAGCCAATCGGCGGCCGAGGGCGAAGTCGAGCAGCCCGCAAGCCCCGCGGGCATGTTCGTGCATCGCGCCACGCCCGAGAGCGTGTCCGGCAACAGTACATACCTCGACGACCCGCTCGTGAACGGCGAGCCGGACGCCCTCCTCTTGGCGACCCAAAACTGGAACCCCGGAGAAGACAGCGGCACCTACAACGGCCACCCCGTCGGCGTCTGGTACGACCCCGGGCGCGGGCAGTGGGCGATCTTCAACCAGGATCGCGCCGAGATGCCGGAGGACGCGGCCTTCAACGTAGTCGTTTGGACGGAAGTGTAGCCGCATACCGGGCAAACCCTCCCCGGCGAACGCTCCTTCTTCATGAGAGGTTCGCCGGGATGATGCGCTCCACAACGACCACGTCGCGCCATTTGCCGTCGAGCTTCGCGTGCTTCTCGTGGATGCCGATCTCTCTGAATCCAAGCGAGGCGAGGAGACTCCGGCTCGGCGCGTTCTCAATAAACACCTTCGAGGTGAGCTTCCATATCCCGGCGCTTTCGGCGGCTTTTACGAGCGCCCCCATCGCCGTCCGTCCGGCCCCCCTCCGCCGATATCTTCGATCCACGTATACCGAGAAATCCACGACCCCCGAATAGCATTCGCGGTCGCTATACGCCGAAGCCCACGCGAAGGCGGCGACTTTCCCCTCGTCTTCGACGACGACGGCCGGATATTGTGTTTCCAGCCTCTCGCGCACCTCCTCGGTGGAGCGAGGCTCGGTCTCGAAGGTGGCGATGCGGTCTTCGATGCCTTCGTTGTATATGCGGGTGATCGCTGCGGCATCGTCGGATTTGGCGGCTCTTTGTTTCACGACGAAAATCCCACGCGCACCGGAAGCGACCTCTGGCGCCAACGGGAGAGCTTCCCCGGCTTCCTTTCATACTTCTCGACGAGGAGGTCGCGGGCGAGCGGGTCTTCGTCTCCGCCCTCGATGACGAGGGCGGAGCCATCGAACGTTTCGTCGGCGATGCGTATGCGAACCTTCGGCTCCTTCATCAAATTCCTCACCCAGTCCGAGTGGTCGCGTCCACCGGAGAGCATGTATAAAGCATCACCATCCGGGGCGACGGCGAACCATATTTCGATCTCGTGTGGACGGCCCGTTTTTCTTCCGACGGTTGTCAGATAGCAAAAAGCCTCGCCCGAAAGTCTGCGGAGGCCAGCCTCGTTCAAGCGTTCGATGTCTCGCTCTGGCGAAGCTCGACGCGACGGATCTTTCCACTCGTAGTCTTCGGCAAATCGGCGACAAACTCGATCTTGCGGGGATATTTATACGGAGCCGTGTGCGTCTTGCAAAAGTCCTGCAATTCCTTTACAAGCTCATCGGACGGCGAATAGTCTTTTCCGAGAACGACAAACGCCTTCACGACGGAGCCTCGGTCTTCGTCGGGACTCGCCACCACCGCGCTCTCGACGACGGCCTCATGCTCGATGAGCGCGCTTTCGACCTCGAAAGGCCCGATCCGGTACCCCGCCGAAAGTATCACATCGTCCGAACGCCCCACGAACCACAAATACCCGTCGGAGTCGCGGTACGCCCGATCCCCGGTCAAATAATACTCGCCCCGATAACATGCCTTCGTCTCCTCCGGCTGCTCCCAGTATCCCTCGAAGAGAACGGGTATCTCCCCCGAGAGCGCGATGTCTCCCGGCTCATCGTCGGGACACTCGTTGCCATCCATGTCTATGATCTTCACGTCGCAGCCGGGCGAGGGCTTCCCCATCGAGCCGGGCCGGACCTCCACGCCGGGAAAGTTCCCGACGAGGAGCGTGTTCTCCGTCTGCCCGTACCCGTCGTATATCGTGAAGTTATGGAGATCCTTCCACCTCTCGATGACGGGTGGATTTAATGGTTCTCCGGCCGAGACGACATGGCGGAGCTTCGAGAGGCCGGCGTTTTCGAGTTCCTTCGTCTTCGTGAGGAGGCGGTATTCCGTCGGAGCCTGGCAGAGCACGGTGATGTCGTATTCCTCGATGAGCCGGAGCCTCTCCGCCGGGTCGAAGCCGCCTTCGTGGAAAAAGAGTTCGGTTCCCACACTCCACGGGCCGAGGAAGACGTTCCATATGCTCTTCGCCCACCCGGTGCCGGAGGTGCACCACAGGCGGTCGCCTTCTTGGAGATCGAGCCAATAAAACGCCTCCATCCGCTTTGCGTGCGTGTATCCGTGGCTTTGGACGACCCCCTTCGGATGCTTCGTCGTCCCCGACGTATAAAGCATGAAGGCATTGTCCGATGCGGAAGTGTCCTCCGCGACGAACTCTTCCGAAGCATCGTCCATGAGAGTTTCATACGACTCCCATCCGTCGCGCGCGGCTCCGAGGGAGACGAGGTTTTTTACGGATGGCATATTCGCTTTCTCGGCCTCTTCGATGTCGGATTGATCGGAGACGAGGAGGACGGAGCCGGAATGTTCGGCCCGGAATCCGAGGTCGTAGGAGCGGAGTTGGGGGGCGCACGGAATGGTGACGGCGCCGAGTTTGAGAAGCCCGATCATGATGGCGTGCCACTCGGGAATTTTCCCCATAAGCACCATCACCCGGTCGCCTTTGTTCACTCCGAGGTTTTTGGCGACATTCGCAAATTTATTCGAAAGGCGGGTGAAGTCTCCGAAAGACAAACGGCGTTCGGAGCCGTCGCTCCCGAGCCAGATCATGGCCGGCTTCTCCGACGGCCACCCGTCAATGACGTCGCGCCCGAAGTTGAATTTGTCCGGGGTCTCCCACTCGAAGCCCGCATAAGTTCTCTCGTAGTTTCCGATGTTCGACATTCTTCCTCCTCGTCGCTTTCCCTTGATCCATTCTACTTCGGATAAACTAGGCTCGCTGATTACGATACCCGGAGGTTCCAAATGGAGAGAGCGGTAATTTTAGGCGCGGCGAGGACACCATTCGGCAAGTTCGGAGGAGGCCTCGCCCCGATGAGCGCGACGGAGCTTGGCGCCATCGCCATCCGCGAAGCCATAGACCGCTCCGGCGTGGAGGACGAAGAGATCGAACACTCCATCTTCGGCATCGTCGTGCAAGCCGGGGTCGGTCAGATCCCGTCGCGGCAAGCGAACGCGAAAGCCGGACTCCCGTTCTCATTGACCACGGAGACATTGAATCAAGTATGCGCTTCGGGACTCCGGAGCGCGACGCTCGCCGAGACGTTGATTCGAGCGGGCGACCACTCCGTTATCCTCGCGGGCGGGATGGAGAGCATGTCGAACGCCCCGTACCTCGTCCCGAAGGCGCGGTGGGGGGCGCGAATGGGCGACGCGAAGATGGTCGATTCGATGATGTACGACGGGCTTTACGATTCTTTCGAGGACTCGCAAATGCTCACCTTCGGCTCCGAGGTCGCGAAGGAACTCGGCGTGTCGCGCGAATCACAGGATGAATGGGCGTACCGGAGTCACAGTCAGGCGAGCAAAGCCACGGAGAACGGAACCTTCGCCGAAGAGATGATCGGGGTGAAAGTCCCCGGTCGAAAAGGAAAAACCACCTTCGTGGACGCCGACGAACCCATCCGCCACGACGCCGACCTCGACTCGATGCGCTCCCTCAAGCCCCTCGAAAAAGGCGGAACCGTCACCGCCGGGAACGCCCCCGGAGTCAACGATGGCGCGGGCGCGATGGTTCTCGCGAGCGAATCATACGCCGAGAAAAACTATCTCGAACCGCTCGGAACAATAATCGCCCACGCGAAGGTCGCCGAGAACCCGCCATATCTCCTCACGGTTCCCGGAAATGCCGGAAAGACGGTTCTCGAAAAGGCGGGATGGAGCGCGTCGGATCTCAATCTCGTGGAGATAAACGAGGCGTTCGCGAGCGTCGCAGTCCACTCGACGAAGATGCTCGGCGTCGACCCGGAGATAGTCAACGTGAACGGCGGCGCGGTCGCTTTGGGGCATCCCATCGGGGCGAGCGGCGCGAGAATCCTCATGACGCTTTGCTATGAATTGAAGAGGCGTGGGGGAGGGAAGGGACTCGCGGCGATATGTTCGGGTGGCGGGCAGGGGGATGCGGTTTTGGTGGAGGTTTAGCTAGTTTGTAGAGTTCGAAGAGTTTGACATCAGCCTAATTCTTCGATGCGTCTCATGAATGCAGTCAGCAACTCTGAATCTATTTCGGAAAGGTGAGTTGCTTTCATGGTCACGCCGGTTACGGGAAACTCAAAGCGATACTCACCATTCGACCCTTCACGAAAATTGAAAAGTCTTCCTTTCCGATCTTGTTTGTAAAAAACTGCGAAAATGCCTTTGAAGTCTCGGAAGGAAACGTTGCCGAGCTTAGTGAAAAGCTCTTCGTCGTGATCTATGAGAAACGAAAGCCTGTATCGAGAATAATCGTACACTTCCAACTCTGCCTCCGTGGTGACTATATCCGAGGAGTTTGCCTTGATGCGCTTATCATCGGGTCGCTCGGTGATGTCTGGATTAGCGGCGGGAGGCTGCGTTTCAATCGCTGGAACCTTTACCAGATCTTCTCGCTCAGCAAATCCGACACGTTCCAGAAGCTTCTTGTCAAAGAATGCGTTCATGGCCTCAGACACGATGGGCTTGTGTTCTTCTATTAGCTTATTCGTTCTGCGCCCTTCTATGTCCGCCGCGTCCATCAAGGTTCTAATGAAGGTTTCATCGGGAGCCTTAAACGCTTTCTCCAAAGTATCCAGGTAGGCTGAAATATAGATTTTGCGTCGTGCGTCGGCACCAATATCGGCGGGATCGAAGGTTCCGCGACGAAGTTTGAGGAGCGCGTCTAATGCATCGTCTGGAATATGTTCCTGTGCCACTTGTGTCAGATCCACGACAGCGAAAGGCTCATCATCCATGAGATTCTCTTCGTCGGTGTCGCTATAGAGTTGGTAGATAAGACCGTCGGTCAGAATGCCGAGTTTTATCGTCGTCACCGCATTGTAATAGCCCTTTAGCTCACCGCGGTTTGCGTCTGAAAGAGTGCCAACTTTCTTGGCTTCCACAGCAATTATACCGTTCCCGGTTTTTGACGGCACAATACACCCATGCCACACATAGACTACCCACATCTGATCGAAGAGAGCGAAGAGAGACTTGAGAAGCTCGAGAAACGTCACCGCTACACCCATCTGTTC
>JACCWD010000021.1 GCA_013697825.1 Rubrobacter sp.
AGGCTGCTCGTTCTGAGCGAGGGAAACGCCGAACTCGCCGAGGTTTTGAGGAGCGGACTCGCTGCCTGAAAGGGATCGCGGGCGTGCATTCGCCCCATGCATCTTCGATTAAATCAGCGGCTTCCTAGTTCGATGTTCGCCTCGCGGAGGAGCGGCTCGGAGACGAGCATGCGCCGGAGTTTCATGGTGTTTTCGATGCGGACTATGCGGGCATCTTTCGGCTCGACTCCGGCGCACATGACGAGCGCGGCGGCGACGGCGTCCCGCTCGGTGGACATGACCATCGGGAGCCGGATCGTGTTTGGCACGGTCGAGGTGAGCGAGTTCATGCATGTGGCCGGGCGGTTCATGCCCGAGGCGAGCCTTTCCGTGACCACGTCCGCGAGGCCGACTCCGTTCGCGTTTCCCTCGGTCTCCCTCGTGAGGCCGAGGAAGGCCATCCGCTCGACGTTCGGGCCTCCGCTCGCGTGAGGGGTCGGGTATCTTCCGGTCACGTTCGGATCCGCGCCGTCTCCGCTTATGTTCTTGCCGATCTCGTCCACCACGAGCACGTCTATGTCGTCGAAGGGGAGGCGGAGGAGGTTTCGCTTCGCTTCTTCGAGGAGCGAGGCTTCGGCCTCCTCGAATTTCTCAGCGGGGATCGCGGCGATTCGGCACGGCTCTTCGTCGGCGTTCTCGATGGTGGCGAGTCCGAAGGCGACCTTTCCCGATTCGACGGCGACCCTCGCGGCCTCGGGGATGGTGTGGTGTATGTTACCCCATCCGGCGGAGTGGATGGAGTGCGCCCTGCGCTGCTTGCCGAAGCCGATGGCGAGCATCTTCGTCGGCCCGCTCTCGACCGCGCCCCGGAACGCCGTATGCGGCTTGACTCGATTCACCACGACGACGGAATCGGCTTCGTAGGCGTTGCGATCCATATGCACCGGGATACCCGATGGAGTACGACCGATCTCCACGGTCTCCATTGTCGCCCGCACCGGGCAGCCGACCTTCGCTTCGCTCACTCCGAGGTGGGCGAGAACCTCGGCTTGTCCTTCGGCGGTGGACGCACCGTGGCTCCCCATCGCGGGGACGACGAACGGCGAGGCTCCGGCCTCTCCGAGCACCTCGACGAGCGCGGCGACGACAGCCCCGATCCCAGACACCCCCGGCTCCCCACGCCGATAGCCACTGAGCCACGCGGCATCTCCACGGATGCGAGGGCTTCCCGTACCGCATTCCGTATATCCTTTATGGTGGGCGGCGTCTCGACTCTTTGCTCGACGAGCGAGGCATCGGGAATTTCCACCTCGCGTAAAATTCCCTCGATGCCGCCCCATTCGGACACGCTTTTTCGCATTACGCCACCTCCGTAAAATCTCTCCGTATCGTCGCTGTCAGCCGAGGAATCCGAGGAGATAGGCCGCCGAGAGGAGGGCGGCCCATATGAACATCATTAAACGCTTGGTGTGAGTTGTTGAGATCACCACCCCAGCAAGTCGGCGAAGGAAAGTCGAGGGCGACCGAGGCGGTCATTGAGCCAGATGCAGAAGTTGTGCGGCGCTACCCTCGCTGCTAGTGCATAATCAGGCGACATTTTGTGGGACGGTGAGATGCTCGTAATGAGGACATCCGAAAACTCGGCACACCCTCTCGGCAAGCTCGTATGCCCCGAGCAGTCCATCGGCCTCGACCACCTTTCTCTTTCCGTGAACCCATTTCGGCTCGATCGGGTTGAGCCACGGGCTTCGCTTCGGAAGGAGACAACTCACGATCCTCACCCCCTCCCCGCTCTCCTTGACTTTGCGGTTATGCTTTCCGAGCCATCTCCTGGCTTCCTTGGAGATGTGCCAACTGGCGTTGTCCCAGACGAGCAAAAGGAACTTCTTTCCCGCCGTTTGGAGTTTCTCGCAGCACCACCCGAGGAACTGCGTGGTTATGGAGCTCACGGGTCTCCCATCCACGAATCTCAGCCACGTCTGTCCGTCGAGTTCGGGAAGGTAGAGGCCGTAGCAGGATACGGCCTTCGGCTCCGGGTCGTCATTGGCGACCGACCGCTGGACGAGGCGGAGCGGCTCTCCGTCCTCGGCCCAGGCGTTCAAGGTGGGCAAAGCCTCCCGGCTCCACCAGCATTCGTCCTGGAAGCCCGTTGCCCACTGGGGGTTGGCGTCGGAGATCTCCATCAGACGGTCGCGCCTTCTTTTTTTCGTTCGTACAGGGGGTCGGGGGAGGTGATCCAGCGCTTGGCCCGCATCCACCGAACCCCGAGCAGCCGCGACAAAGTAGCCCGGACGGTCTCCCCGCTGACGCGCTCGGGCGTGAGTCCTTCCTCGAAAGCGACGTCGGCGGCCATCTCCAAAGTCCAAAGGCTCGACTCGCGAGAGAACTCCCTCGGGCATCGGTGGAGCATTTCCCGCAACTTCTCCGCGCTCTTCCCGTCGAAAGCGGCGTGTACGTGCTTGGGGCGGGGTGGGCCGGGGACGAGGGCGTCGAGGCCCCTCTCGTTGAAGGCGCGGATGGCGTTCCTCGCCGTTTGCGAGGCGCACCCGAGGCTTTGGGCTATCTTCGGGGGAGAGAGCCCCCGGGCGCTTGCCAGAAGAATCTGGCACCGCCGAAGGACGAAGGCGTCTTTGGAGCGCAGCCCGGCTTCGAGCCGTTCGCGCTCGTTTTCCGACAGTTCCCGAACAAATATTGGAGGTTTCATGGAAGCCACTATAGCTCATCACACACAATCCTCCCTGAGGATGCACTAGGCGTATGGTAAAACGTATGGCGTGAAGAAAACGACTGTATATTTGCCGGAAGACCTCAAGTCCTCTTTGGGGCGCATAGCCAAAGATCGGGGTCTCAGCGAGGCCGAGTTGATCCGGGAGGCG
>JACCWD010000183.1 GCA_013697825.1 Rubrobacter sp.
GAACAGATGGGTGTAGCGGTGACGTTTCTCGAGCTTCTCAAGTCTCTCTTCGCTCTCTTCGATCAGATGTGGGTAGTCTATGTGTGGCATGGGTGTATTGTGCCGTCAAAAACCGGGAACGGTATAAGACTTCCGAAACCACTTTCTTCGCCCGCGGTATGCGAGGCGCGCTCATCGAAAGTTCCGTCACGCCGAGAGAGATGAGCTTCGGCATGAGATCCGGCTCACCGGCGGCCTCGCCGCACACGCCGACCCATATCCCGGCGTCCTTCGCGGCCTCGCACGTCATGCCGATGAGGCGGAGGACGGAAGGGTGGTCGGCGCTTTGGAGATGTTCGAGCTTCTCGTTCCCCCGGTCGGCGGCGAGCGTGTATTGAACGAGGTCGTTCGTCCCGATGGAGAAGAACGAAACCTCGGGGGCGATGACATGAGCGCACACCGCCGCCGCCGGAGTCTCGACCATGACCCCGACGGAGATATCCCCGAAGGAAACGCCTTCCGCTTCGAGTTCCGCCCGGCATTCATCCACGACTTTCTTCGCCGCGACGACCTCCGATACGTCGGCGACCATCGGAAACATGACTTTGGCGTTTCCGAAGGCGGCGGCGCGAAGGAGGGCGCGTATTTGCGGCTTGAAAAGCCCCGGCACGTCGAGGCACATTCGGATGCCGCGCCACCCGAGGAACGGATTCTCCTCCACGGGCTGCTCGACACCGGGGAGGTCTTTGTCACCCCCAACATCGAGGGTTCGGAAGATGACGGGCTTTTCTCCGAAAGCCTCGACGGCCTCTTTGTAAACCTCGAATTGCTCGTCCTCGGTCGGAAGCTCGTCGCGCTCCATGAAGAGGAACTCCGTGCGAAAGAGTCCGACTCCCTCCGCGCCGTACGCGATGGCGTCCTTCGCCTCCTTCGCCGAGCCGAGGTTCGCCGAGATTTCGATTCGCGTCCCGTCCTTCGTGCGGCCCTCGACGTTTTTGAACTCTTCGAGTGCGGCATTCTCGGTGGCGACCTCTTCGGCTTTCGCCTCGAACTCCGAAACCGTGTCCGGGCCGGGGTCGGCGACGGCATACCCTTCGGTTCCGTCCACGGCGACGGTCTCCGCACCGAGTGTCTCTTCGAGGATTTCCCCCACTCCGACGACCGCCGGGATGCCCATCGAGCGGGCCATTATAGAGACGTGCGAAGTCTTCGATCCCTCCGCCGTCACGAACCCGAGAGCCTTGCCTTTCGGAATACGCGCCGTGTCCGAGGGCGCGAGGCTCTTCGCGAGGATGACCGACGGTCGGTCGAGGGCTTCGAGGCCCGCTGCTTCGCATCCGATGAGTTCGGCGGCGATTTGGCTCGCCACGTCGCGCACGTCATCGGCGCGGGCGGCCATGTACTCGTCGTCCATCGCGGCGATCATGGCCGCGAACTCCTCGCCGACGGCGAGGACGGCTGCCTCCGGGCTTTCGAGGCTTTTCACCCGCGCTTCGACCTCGTCGCGGAGTTCGGAGTCTTCGGCGAACTCGATGTGCGCCTCGAAGATTTCGGCCTCTTTTTCATTCCCCGAGGCGGTGAGGCTCTCCCCGGTCTCCGTCAGTTTTCGGACGACGATTTTCACGGCCTCGTCGAAGCGGGCGAGTTCGGACTTTTCGGAGCCGCGTTCGATGGTTTCGCGATCCGGTGTGAGGGGGCCGGGGGTGTGGACGAAGGTTTTTCCGACGGCGACTCCGTCGGAGGCGGCGACTCCGGTGAGTCGAGTCTCGCGGGTCTCGGACACCGTCATACCTCCTCGCTCGTCACGATGGCGGCTATGGCTTCGATGGCCTCTTCCTCGTCGGGGCCATCGGCCCGGATGAGGACGGTGTCGCCCTTCACCGCCCCGAGGGTCGTAAGGCGGAGCGAGCTTTTCGCGCTCACCTCCATGCCGTCTTTACTCATTGTGATGTCCGACTCGCACTTCTTCGCGGCTTGCACGATCCTCGCAACCGGACGGGCGTGTATGCCTTGCTCCGGAACCACGACCACTTCCCTCTCCACCATGATTCTCCTCCTTTTCGCCTTCCGGCGAATTATATTCGCGGCGGCCCCGCGTTTTCGGAGCCGCCGATTCCCCCGCTTGTTTTCAGGAAGTCGCTTCGGCGACCTTCTCGTCCGAGCCTCCGGTGAACTGTTTGAGAATGATAAAGACCGCCGCGCTCACGAGCGTCCCGATGGCGATGGCGAGCAAATAAAGCGGCCATTGCCCGATGACCCCGATCACGAAGATCCCACCGTGCGGAGCGCGGAGCGTCGCCCCGAAGAGGAGCGAGAGCGCGCCCGCCGTCGCCGACCCCGCCATCATCGCGGGTATCACGCGGAGGGGGTCGGTGGCAGCGAAGGGTATCGCGCCTTCGGTGATGAAGGACGCGCCCATCACCCAGTTCGCCTGTCCGGCCCGCTTTTCCTGCGCGGTGAAGAGCCTCGGGCGAACGACGGTGGCGAGCGCGATCGCGAGCGGGGGAACCATCCCGGCCGCCATCACCGCCGCCATCGGCCCGAAAGCCCCGCCTTCGAGGCCCGCGATGGCGAACGCATACGCCGTTTTGTTTATCGGGCCGCCGAGGTCGAAGGCCATCATCCCGCCGAGGATGAGGCCGAGGAAAGCGGCGTTCGACCCTTGCAAACCTTGAAGCCAATTCTGAAGTCCCACTGTCGCCGAAGCGATCGGCGCCCCGATCACGAGGATCATCAAAGTGCCGACGACGAGGCACCCGATGATCGGATACACGAGGATCGGCATGAGCCGCCCGAAGCCGCCGGGGAGCTTTATCTTTTTGAGGAGTATGATCGTCGCCCCGGCGAGAAGCCCCGCCGCGAGTCCGCCGAGGAACCCGGCCCCGATCTCATTCGCGATAAGCCCCCCGACGATGCCCGGCGCGATCCCCGGCCGGTCGGCCATCGCATACGCGATGAACCCGGCGAGTATCGGAACGAGCATCGAGAACGCGAGCGACCCGATCTCATATATGAGCGCGACGAGCGAAAAGTCCTCATAAACGTTCGACTCCGGAACCGTCACCGTATCCCCGAAAGCGAAGGCGAGCGCGATCAAAATCCCACCCGCCACAACGAACGGGATCATATAACTCACCCCGGTCATGAGCCACCGCCGAACCTCCGCCGCCCGCCCCACACCACCCCCGGTCGGGACGACTTCGTCCTCATCGGACTCGGAGCTTTCGCCCGCCGTCGCGGCCGCGCCGCTCTCGGCGGCTTTCTCGGCGCGTTCGACGACTTCGCCGGGGCGGTCGATGGCCTCGCGGAGCTTCACCTCGACCTTCGGCTTCCCGTCGAAGCGGCCTTTCTCGGCGACCGAAGCATCGGTGGCGAAAATGATCGCGTCGGCGTCGCGGATCGCATCCGGCGAAACGAAGTCCGCCCCGGACGCTCCGTGTATCTCGATTTCTATGTCGTGGCCTTTTTCCGCCGCCGCTGTTTCCAAAGCCTCGGCGGCCATCGCGCTGTGGGCGATCCCCGTCGGACATGCCGTAACCCCTATGAGCTTCATGTTTCTCCTTTCCTTCGAGGTTTCAGGTTTCGGGCTTCAGGTTTCAGGTTTTTCGGCGGATGGATTTCCGAACCTCCGCTCTCCGGCTTTGGCTTGCGCCGAGTCGGAGGCGTTTCGAGGAGCGGGTTTTCCTGAAGCCTGAAACCTGAAACCTACAATTTCACTTCCCGCCGCATAAGCTCGATGACTTCCTCTCCCGTCTTCGCCTCCCGGAGCGAGGTTCGGAAGTTCTCGTGGATGAGCCGCCTCGCGAGCTGCGAGAGAACCTTCACGTGGAGATTGTTTTCCCCGTCCGGCGCGGCGATGAGGAAGATGAGGTCGGCCTTTTCGTCGCCGTATTGGATCGGCGCGGCGGTCCGCCCGAAGGCGACGCCCGGCTCTTTGACTCCGCCGGACTTCGCGTGCGGGATGGCGATTCCCATCTCCATCGCGGTTCCGCCCGTCTCTTCTTCCCTCGCCCGCGCGGCGGCGATATATGCGTCTTTGTCGGAGAGGCGTCCGTCTTTGTCGAGGAGGTCGGCGAGGGCGTCGATGGCTTCCATCGGGCCGTCCACGTCGAGGTCGAGCGCGACGAGGTTCGCGTTCGTTATTTCGTCGATGGTGGTCATTTTTTCTCCTTTTCGTGTTTCCGGCGTGTTTTCAAACTTTCTTTTTATGCGTCCGCGAGGGGTCTTCGCATGTCTATGGCTTCGCTCACTTTCACCTCCCCGCGCTTTATTTCTTCGGGGGCGGGGCCGGTGGTTCCGGGGAGTTTCGCCGCCGCCGCTCCCCACGCGACGGCCTCGACGAGCGCGGCTTCGCCCGAGCCGCCCGCCGCGAGGAAGCCGGAGAGGAGCGAATCCCCCGCGCCGACGGTGCTTTTCACAACGAAGGGCGGGGTCTCGGCGTGATATGTCCCGGCTTCCTCGATGAGCATCGCGCCGTCCGGGCCGAGGGAGACGAGTATGCTCCCCACTCCGGCGGCGCGTGTCTCCTTCGCGCTTTCGAGGATGTCGCCGAAGGTTTTTAGTTTTCGCCCGACGAGTTCGGCGAGTTCTTCGTGGTTTGGTTTTATGAGGTCGGGTTCGGCTTCGATGGACGAGCGAAGGGACTCGCCGCTCGTGTCGGCGGCGACGCGGCATCCGGCCTCGCGGGCGACTTCGACGAGGGTGGCGTAAAGTCCGGGGGAGGTTCCGGCGGGGAGGCTCCCGCACACGGCGAGCCATTCGGTGTCCTTCGCGGCGTTCGCGGTCTCTTCGACGAGAATCTCGATCTCCGCCGCCGAAAGCCTCGGCCCCGGCGCGTTTATCTTCGTCACCACGCCGCCCGGCTCGACGAGCGAGAGGTTCATCCGCACGTCCTCGGAGATGGGAACCCGTATGACCTCGAAGCCGGAGAGGAGCGAGAGGAACCTCTCCCCCTCCGCCCACCCGACGGGGACGATGGCCCGCGATGCGACCCCGTTCCGAACGAGGTTCCGTGAGACGTTCACGCCCTTCCCCCCGGCTTCGACGGAGACTTCTTCGGCTCTTTGTACGGCTCCGTGTTCGAGGGAGCCGACGCGGTATGTGAGATCGAGGCTCGGGTTCGGTGTGACGGTGGGGATCACGCCCGGAACACCTCGATCCCCGCCTCTTCGTATTTCTTCGCCTCGTCCTCCGAAAGCCCGTCGTCGGTGATGATGGCGTCCATGGCCTCGATCCCGGCGAACTTCACGAAATGCTCCTCGCCGAACTTCGTATGGTCGGCGAGGAGCACGACGCGCCGCCCGGAGGCGACCATCGCCCTTTTCGCGGTCGCCTCGGCCATGTCCGGCGTGGTGAGACCCTTCTCGACGGACACGCCGTTCGCCGCCATAAAGACGACATCGGGGGTGAGGTTCTTTATGAAGGTGGTGGCGGGTTCCCCGACAGAGGCGAGCGTGCGCCCCCGGACGCGGCCCCCGGTGAGGAAAAGCGTCACGGACGGGTTCGACGACAAAGTGTGGGCTATGGGGACGGAGTTCGTGACGACGGTGAGTTCGCCGTCGGGCGGGAGCATCTCGGCGAGGGCTCCGGTGGTGGTTCCGGCGTCGAGGAGGAGGGTTCCGCGCTCGGGAACGAACTCGAGGGCGGCTTTGGCAATGCGCCGCTTCTCGGCGACCATCGCCTCGACGCGCTCGGAGACTTCGCGCTCGGGGACGAGCCTCCCGACCGGAACCGCCCCGCCGTGGGTTCGGCGAAGCACCCCGCGCCGTTCGAGGAGGGAGAGATCCCGCCTCACAGTCTCCGGCGTAACCCCGAGAGACGACGCGAGCGAACCGACCTCCACCCGCCCCTCCGACTCCGCACTCTCCGCGATCACCCTATGACGCTCCTCCGCATACATACCACACCTCCTCGAAATCTATCATTATTTTTATTTAATTCCGATTTTACCCGTTTGTATTTGTTTATGCAAGATTTTCGGTCATAGTTTCCTGAAAAAGTTTTAAACAGGTACATTCGGGCATAATTCGGCGATATTTTCGGGACATGCCGGACAGGTGGACGCCCGGCGAGTCATACGGCATCCGTCGTTCGGATAAAAGGCGCGCTTCGCGAGTCGCGGTCTTTCCGCCTCCATCGGTGGTGGGGCGCTCCGCCGTATCCAGACAAAGCCGGGCGAGGAGCCGCGACTCGCGACGGAGTCAGCCGGGGATTTCCTCCGACAGCGAAAGCACGTTTCCCGTCTTCACCTCGATGACGCCGAGCGGAGTGAGGCGTATGGAGGGAAGGAAATCGCACGTGAAGAAGAGGAGCGAGTACACGATGTCGTGGAAAGGATACCCCCGCTTCTTCATCTCCGCCGATAGCCTCCGGTTCGCCTCCACGTTCTCGTCGAAGGAGCCGCGGGACATCATCCCGCACACCGTGAGCGGGAACTCGAAGACGACCTCCCCCCCCTCGGCGAGCGCGACACCGCCATCCATCTTCCTCACGCGGGTCGCGGCGAGGGCCATCGCTGCCGTGTCCCTTCCGGCGACGAGGAGGTGCGTCGTATTGTTGTACGTGCTTGCCAAGCCCTCGACGCCGTCGGCGAACCCCGAGACGAGGCCGCGAGAAACCCACCCCCCGCCCCGATCCACGAGCGCGGCATACATCGCCCCGCCATTCGCCACGACTTTCCTATCTTCAACCGGGAAACGCCGATCCTCGCGGCCCGTGATGACGGCGGCTTTGTATTTCATCATCGGCATTTCCACCTCTTCGCCCTTCGCCCGCGGCGGATAAAAACCCGGGTCATCGAGCGGGAGGTTCGGCGCGAAGCGAGGCCGCGCCCCGTATTCGTCCCAGTCGAGTCTCGGTAGTTCGGCGAGGAGTTTCCCTCCCTTCGCGACGACCTTCCCACCGGAGATGACGAGTTCGGGCCGGAAGTCTTCGAGGTTCGGGAGGAGGATGTTCGCCCGCCTTCCGGGGGCGAGGCCGCCCGTCTCGTGGTCGCGGCCGAGCCACGTCGCCGGGTTCACCGTCACCATTTGGAGCGCGGTCATCGGAGGAACCCCGTTCTCGAGGGCGAGGCGGAGCATGCCGTCCACGAAGCCGCCCTCGGCGAGATGCTCGGGGCTCGGGCCGTCGGTCGTCATCATGAGGCGGCGGGTGTCCACGCCGTCCTCGACGACGGCCCGGAGGAGCTCCGGGAGGTCGGGGCGAAGCGAGGAATGGCGCATCATCGCCCACAGCCCGAAGCGGAGGCGGTGGAGGAGTTCCTCTTTCGTTATGGCCTCGTGGTCGGCGTCGATGCCCGCCGCGACGAGCGCGGGGAGACGCGCCTCCGAAGCCCCTCCGGTATGCCCGTCCGACCTCTTCCGGCGCGACCTCGCCTCGGCGATGCCCGCGAGTATGTCCGCGTCGCCGGAGGCGAGGGCCGTCCACCGCGTAACCTCGGCGGTGCCGATAACGTCGTCGCGGTCGAGGAGGCGGCGAATCTTCTCGCAGGCGAACATCCCCCGCTCGCCCGGAAACTTCGCCTGCGAGGCGAGCCGGGCGACCCACAAATAATCGAGGGGCGCGTCGCGGAGGTCGTCCATCATCGCCGAAAGTCCGTCCACGCCCATTTGCATGAAGAAGAAAAGATTATCCGCAACGAGCGTCGTCGTCCCGAGCGGGAGGACGCCCTCGATGAGGCTCGACGGGTTATACATCGCCCACGGATGGTTATGGGCCTCGATGTACCCCGGCGCGATCGTCATGCCGCCTGCGTCAATGACCTCCGTTTCATCCCCGATGTCCCCCTCGCGGTTCCCGACGTACGCGATATGCCCGCCGCTCACCGCGACGTGTCCGGGAAGGAACTCGCCGGAATACACGTTCGCGATGGTTCCGCCGCGAACGACGAGGTCGGCGGGGCGTTCGCCGCGCGCGACTTCGAGGAGGCGGAGGTGTTCGTCGGAGCCGGGGATCATGGGTCTCTCCTTCCAGTCGGGTCGCTTCGCTCCGGTTCTTAGT
>JACCWD010000062.1 GCA_013697825.1 Rubrobacter sp.
CCGCCCACGGGAAGACGAGGAGTATCGCGATCGCGCCTATGAGTCCGGTGACGAGGGGCGGTTTGTATCCGGCCCGATCCGACCACTTCCCGACGAGCGGCTGTATCACGGCCTCGAACGCCGCCGCCACGAGGAACACCACACCGATGGCCGCCGCCCCCCATCCGAGGCCATCGAGGGCGAGCGGTGCGAGTATGATCGGCGCCCCGAAAATGAGCGGCGAGAGCATGATGAACCACATCCCGACCGCGAGGCCGGGGCGGAGCATTCTCCCGAGCATCGGAAGGAAGGGGCTGTATGCGTCCGGCTCGGGCGCGGGCGTCAAATAAACCCACACCCCGATGGCGGCCCCGACGAAGGCGACCGTCACGAAGGTCGGGGCGATGCCGAAGATCGCCGCCGCGCTCCCGACGACGGGGCCGAGCAAAGCCCCGACGACCGCCGCGCTCATGAGCGTCCCGATGACCTCGCCGCGCCTCTCCTCCGGCGCGCTTCGTACCAGCCACGTGAACGCCGCGACCCACGAAAGCGCGCTCCCGAACCCCTCCCCGAACCGAGCCGCGATTAAAAGCCACTCGCTCCCGGCGAACGCGAATATCATGCTCGTCGCCGAGAAAATAGCGAAACCGGCGATCGCCGCCGCCTTCACCCCGGCCCGCGCCACGAGGTATCCGCCCGGAACCGAGCCGACGAGAACCCCCGCCCCGAACGCCCCCGTCAAAATCCCGACCTCGAGCTTCGAGAGGCCGAGTTCCCCGGTGAAGTACGGGATGAGCGGCACGAGCGCGGCGTGGAATACTGTGTCCACGAGCACGATCGAGCAGCAAAGTATGAGGAGCTTCCTCACGGCATATCGCTCCGCTTCGCGCGGCGCCATTTCCCTCCGGCCCGACGGGCATCGAGGGGCGCGGAGCATCCGCCCGGAACCCGCATTGCTTTCCGCCTCGACACCTCGAACCTCCCCGCGACGCTTGCCTTCGCCCGTATGTTCCGTCCTCGAAGAGACCCGGACAATGTACCGAAGACGTATTCTACGACTGTCATAAAGTACGGTGTCAATTTGGCCGAAATTTCCGCTAATATTTCCCCGGATACCTCTAAAAGCGGAAACGAGGAACGGTTTGGCCGGAGACATTTCGAGGAAGGCGGGCGTCATGCGGGTCGAGGAAGCCCTCCGAAAGGCGGGCTTCGAGAACGAAATAGTCGCCCTCGACGCGACCGCCCGGAGCGCGAAGGAGGCCGCCGACTCCCTCGGCGTCGAGGTGGCGCAAATCGTGAAGTCCCTCGTTTTCGTGGGACGGGAAAGCGAAACCCCCATCCTCGTCGTCGCGAGCGGCGACAATCGCGTGGACGAAGCGAAGGTCGAAGCCCATGCCGGGGAGGGCGTCGAGCGCGCCGACGCGAAGTTCGTGAAGTCGAGGACGGGCTTCTCCATCGGCGGCGTACCCCCGCTCGCCCACGCCGAGGATATAAAAACGTTCGTCGACGAAGACCTCTTTCGCCACCGCGAGGTGTGGGCCGCCGCCGGACACACCCACGCCGTCTTCGCGCTCTCGCCGGACGAACTCGCGAAAATGACGGGTGGGGAGGTCATATCGGTGAAGCCGGAGGCCGCATGAGAACCGCTTTACCGGAAAGGCTTCCCCTCGCTGCTAACATATCCGCTATGAAGTCGTTAAGTGTGAAAAGCGCGTCGAGCGGCCTTCGAGGGGTCTTTATGAACTGGCTCGCGTGGGGGAGAAGGCGGCGGGCGAACAAGGTTTTGTTCGTTGTCTCCATCTCCATCGCCGCTTTCGTGACGGGGGCGTTCACGTGGGCGATGGTCTTCCCGTACGAGGGGGATTTCGTGCGGTATCTCATCTTTTACTGGATATGGGGACTTTGCGCCGTCAGCCTCCCCTTCGCGATGGCCGAATACAAAACGAGTCCGCTTCGCAAAAACAGCGAGCGCGGCCACCTCGCCATCCTCCTTTATATCGGCTCGCTCCTTATCGTCACCCGCGCACTGAACATGATCATATACGGGGGATATTAATTGTATAAAGCCCTTCTCTTCGACCTCGACGGAACCGTCTCCGAGACGGACTCGCTCCACCATCCGGCGTGGGCCGAGATGCTCGCCCCCCGCGGCTACGACGTTGACTGGTCGTTTTACGAGAAGAACATAAGCGGTCGCCTCAACCCGGACATAGCCGCCGAGTTCATGCCCGATCTCTCCGAGGAAGAGAGGCGAAGGGTCGTCGAGGAAAAGGAAGTGGACTTCCGGAGCCGGGTACACACCCTCGAAGCGACCCCCGGACTCCACGAAATCATCGCCCGCGGAAAGGCGTCGGACATGTCCATCGCCCTCGTGACGAACGCTCCGAAACCGAACGCCCTCGCCGTCATGGACGCGCTCGGCCTCGAAGCCGACTTCGACCGGATCTTCCTCGCCGAAGACGCCGGAGCCGGAAAGCCCGACCCCGCCCCATACCTCATGGCACTCGACATCCTCGGTCTTCCACCGACGGATGCCATCGCCTTCGAAGACTCGACATCGGGCATAAAATCCGCCACCGCCGCCGGAATCCCGACCGTCGGCATCGCCTCGACCCACGCCCCGGAGACCCTCGAAAAAGTCGGAGCCTTCGCCGCCTTCCGCGACTTCACCGACCCCGGCCTCACTCCCGCCGTCTTCGGATAAAGCGGCTTCGCTCGTCAGCTTTTTGGGTTCGTACCTCGTGTGCGTTCGTGCGAACTTCGACGATTTCGCTTACCCGAAGATGGTGCGCGCACCGACAAAAAGAGACGCGACCCGGCGGGGCATCTTCGCAAAGTGGAATGCCTCCGCCGGGAGGAAAGCCCGAAGTTGCCCCTAAAATTCGACGGCGATGACGGCTTCTTCCGCGTGCTCCGCGAGTGTGATGACGAGGCGGTTCGCTTCGTTCTCGAAGGTGGACTCTTCGCCGTCCACAGATATTTTGCGCGGTTCGCGCCCGACCCCGCGAAGCTCGACGCGCGCCTCCGACCTCTCCGGGACGAAAGAGCCTTCGCGCTCCCCGAGGCGGATGGTCATATTGTCCGCCGCCGTTTCGCACGAGATTTTTCGCCTCGCATACTCGCCGCTCTCGTGGCCGAAGCCTTCGCCCGCATCCTCGTAAAGCGTCGCCTCGCCGCGTCCTTCCGAGGTGTGGATGAGGTATGTGATCGGGGCGCCCGCCTTCTCGCCCGTGTGCATTTTCTCCGGCCCCATCGGGACGGCGGTGTTCGACTTCACGTACATCGCGGGTTCGCCGAGCGGGGCGCGGGCGAGGATGTGCCGTCCGCCCTCGAACCTCTCGCCCGTCCAAAAATGGAACCACGTCCCCTCCGGGAGGTACACCGACCGATGCTCGATGCCGGGGCGTGTGATCGGGGCTATGAGGAGAGCGTCCCCGAGGAGGAACTCGTCGTCGAGGGCGTATGTCGTCTCGTCCTCCGGGTACTCGAAGAGGAGGGGGCGGAGGATCGGCGCTCCGGTGCGGTGGCTCTCCTCGAAGAGCGTATAAAGGTACGGGAGGAGGCGCATGCGGAGCTTGATCATGTCCCGGCACACCGACTCGTACGGCTCCCCGAAGGCCCACGGTTCCTGTGAGGCCGTCCCCTTCGCCGAGTGGTTCCGGCAAAACGGCTGAAAAACCCCGAACTCGGTAAAGCGGGCGAGAAGCTCCCCGTTCGAGTCGTCGAAGAAGCCGCCGATGTCCACCCCCGCCCACGCGACCCCGGAGAGGCCGAGGTTTTGAAGCTGAGGCATGCTCATCCACAAATGATCCCACCACGACGAGTTGTCGCCCGTCCATTGCATCGCATGCCTTTGCATTCCCGCATACCCCGCCCGAGTGATGACGAACGGACGCTTCTCGGGACGAAGTGCGAGAAGCCCCTCCCGAACCGACCTCGCCATCAGCGAGCCGTACGTGTTGTGGATTTGCCCGTGGCGTTTCGGCTCCCCATCGCCGGGATGCACGGCGTCGTCCGGCATCGTCGCCCCCTTCGGAACGAAGAGGGCCGGCTCGTTCATGTCGCACCACACGCCGGAGATACCCGCGTCGAGGAGCGTTTTATGGTTCTCGCCCCACCACCTCCGAACCGCCGAACTCGTGAAGTCCGGGAACGCGCATATGCCGGGCCACACCGCGTTTTGGTACTCCCCGCCTTCGCTCGTCCGGCAAAAGAAACCTCGCTCGCGCCCCTCGGTGTACACGGAATAATTTTCGTCGGCCTTCACGCCGGGATCCACGATGGTGACGACCCGAAACCCGTCCTCGCCGAGTTCGCCGATGAGCTTATGCGGCTCGGGGAAATCCTCCTCGTTCCACGTGAAGACGCGGTATCCGTCCATATAGTCGATGTCTAAATATATGACGTCGCATGGAATATCCCATTCGCGGAAGTTTCGGGCGATGTCTTTCACTTCTTCGGCGGTCTCGTAGCTCCACCGGCATTGATGGTTTCCGAGCGACCACATCGGGGGCATCGGGATCCGCCCGGTGAGTTCGGTGTATCTTTCGAGAACCTTCTTCGGGGTCGGCCCGGCGAAGACGTAATATACGAGGTCGCCGCCCCGAGCCTCGAAGGTGGAGAGTTCTCCATCATTCTTCCCGAGGTCGAACTCGACGCGGTGCGTGTTGTCGAAGAGGAGGCCGTGGAACTTCCCGTCCGTCGCCGAGAGGGTGAATGGGACGGACGAATAAATATTGTCGAAGGCGTCGGTATGGCCGGAGGGGGGATCCACGTTCCAGAAAGTCTGGCTCGTCCCCGTTTTGTCGAGGCCGCCCGTCCGCTCCCCACACCCGAACGAACGCTCGCCGGGCTCGCGCTTTTTGTGGAGCCTCACCGAGTCTCCGAGCGGCTTCGTGAACACGTCCGAGCCGGGCGTTCGGAAGAACCCCATCCCGAGCTTTTCATCGTCGGCGGCGAAGCTCCGTCCCGAAGCGTCGGCGAAGGAGATGCGAAGCGGATTTGTCTTTATCTCCGCCGTCGCCTCCCCGGTTGAGAGTGTGAAGCCCGAATCCGTCTTTTCCAGCGAGGCTCCGACATCGGCGGGCCATTCGTCCTTGAATATGGCCTCCGAGCGATAATCCGGTGTTCTTCCGTTCGGAAAGGCTCCGACGCGGAAGAGGTCAGGGGCGAGGGCGGTGATCTCCACGGTCGTCGTCCCGGATACGAAGCGCATGCTCCGTCCATCATGGTCGGCGAGCGTCGCGTCCCCGACCGGCTCGTACGTCCCTTTCGCGCTTCGAGTGGCTTCGTCAGTCAAGATTATCCTCCGATTTGAGGTTTCAGGCATCGGGATTCACGTTCCGGGAAAGGCTTTTCCGGTCGGCGGATACCGGGTGGGATGTCGCCGACGGAGCCTTTCACTTTTGATTCTTCGCATTCGTCCATCCTCCCACATCGTCGTGGCGAACTCTCGATGGAACCTCCCGCCGGAGCGTTTCGGTGGCTCCATCGCCCGAGGAGCGCTTCGAGAGAAATGTGCGCGGGAAGGGCCGGACATGGTGTGAACTTTCGCCGCTCTTCCCGCCTCGCTCGCCGCATGTCAGCCGACTTCATTTCGCGCCGTCTCCGACGGCTTTCGCGAGGACGGCGACGAGCGCGCTCAACGCCACGACGATATAAAGCGCGCCTCCGAGGCCGAGGAGTTCGGCGGCGAAGCCGATGGACGGCGGGCCGACGAGGAAGCCGAAGTATCCGGCGGTGGCGACGGCGGCGAGCGCCGGGCCGGGGGCGGAGTCCTTCGAGCGTCCGGCGGCGGAGAGGGCGGCGGGAAAGATGATGGAAAACCCGATGCCCGCGCACCCGAAGCCGACGAGCGCGGCGTATTCGTTTCCAAACGCGAGGGATGTTCCGAGTCCGACGGCGGCGACCGTCGCTCCCGTTCGGACGAGCCGCTTCGCTCCGAAGCGGGCGATGAGGCGATCCCCGGTGAAGCGTCCGATGGTCATCATGAGCGAGAAGACGGCGAATCCGGCGGCGGCGAAACCCGCCCCGGTGTCGAGCGTCCCGCTCAAATACACCGCGGTCCAGTCGGCCATCGCGCCCTCTCCAACGAGGACGCAAAAGGAGATGATCCCGAGCCCGAGGAGCGCCTTCGTCGGCCTCGCGAATGCCGGGGCGCCGCTCTCCGAGACGTCCGCCGACGCGGGGAGGAGCATCCGGCACGCGAGGAACATCCCGACGGCGATGACCGCCGCCGCTCCGAGAAGATGGGTCATGACCCCGACTCCGAGTTCCGCGACGACGCCCCCGACGACCGCCCCGACGAGGCCGCCGAGACTGAAGAGGGCGTGGAAGGTGGACATGATGGGCCTGCGGTACTCCTTCTCGACGGCGACGGCTTGCGCGTTCATCGCCACGTCGAGGCCGCCGTGCATCATGCCCATGACGAAGAGGGCTATGAAGAGGCCCGCGAGCCCGCCCGCGAAGGAGGGGAGCGGGAGCACGACGGGGAATGCTATGGCCGTCGTCCACACGACGGGGCGGCTCCCGAAGCGCGAGACGAACCCCCCGATGGTCGGCATCGCCGCGAGCGAGCCGACGGCGAGTCCGAGGAGCGCGAGCCCGAGAAGACCCTCGCTGAGATCGAGGTTTCCCTGAACGGCGGGGATCCTCACGACCCAGTTCGCGAACCCGAACCCGGTGAGGAAGAAGATCGAGAGTACAGCGAACCTTGCGGCCCCCGCCCGTGTCCCGCGCATGCTCATCCTTCGCTCATCACCACGCCTTCGTACGGCCTCATCTCGACGACGCCACTCGCTTTTTCTTCCCGGTCGAGGCGCGTGGAAACCTCGACGCGCCACCCGCCCTCCGGAAGCGGCGCGGAGACTTCTTCGCCCGAGAAGTTGAGAACGACGAGGAGCTTCTCCCCTTTATGCTCGCGAAGATACGCGAAGCACTCGTCCGGCATGCCGTCGAGCGAGGAGTATGCTCCGAGGCCGAGCGCGGTCGAGACCCGCCGAAATCCGAGGAGCTTTTTATAGAGCGAGAGCGTGGACGACGGGTCGCTTTCCCGCGCCTCGACGTTCACTTTTTGGTGGTCGCCGGCGACGGGGAGCCACGGTTCGGCGTTCGAGAATCCGGCGTTTTTCTCTGCGTTCCATTGCATGGGGGTTCGGAAGGGGTCGCGACCGTAGCTTTTGTGGACTTTTCCTTGCGGATCGTGGGCGAGATGGGGCGGGACTTCGACGTTTTTCATCCCGATCTCATCCCCGTAATACATCGTCGGCGTTCCCCGCAGAGTGAGGAGGAGCATCGCCGCGAGGCGTTCTTTCTCTTCTCCGACGCGGCTCGCTATGCGGGGCATGTCGTGGTTTCCAAGCACCCAGTTCGGCCACGCTCCGTCGCCCGGAAGAGCCGCCTCGTACTCGTCCACGAGACTTCTCACGGACTTCGCGTCCCAGTTTTCGAGGAGGACGAGGCCGAAGTTGAAAGGAAGTTGCACGCCGTCGAGGGTTTCTCCACCGTAATACGCCATGAGGCGTTCGAGCGTGAGATATATCTCTCCGACGAGGACGCGGCTCTCTTCGTATTCCTCGGCGACGGAGCGCATCTCGCGCACTATCTCCATCGTCTCGGGGCGATCCTCGGAATACACGCGGCTCTGTCGGCTCGGGAGGAAGTCTCCGTCCTTCCATTCCTC
Organism: Rubrobacter sp.; assembly: GCA_013697825.1. Classification (GTDB taxonomy): domain Bacteria; phylum Actinomycetota; class Rubrobacteria; order Rubrobacterales; family Rubrobacteraceae; genus JACCWD01. The sequence goes on from JACCWD010000062.1 coordinate 7,661, forward strand.
ATTGACTGGATTGTCGCGGAACTCTTCGTCCTTTACGAGGAGCCAGAGAACATCGATTCTCAGTCCGTCCACGCCCCGGTCGAACCAGAAACGCATAGCGTCGTACATCGCCTCGCGCACCTCGGGGTTCCGCCAATTCAAGTCCGGCTGTTTCTTGTCGAAGAGATGGAGATAATATTGCCCGGTCGCCTCGTCCCATTCCCACGCCGGGCCGCCGAAGTAACTTTCCCAATTGTTCGGCGGCGAGCCGTCGTCCTTCGCATCCCGCCATATGTACCATTCGCGTTTCGGATCCCCCCGCGACGCGCGACTCTCCACGAACCATTCATGCTCGTCGGAGGTGTGGTTCGGTACGTAGTCGAGAAGCACTTTGAGGCCGAGCGAACGTGCTTTCGCCACGAGCGCGTCGAAGTCGTCCAATGTTCCGAACATGGGGTGGATGTCCGTATAGTCTGCCACGTCGTATCCGAAGTCCGCCATCGGGGAGGGGAAGATGGGGGAGAGCCACACCGCGTCCACGCCGAGGTTCGAGAGATATTCGAGCTTTCCGGTGATGCCGGGGAGATCTCCGACCCCGTCGCCGTTCCCGTCCATGAACGAGCGCGGGTATATTTGGTATATGGCTCCGTTTCGCCACCAGTTTTTCGTGGTTTGCCCCATGTGTGCCTCCTTCGTCGGCAGCTTATTGGATTTGCCGGGGATCGAGGCTCCCGGCGGGTTTCTCACGCTTGCCCGGCCATTGCGGGATTTTTGCGGCGCGGCGGACGTTCTTTCTTCGAGACTCCGTTCTTGAGCGGTCGGAACTCGACTATTTCGGCGTCGATCATCTCGACCGCGTGGAAGCGGGCGACCGAGACGCGGTGGTTCCCGTCGCTCACGTAGTAATCTTCCCCGATTTTGCACAGGCTCACAGTACGGTGCGCTTCGCCGCGATGGTATTCGCGGTCCGCATTTTCCCATTTCCCCCGGAGCTTCGCGGTGGTCGGCATGAAACGCCCGTCGAAGTCTTCGCTCCGCCCGACGCTCCCGACGATTCTCTCGACCTCGACGGTCTTTCGCCCGATCCTCCGCCCGACCGACGCCCCCGACTTTCTTCTCTCCTCATCGAAGTCGAGGAGGTGGTTTCTCTCTGAATCCCCGCGAAGTCGCCTCATGAGACGATTTCGAAACGCCCTCCGGCGAGCGCGGGCGAAGTCGAGGTCCACACGCTCCATCAACGTCAATCCACCATACATCCCGATGCCTCACTCTCTTCGCCGATTCGCTGAAACGTTTTACTGAATCGTTTAAGTAAGATACCATCGAGAACATGGGAGTCAACCCGGAGCCGCGAAAAAAGAAGAAAGGTGGGGAGGGGAGGGCGACGTCGAAGGAGGTTGCGGCGGAGGTTGGGGTATCGGTGGCGACGGTATCGAACGCGTACAATCGCCCGGATCAGCTTTCGGAGGGGCTTCGGGAGAGGATTTTCGAGGCGGCGGGGCGGCTCGGGTATTCCGGCCCGGATCCTTTGGGAAGGAGTCTTCGGAGACGGCGTTCGGGCGCCATCGGGGTTTTATACGCGGATCGCCTCTCGTACGCTTTCACCGACCCGGCGGCGGTCATGTTCCTCGAAGGCGTTTCGCTCGCGGCGGAGGAAGCGGGTTTGAATCTCTTCCTCGTCCCCGGCGGATACGGACTCTCCGGTGGTTCGGAGGCGGTGCTTTCGGCTGCGGTGGACGGGTTCGTGGTGTATTGCGTGTCCGCCGAAGACCCCGTGATAAGCGCGGTCATCGAACGCAAACTCCCCGTCGTGCTCGTGGACGACCCGTCGCGCGACGGCGCGACCTCCATCGGGATAGACGACGAAGGCGGCGCGAGGGCCGCCGCCGAACACCTCGCCGAACTCGGCCACCGCCGATTCGCCGTCGTCTCATTCAAACTGACTTTGGAGCCGGACAGAGGACTCGCCGACCCCGCCCGCCAGGAGAGCGCCGACAACGAAGACACGCGCTCGCGGCTGAAGGGATACAAAACCGCCATCGAGAAAGCCGGGGTTCCGTGGGGGGACGTGCCGGTTTACGAATGCCCCGAGAACACCCCCGAGGAGGCGAAGGCCGCAGCCGAGGAGCTTCTCGCGAAAGAGCCGCGTCCGACTGCGATACTCGCCCTCTCCGACCAGCTCGCGTTCGGGGTGATGGAGGCGGCGAAGGGGTTCGGCCTCTCCATCCCCGGAGACCTCTCCATGGTCGGCTTCGACGACGTGTCCGAGGCGGCGCGTTCGTCGCCGCCGCTCACGACCGTCCACCAGCCGCACGTCGAAAAAGGACTCAAAGCCGGGCGGAAGCTCGTCGCCCTCCTCGAAGGCGGAGACCCCGGAGAGCCGGAGCTTCTCCCGACGAAGCTCGTCGTGCGCGGCTCGACGGCGAGTCCGTGAAGCGGTTTCCGCCGGAAACCGCGCTTGTCAGCCGATCAGCTTTTCTGACACGCTGAAATGCTGACTGGCTGAAATGCTGAAACACGCTCTCCTCACCGGATGAGGTGTATTTCGACTTCGGCGTCCACGTTTCGCCACGCGCCGTCGGCGGTGTATGCCGGGAGGTCGAGGGCGTATGCGAGGGCGAGGCATGCTCGGTCGGCGAGGGAGAGTCCGGCTTCGCGGGCGACGACGAGGCGAAGGGTGGCGACGCGCCGCGCCTGTGATTCGTCGAGGGGGTGGACGATCACGTTCCCGCCGAGGAGCCCTTCTTCTTCGAAACTCTCGACGGTGAGTGAGATGTCGTCGCCTTCCTCCGCGAGTTTGGAGAGGACTTCCGCCCAGTTCGCCGCGCTCATGTTCGAGCTTTCGGCGAGAAGTTCCTCGACCATGTCACCCCCCGGTTCCTCTTTGAGATACGCGAGGAGAGCCGAAGCGTCGAGCACGGAACTCACAAACCTTCGCCTTCCCGGCGAGCCTCCTCGCGCCGCTCGGCTATGAGCTCGTCCACGAGGCTTCTTCCGGGGGCGAGGTGAGCGTACGCTCCGCGGAACCTCCTCGCCACTTCCCGAAGCGAAATGATCCTCATCTCACCGTCGGCGTTCACTTTGAGCGAGACCCGGTCGCCTTTTTTCAAGCCGAGCTCGCGCCTCACCGAAGCCGGCAAAACCAAACGACCCCGATCCCCGACCGTACACGTCTCTTCTTTCTTTTCCGTGTGGGACATATGGAAAATGTATTACGGTGAAGGCTCGGCCTGCCTCAAAAATCTATATCGCGTCCGACGCCCTTCTCCACGGCGCGGTCGTATACGATGCGGGCGGCGGCCATGTCTTCGAGGGCGAGTCCCTGGCTGGCGAAGACGGTGATATCGTCGTCCGATGTCCGGCCCGGATGGTGTCCGGCAATGACGGAGCCGAGTTCGTATACGGTTTCGGGGAGAAGAGAGCCGGATTCGAGGGATTGGAAGAGATCCCCGGCTTCGAGGCCGAGTTCTTCCTTCGAGTCCACGCACACGAAGTTCGCCCGCTTTATGACCTCGCGGTCGATCTCGGTTTTGAGAAGCGAGTTCGACCCCGCGACGTTCACGTGCGCCCCCGGTTTCAGCCACTCGCCGAAGAGGACGGGTTCTTTGGATGAGGTCATCGTGGTCACGATGTCTTGCGCGGCGGGTTCCTCGGGGGAGCGGGTCGTCTCGATCTCCATCCCGAGCCTCTCACCCATCTTCTCGGCGAAAGCCTTCCGGGACTCCTCCTTCCGACTGTACACCACGACCCGTTCGAGTTCCTTCACGGCGGCGATGGCTTCGAGTTGACTCTCCGCCTGCCAGCCCGTTCCGTAAAGCCCGAGCGTCTTCGCGTCTTCGCGGGCGAGGTGCTTCGTCGCCACCCCGCTCGCCGCTCCGGTGCGGAGTTGCCCGAGTTTGTCGGACTGGATTATGGAGAGGAGTTCGCCGGATTCGGGGTCGAAGAGCATCGTATAAAAACGCGCTTCCGTTTTCGCGACGGTGTACGCTTTCAGTCCGAGGGCGCCGATCTCCGGCGCGCCCGCGAACATCACATTGAGGCCGCCCGTGGGGAGGGAGGCTCGGCGGCGGGCGTGGTTCGTCGCCTTTCCCTCGGCGTGTTGGCGGAGGATTTCCTCGACGGCTGGGACGGTTGAGTTCATATCCAAAAGCCCTTCGACTTCCCGTTCGGTGACAAGTAGGGTCATGGGGTTTCCTTTCTGATCGTGTCGCGGAGGTTTTCGAGTATCGGGCGGAGAGATACGAGCCATTGGTGGCAGGGTTCGTCTATTGGGGCTTGGGTGAGCCTTCGCAGGGAAAGCGATTCGGCGTAGGCGAAGAGCCAGCGCGAGGCGAGTTCGCTTTCCTCGACGAGTCCGGTTTGCGAAACCCGGTCGAACTGGAAGCCGACCCACTTTTTCAGACCGAGCGTTTGAATGGAGGCTCCGTGCGCGTCTTCGATCTCTTCACGGCGTTCGTCGAGCTCCGCCAAGTTCTCCGGCTCTCCGTCGGTTACGAAGCCAGCCAGTCTCACGCCGGGATGGTGGGCGAGTTTGTCGTCAAGCTCTTCGAGTTCGTCGCGAAGGTATTGCTTCCCGTATTTCGCGTCCCACGATTCGACGATTCCGGCTCCGTCGAGAATCTCTATGTCGCCGATGTTTCCGTGTTTTTTGTTCGCGGATCTCATCTGCGACAGCGGCTTGAGGGTTTCGTCCCCGAGGGCGCCGCTCTCCTCCACGGCTTGCATGAGGCTGTGCATCGCAATCTCCATGATGCGGGCGCGATAGTCGCTTGCGAGGATATGGCTCTCCATCGCTTCAAGTGCGATTTCCCTGTCGAGGTTCCTGTCAACAACCTCGATGTCCGAGAGTATGGAGAGGGTGGCATCGGCCAATTCCCGAAAATCGTCCGCCGCGTTTATGAGTTGCGAGAGGAGGTAATGGAGCGCGGGTTCCGGTTCGATTCCATTCCGTTCGACCCCTTCGACCATAGCCGCCCATTGGAGCCTCGCTCCCCTTATCCGTGCTTTGTAGACTGAAGAGTACGGATAGTTCTCGGCGAGGCTTCGGGTCATCATGAAGCCGTCTGAGTTCAGCCGGAGAAGCTCGTGGCCGCGAAGCACCGGGGTTACGTGGTTCTTGTCGAGGCTCCGCATCGAGATGCCGTCCCGCCACGAGAAGTTGCTTGTGGAAGGGCCGCCTTTGTGGAGACGTATGCTTTGAGCGGGTTCGATGGCCTTCACGCACAGTTGCAAAACCGTGAGGCCGATCAAAGCCCGACCGACCTCGCTCCCCATCGAGGAGAGGAGTTCGTCGATGAGGTTCGTATGCTCTTCATCCATCCTGTCTATGGCAATGCGACCCGGATGCTCTTTGCAAAGGGTGATCTTCTCGTCGAGATACCCGTCCGAAAGCCTTGCTTTGATCCTCTGGTACCTCGCCCTCGCCTCCGCGCTCGTCGGCCCTTCGTCGAAGGTTTCCGTTTCGCCGTCGGGACGGACGAGTTCGCTTCTGTCGGCGAAAACCTTGAGATGAAGCTCAGCCATGCGCCTCCAGTTTCTTACGAAGCTGTACGCTCTTCGGCGTGAGAGTCGGAAACGAGTACGGGATCAAAAACTCTCCCTCGGCGATTTGCGGGTTCGTATTGTGGCTCCTGACTTCATATCCCATCCGCCGGAGGGCGTGGAGGTGCGGAAGCACGGAATCCTCCTCGATCCCCCAAAGCATCGCGAAATTGTCGGCGGGGAGTTGGCTGGCGACCCCGGCGCCGGACACGACGCAACGAACGGCGTGCCACAAGCCACCCATCGGCTCCGGCGCGAGAAAGTCGAGGCGGGCTTTCATCTTCGGACGATACTGGTAATAGCCGGAAAGCTGAACGAGGTCGGCGACGTCGCAAAGCTCGGCGGTTTTCTCCTCGAACGCCTTCCAGAGCGCGGTGAACGTTCGGTGGTCGAAGTCGTCCGCGACGAGCCGAACATCCTTCGCGCCGAAACTCCATCCATCGTCCGACGAAGGCTCGACCGTGATGGTGTACGCGGTTTGTCCATCTTTGCTCGCGCACTGTCCGGCAGAGATATACATGGAATGCTCGTACATCCGAAAGCGGAGGTTCATCCTCGCTCCGCCCGAAGCGGCGTCTTCGCTCCACAAAAAATTCTCGGAAAGGAACCTCGTGTATTTCTTCTCGCTCGCCGAGTTTTGGAGGCTCGGCAGTTTGGCGGTTCCGTGGATTTGGCTTATCGCGGACTTCGCTTTCTCCCGGTATCGTTTCGTGAGAAGGCGTTTGCGTTTCCTGAAGCCGAGCTTTTTGTCGTGGGGCATGCGGCGCAGCGGGAATGGAAGCTCGATTCCCATGACCTCGTTTAGGATAGCGAGCGCGAGCATGCGCCCCATTTGCGGTGGGACGGAGTTGCCGATCTGCTCGATCGCCGCTTGCTGTCCGCCCGTGATCTCGTATTCGTCGGGGATGGTTTGCAAACGTTTGAGTTCGGCCACCGAGAACTTCCGGTTCTCCCAGCTAAACGGCCCGGTGTACTGTCCGCCCTGCGCCTTTATCGTTCGCACGGGCATCTCCGGATCCGCCTTGTAAAGAAAGTCCGAAAACTTCGACCGCCAACTGAACACCGGCGAAGGATGACCCATCTCCCGCGTATAAAAGCTGTAATTCAAACCGGGCGGTATCCCGTCGAGAAGATGCCCGTACCTCCCCCCAAGCCCGAACTCGACCCCTTCCACATCCGCCCCGGCGACGGCTTCCTCCGCCGCGTAATACGGGTGGCCGCCAATCGAGTCCGGCCCGTGCGTCGGATGGGGGAAATGGAAATCCCCGTCCCTCACCCCGACGATGAAAAGTCTCTCCCGATGCTGCGGAACCCCGTAGTCCGCCGCGTCGAGGATCCGGAACCGGGTTTTGTAGCCCGCCCCCTCGAAGGCCGCCTGTATTTGCCGCCACGCCTCGCCGCTTTGCGCCCCCGTGATCCCATACACGTTCTCGAAGAGGAACCCCCTCGGCCGGAACTTCTCGAGCATCTTCACGTATTCCTCGAAGAGGGTGCCTCGGGAGTCCGCCGTCCCGGAGACCCCGGCCGCCCGCCTTCCCGCCGCTGAGAAAGTCTGGCACGGCGGGCCGCCAATCACGAAATCCACATCGAGTTCGTTGCTCGGATCGTACTCGCGTATGTCAATGCAAAGCGCCTCGGAGCCTTCGAAGAGCCTTCCCGGCCGCGAGTTCGCCGCGAGGGTGTCAGCGTACTTCCGTTCAAGTTCGACCATTTGAACGATGTCGAAGCCGGAATCGTGGAAGCCCACGTCCAGCCCGCCGCCGCCCGAGAAGAGGCTCAAGGTTTTGATCGGCTCATGCCCCTCGCCTTCGAGCCACTTTCGAGTCGCCGCCCCGAAACGGTCGGGCCACGACGGGCCGGAGGGGATGCCGAGCGAGTCCATGATCTCCCGGTGCCACGAGGCTTCTCCGCTATCCAAAGTTCCGGCGTCGAACAAGCTGCCCTGCAAATCAACGCCGCCCGGTTCGTTTGGCTTCACTTCCACAACTCAAAGATACTAACGTGTCGCCGGAAACAAAACACGAAGTCTCGATCCGGTTCTCCTTTCGTCGTGGTTTATCCGTTAAAATCTCTGGATCATGCGCGTCCTCGTCATAGACAACTACGACTCGTTCACGTACAACCTCGTCCAGTACCTCGGCGAACTCGGGGCCGAGGTACTCGTGCGACGAAACGACGAGGTCTCCCCCGACGAAATACGCGCTCTCCACCCCGACAGGATAGTCGTCTCGCCCGGCCCATGCACGCCGAACGAGGCCGGAGTGTCGGTGGAAGTCGTCGAGAAGCTCGCGGACGAAACCCCCATCCTCGGCGTTTGCCTCGGCCACCAATCCATCGGGCAGGCTTTCGGAGCGAAGGTCGTCCGCGGTGAGCCGGTGCATGGGAAGACCGCCAAAATCTCCCACGACGGGGAGGGCGTGTACCGGGGCATCGAGCAAAACTTCGAGGCGACCCGATACCACTCGCTCGTCATCGAGCCGGACTCTTTGCCGGAATGCCTCGTCGTTACGAGCCATTCGGAGGACGGGGTCATCATGGGTGTGAGGCATCGGGAGCTTCCGGTGGAGGGCGTGCAGTTCCATCCCGAGAGCATCATGACGCGGAGCGGGCATACGCTTCTCGAAAATTTCCTCGAAAACGGGAAAGGCGGCACGCCGTGATCCGGGACTCTCTACGAAAGGCCGCCGCCGGGGAGCCGTTGTCGGAAGGCGAGGCGGAGCGCGCGCTCGAAGAGATCATGGAAGGAACCGTCCCCGCCGCCGCCGCGTCCGCGCTTTTGACCGCTTTGCGAGTTCGGGGCGAGGCGGTGTCGGAGATCGTCGGCTTCGCCCGCGCGATGCGCCGCTTCGCCGCGAAGGTGGACGCTCCCGAGGACGTAGTGGACACGTGCGGCACCGGCGGCGACGCGAAGGGAACCATAAACGTCTCGACCGCCGCGGCGTTCGTTGCGCGGGGAGCGGGGGTGTCCATCGCGAAGCACGGGAACCGGGCGGCGACGAGCCGGGCGGGGAGCGCGGACGTCCTCGAAGCCCTCGGCGCGGACATCGAACTCGGGCCGGACGAAGTATCGAAGTGCATCTCCGAGGCGGGCATCGGCTTCATGTTCGCCCGGACGCACCATCCGGCGATGCGCTTCGTCGCCCCGGTTCGGGCGGAGCTTCCGTTTCGCACGATTTTCAATCT
>JACCWD010000083.1 GCA_013697825.1 Rubrobacter sp.
GCGCCCTCTGAAGGTTCCGGCTTCTCTCTAGGCTCGTATCAATTCTAACCGCCCGGTGCCCGCGCCGGTGAGCAGAACCTTGAAGGCAACTTCCGGTGTCTTTGTGCTTTTAGAATTGCACCGACACATTATGAAGCCCGAAAAGATCCCCATTCTCCGAGATGACCTCGCTCGCAAGCTCCACCGCCGTCTTCTCCCGTGTCCCGATCCCGAACAAAATCCCGAGCAATTCCGCATTCGATAGAGCCTCCGGCCCCGCCTCCAAAAGCCGCTCCCGAGGCCGAAGCTCCGGCGGAAGCTCCTTTATCGTATATCGGCGCGAACTTTTCTCTGCCTTTCCCATCCCGGAATTTTAGACCGTCCGCACGCACAAAGGAATGGTCGGCTATGCGGGGTTCTCCTTCAAAAATGATTCGATGTCCCTCACAACCCATGCCGGCCGCGCCCAGTGCGCGAGATGTCCGGTTTCCGGGTATGCTCGAAAATGGCGTTTGGAATCTCCGCCGCGCGCCATTCTTGTTCATCGCGCGGGAGGAGCGCGTCTTCCTCGCCCCACAAGATCAAAGTCGGAGCTTCGATCCCACCGAGCCGGGCCGTGTCGTCCGTCGCGAGCGCGACTCCGTCCCAGTCGAATTTTGCGAGGGGCGGGGGGAGAACCCGGATCGTCCGTTCACCGGACAATATCGCCTCCGCATTTCCCCCGAACTCCATCGTTCGGCTTCCATGCTCTCACAGCGCGAAGGAACTACCCTCAATGAGTGGATCTCCCGAAGCATCGCCGAGAAGATCGAGCGCGAAACGAAGAAAGCCCGCTCATGAATCCGCCCACCGTACCCCGAACTCTTCGAGCATCCGGCACGTGAGGGCGAGCGGAAGCCCGACAACATTCGTATAATCGCCCCCGATCCACTCCACGAACAAAGCCGCTTTTCCTTGAATCGCATACCCCCCGGCCTTCCCGATCCACTCCCCGAGAAGCACATAAGCGGAGATTTCTTCCTCCGACAAAGAACGCATCCGAACCCTCGTCACCGAATGACGCACGACGACCTCCTCGCCACGGGCGACCGCGACGCCGGAATGGACCTCATGCGCGCGCCCGTGGAGAGCCGAAAGCATCCGCCGCGCATCGTCCTCATTCTTCGCCTGTCCGAGAATCTCCCCGTCCGGCGAAAAGACGACGGTATCCGCCCCGAGGACGACCCCGTCCACTTCCTTCGAGACGGTGAGGGCTTTCCCTCTCGCGTTCGCCTCGACGGTCGCTCTCGGAGTTTCGAGGGAGACTTCGGGGAAGCCGCTCGTCCTCGTGTCGAAATCATAGCCGACGCCCCGGAGAAGCGACACGCGGCGGGGCGACTCCGAGGCGAGCGTGAAACGCATAAACGTTTACGAACGCTCTCGCGACGGGCGAGCCGAATTCCGGCCCGGAGCGCGTTTCTCCGAGCCAAAGCTGACAAGCTGACCAGCGAAGCGCGTGCGCGGTTTTCCGAAGGGCGAAACCATTCGGAAAAACGCCTTATCCAAAGAAGAGGCCGAGTTCGCGTTCGGCGGATTCGGGGGAGTCGGAGCCGTGGACGATGTTCTCGTCTATGGTGAGGGCGAGGTCGCCGCGAATGGTGCCGGGCGCGGCTTCGGCGGGGTTCGTAGCCCCCATGATGTTCCGCATTATTTTAAGGACCCCGTCGCCTTCGACGCGCATCGCGACGATGGGGCCGGAGGTTATGAAGTTTACGAGACCCCCGAAGAAGGGTTTGTCTTTGTGTTCGCCGTAGTGCTCCTCGGCGAGGTCGCGGCTCACGGTCATCATCTTCATCTCGCGGATGTCGAAGTTCTTCGCTTCGATGCGGCTGATGACTTCCCCCGCGAGCTTCCTTTTGACACCATCGGGTTTCACGAGTATGAGGGTTTGCTCCATCGTGTTCTTCCTTTCGTTAAATGAGTTTTTTGCCGCTTCTTTGGTCGGTGCCGCAGTATGGGCACGTCTCCCACTCCATGCTCATCGGACGGTCGCAGTTTATGCACGGCTTCTTGAGTTCCCAGTTGCATACCGGGCAAACGAGAAAGTCGTTCTCGACCATGTTCCGGCAGTTCGGACACAGAGAAACCCGGCTCCGGAGTTCGCCCTCGAGGTACGCGAGCTCGAGTTCGCGCTCCCGGGATTCGGAGAGAAACTCCGGCGGGCGGACTATGACGTAAATGAGCGAGCCGAGGTATGGGAAAACTACGGCGACGAGTCCCCACAAAAGCGGGATCGCCCCCCGGCGCTTCGCGTCGGCGTACGTCCAGTAAACGAGCGAGAGCCACACGACGATGACGAGGAGGACGAGAAGCTGCCCCGAAATACGGAGGAGCGGGCTTTCGAGGAAGTCCGAAATAAGCTGGAAGGGATCGGCATCTTGCAAAAGAAGGGCGGTCGTCACAGTATGAACCTCGCTACCGCGTAATACCCGAGCGCAAACGACGCGACCGCCACGACGACGAGGAAAATCGCCAGCTTCCACGCCCCGCCCACCCTCATCGCCCGCCCCCGTTCATCCACCGGAGCGCGGCGGCCCCGGTGGAAAGGGAACCCGTAACAAGCACAACGCCATCCAATCTCTTCATCTCTTCCACGATTTTACAGATCGCAGCCCCGACCTCCGGCTCGACGATGGCCTCGCCTCCCGCGCTGTCGCGGGGGTCGAACTCACTCGACACCCACTCCGGCTCCGCGGCCCGCCCGCCCTCCGGGCGCGTGATCGCGAGCTTCCGAGCCTCTTCACGCAACCCGGTAAGCATACTTCCTATGTCCTTGCCCCGCAACACGCCGAACACGACCCCGACGGGCCTCCCCCCATAAACCCCCCGAACCGCCTCCAAAGCCGCCCGTATGCCTTCGGCGTTATGCCCCCCGTCTATGACGACCGGAACGCCCCCCACCTCCCGAACCTCGAACCGCCCCGGAAGCACACCCCGAATACGAGAAACGACCTTTTCGAGGACATGCTCTCCGAGTTCGCGCCCGAGCAAAACCTCCGCCGAACGGAACCCGAGAAGCACATCCTTCGCCGCATAAAGCGGAAGCCCGGCGAGAAGGCCGCCGGAGAGTTCTTCTTCCGAGGGCGCGAGATGGACAAGACGGGCCTCTTTCGCGTCGCATTCCTCGCGGGCGATGGCGAGGAGTTCCGGGTCTTCGGAGCCGAGGATGAGCGTTCCGCCGCGCGGAAGTCCGGCGAGCTTTTCGCCGGCGATCTCCTCGACGGTGTCCCCGAGATACTCCGTATGGTCGAGAGATACATTTGTCAAAACAACGGCCTCCGGCCCGACGGCGGTCGTCGCATCGTGACGTGCGCCGAGTCCGGCCTCCATCACCGCCCACCGAACCCCCGCGTCCCGGAACATCCCGACCGCCCCAGCGGTGAGAAGCTCGAACTGCGAAGCGGAAACCTCGTTCTCATCGGAGAGGTCGAGAGCCTTCCCCATCCCGATAGCGAACCCCTCCTCGGACGACTGGCGCACGCCGAGCATGACGCGCTCGGTGTACGAGAGGAGGTGCGGCGAGAGGTACGTCCCGGCGGACTCCCCGGCCTCTTCGAGCGCGGCGGAGAGGGCGACGGCGGTCGTACCTTTCCCGTTCGTCCCGACGATTTGTACTTTTCGGAGGTCGTTCTCGGGGTTTCCGAGGAGTCGCAAAAGAGCCTCGATCCGCTCGAAGCCCATCGTGATGTGGAGGCGGCGGTCGAGTTCTTCGGTTACGTTTCGGAAGGTCTTCGTGGCGTGCAGTTTTCTCGTTCCTCGTGAAAGTTATTTGTATTCTTCGAGCCGCCCGCGAAGCGTCGCGAGCATGGTCGCGTTCGTTTCCAGTTTCCCGCGCTCGGCGGCCACCACTTCCTCCGGTGCTCGCTCGACGAACTTCTCATTCGCGAGCTTCTTCTCGGCCCGGACGACCTCGCCTTCGATGCGGGCGACCTCTTTTTCGAGGCGCGATATTTCTCCTCGCCGCATCTCCTCGGTGAGCGCGACCTCGACCACAGCGTCCCCCGCCGGAAGCGTCGCCCGCCGTGAATCGTCCACCTCGTCCACGATCCTCACCCCGGCGAGCGTGGCGAACACCGAAAGATCGACACCCTCGGGAGCGCGGCCATCGAGTTCCCCGTCCACCTTCGACTCGGCCCGGAACGCCCGAACCGCCGATACGGCATCCTTCGTCCGGGCGAGCACGCGCTCGGCGTCCGCGTCTTCGAGCGAAGGTTCGTATGACGGCAAACTCTGGCGCACGAGATACTCCTCCTCGCCGAGCGTGCGGGCCATCTCCTCGGTGGCGAAGGGCATGACCGGATGGAGGAGCTTCACGATGCCGAGGAAGACTTCGCGGAGGATTCCCGGCGTCTCGCTCGAAGGGGCGGTCTTCGAGATCTCGATATACCAGTCAGCGAACTCGTGCCACGCGAAATCGTACACGCGCCTCATCGCCTCGGAGAACTCGCACTCTTCGAGAAGGGTGTCGTAATCGCGGGCGAGCCGATTGAAACCGGAGACGATCCACCGGTCGGAGACCGACATTCCGCCCTCGCCCTCGAAGTTTCCACTCGTTATGAAACGCATCGCGTTCCACAACTTCGTCACGAAGGCGCGGCCCATCGAAGCCCGCTCGTACGAGTACGCGAAATCCTGTGTGGACGACTGATAAAGAAGCCCGAAGCGAACCGCGTCGGTGCCGTATTCGTCGAGGAGGTCGAGGGGGTTTATAGTGTTCCCCTTCGACTTCGACATCTTCGTCCCGTCCTCGGCGAGGACGATGGAGTGGACGTTTATTTTCTCGAACGGAACCTCGCCCCGGAACTTTACACCGTTCATGATCATGCGGGCCACCCACAAATACATGATCTCGCGCGCCGTCGAAAGGAGGCTCGTCGGATAGAAATATTCGAGGTCTTCGCTCTCCTCCGGCCACCCGAGCGTGGCGAAGGGCCATAGTCCGCTCGAAAACCACGTGTCGAGGATGTCGGTGTCTTGCTCGAAACCTTCGCCCGGAGACTCTTTCGAGGCGACCATCTCTCCGTCGGGGCCGTACCACACGGGGATGCGGTGGCCCCACCAAAGCTGGCGGGAGACGTTCCAGTCGTGGATGTTCTCGAGCCACCGAATCGTCTCGCGCCGCCACGAGTCGGGGTATACAGTGATCTCCCCGTTTTTCAAAGCCTCGATGGCGCTCTCGGCGAGGGGCTTCATCGAGACCCACCATTGCTCCGAGAGCCACGGCTCGATGACCGTCCCGCACCGATCGCACGTCCCGACACGGAACGTATAGTCTTTGACTTCTCCAAGAAGACCTTCTTCGTCGAGCGCGGCGACGACGGCTTTCCGCGCGTCCTCACGGCTCATTCCGGCGAAGATCGCGCCGTTCTCGTTTATGGTTCCGTCCGGGTTCATGACATTCACGGGCGCGAAGCCTTTTCTTTCGCCGATCTCAAAGTCGTTCGGGTCGTGCGCCGGGGTGACTTTGAGGACACCCGTCCCGAAGTCGGGATCGACATAATCGTCGGCGCACACCTCGATTTCACGCTCGACGAACGGGACGAGAACCCGCCTCCCGACAAGCTCCGTATACCTTTCGTCGTCCGGGTTCACAACGAGGGCGACATCGCCGAGCATCGTCTCGGGGCGCGTCGAGAATACTTCGGCGAAGTCCCTTCCGTCCGGTCCAGAGCCTTTTCCGTCCGTGAACGGATACCGGATTCCGTACAGTTTTCCGTTCGTTTCCTCGTAGTTCACTTCGAGGTCGGAGATGGCGGAGCGGTCGCGGGGGCACCAGTTCGTGATGCGGCTCCCCTTATAAATGAGGCCGTCGTTGTAAAGTCGGATGAAGGCTTCGAGGACGGCGTCGATGTATCCCTCGTCCATCGTGTACCGGAGGCGTCGCCAGTCGAGGGAGGCTCCGAGGCGGCGGAGTTGCGCGAGCATCGTCGAGCGGGACTCCTCTCCGAACTCTCGGCACATCTCGACGAACCTTTCGCGCCCGACGTCCCATTTCGTCTTTCCGTCCTCGCGCATGAGCTTTCGTTCGACGACGTTTTGGAGGGCGATGGAGGCGTGATCCATGCCGGGAAGCCACAACGCCTCGTAGCCTTTCATGCGGGCGCGCCGGACGAGCGTATCTTGGATCGTGCCGTTTAGGGCGTGTCCCATATGAAGCGCCCCCGTTACGTTCGGGGGCGGTATGACTATGGAGTACGGTTCTTTGTCGGGGTTCGGGTCGGCGTCGAAGAGTCCGGCCTTCTCCCACTCCTCATAGAGCCGCCCCTCGACTGAGTGCGGGTCGTAGATTTTCGGTATCTCCGACGCCCGACCCAATTTTTAGGCGGTCTCTTCTTCGTCGTATGTGTACTTCGAGGTGTCCGAACCCGTGACTAGAGATGGCTTCACGCCGTCTTTCACGGTGTCGGCGTCCACCATGCATTGCGTCACGTCCGAGCGGCTCGGAAGCTCGTACATCGTCGGGAGGAGTGTGGATTCGAGGATGCTCCGGAGACCCCTCGCCCCGGTTCCGCGCTCGAGGGCGAGTTCGGCGACGGCGGAGAGGGCGTCGTCGGTGAAGTTGAGATCCACCTTGTCGTACCGGAAGAACTGCCGATACTGCCGCACAAGCGCGTTCTTCGGCTCGGTGAGGATGCGGATGAGATCCTCCTCTTCGAGGTTCCTCAAAGTCGAGACGATCGGCAATCTCCCGACGAACTCGGGGATGAGTCCGTATTTGAGGAGGTCTTCGGGCTGCGCGTGTTTGAGAAGCGCGTCCTTCTCATCCTCGACGCCGTTCTCCACGTCGCCGCCGAAGCCAATGGAGCGCTTTCCGATTCTTTGGCCGATGATCTCTTCGAGGCCGCCGAACGCGCCGCCGCAAATAAAGAGGACGTTCTTCGTGTCTATCTGGAGGAAATCCTGATGCGGATGCTTCCGCCCACCCTGCGGCGGAACCGAGGCGACCGTACCTTCGAGGATTTTGAGGAGGGCTTGCTGAACGCCCTCCCCCGAAACGTCGCGGGTGATCGAAGGATTGTCCGACTTGCGGGCGACTTTGTCTATTTCGTCTATGTAAATGATCCCGGTCTCGGCCTTCTTCACGTCGAAGTCCGAGGCTTGTATGAGCTTGAGGAGGATGTTCTCGACGTCCTCCCCGACGTACCCCGCCTCCGTCAGCGCGGTCGCGTCGGCGATGGCGAATGGTACGTTGAGGATGCGGGCGAGGGTTTGCGCCAAAAGCGTTTTGCCGCTCCCGGTCGGGCCGACCATGAGGATGTTCGACTTTTGGAGTTCGGTTCCGTCGGTCGAGTCGATGCCCATTTGGATGCGCTTATAGTGGTTGTATACGGCGACGGCGAGGACTTTCTTCGCGTCCTCTTGGCCGATGACGTATTCGTTGAGGATGCGGTTTATCTCGCGCGGCTTTGGGAGGTCGTCGTCTTTTAGGACTTCCGGGCCGGAGAACTCTTCGTCGATGATCTCATTGCAGAGTTCGATGCATTCGTCGCAAATATACACGCCGGGTCCGGCTATGAGCTTTCGGACTTGGCGTTGGCTCTTGCCGCAAAACGAACACTGCAACTGATCTGACGGGTCCCTCATGAGGCTACCTCTTCCCTTTGCCTGCGCGGATACACCGTTTCCCCTTCGTTCGCTTTCTTCTTAGTGATTGCTGACGATGTTGTCTATGACGCCGTACTCGATGCCCTCGTCCGGCCCCATGATGTAGTCGCGATCCGTGTCGTTCTCGACCTTCTCATACGGCTGCCCGGTGTTCTCCGAGAGAAGCTCGTTGAGGCGGCGTTTCGTCGCGATGAGTTCTTTGGCGTGGATCTCCACATCCGAAGCCTGCCCGGCAAGCCCGCCGACACTCGGCTGGTGGAGGAGGATCCGAGTATTCGGGAGCGCGTTCCGCTTCCCCTTCGCGCCCGCCGCGAGGAGGAACGCCCCCATCGAGGCCGCCATGCCTAGAGCCGTCGTGGAAATGTCCGGCTTCACGAACTGCATCGTGTCGTAGATCGCGAGTCCGGCGGTGACGGAGCCGCCCGGCGAGTTTATGTACAAGTTGATGTCTTGCTCGGGGTCTTCGCTTTCGAGGTGGAGAAGCTGCGCCATGATGGCGTTCGCCACCTGATCGTCCACCGGAGTCCCGAGGAAGATGATGCGGTCCTTGAGGAGCCGCGAATAAATGTCCATCGCCCGCTCGCCGCGGGGGCTTTGCTCGATAACGTACGGAATGACGCCTTGCGGATCCTGATAACTCACTACTTTTCTCCTTCGTTCGTCTCTTCGTTTCCTGTCTCGATCTTCGCCTCGACGACCGCCTCACCGGTCTCCGGCTCTTCCCCGGCTCCGGGAGCTTCGTCGTCGCCGTCGTCGTCTTCTTCGCCCTCTTCCGGCTCTTCCGGCATCGGGACGGCCTTCGCATTCTCGGCGAGGAAGTCGAGGGCTTTGCTCCGGGCCATCTCTTCCTGAAGGAGCGCGTACGTCCCGCTCTCGCGCATCGTCTCGATGACCTCCTCGACCGGACGCTCCGAATCCTCGGCGACGTGGCCGAGCTCGCTGTTGAGTTCGTCCTCGTCGGCCTCGATGCCTTCGGCTTCGACCACCGCGTCGAGGACGAGTTCCTTCTTCACGGTGTCCTCGGCCTCGGGGTGTATTTGCCCGACGAAGTCCTCGCGGGTCGCGCCCGTGATCTGGTAATACTGTTCGGCCGTTATCCCCTGCGAAGCGATGTTCCGCTCGAAGCTCCGAACCATCTCGTCGGCCTTGTCGTGAACCATCACGTGCGGAACCTCGACGGTCGCGTTCTTGGCGACGGCATCGAGGACGCTGTTGCGGAACTCGCCCTCGACTTGCTGGTTCATACCTTCCTGAATCTGCTCGCGCATCGCGCCCTTGAGTTCGTCGAGCGTCTCGAACTCGCTCGCCTCCTTCGCGAACTCGTCGTCGAGCTCGGGGAGGTCGCGCTCTTTTATCTCCTTGAGATGCACCCGGAAGAGCGCGGACTGGCCGCGAAGCGACTCCTCCTGATAGTCTATCGGGAACGTTACGCCGAACTGCTTTCGTTCGTCGGCGTTCATCCCGGCGAGGTTGTTCTCGAAGTCCTCGATCATCTCGCCTTTGCCGATCTCCATCATGAAGTCCTCGGCATCGCCGCCGGGGAACTCGCCCCCGGTCATAAGCTCGCCCTTGAAGTCTATGATGGCATAATCGCCCTCTTTCGCCGGGCGGTCCTCGACCGCGGCGAGCGTGGCGAACTGCCCGCGAAGCTCCTCCAATTGACCCTCGACCTGCGACTCGTCCACCTCGACCTCGCGCTTCGGGACTTCGAGTCCCTTGTATTCGCCGAGCGTCGCCGAAGGACGAACCTCGACGGTGGCGGAGAACTTGAAGCCCTCCTTCTCGTCGAGGGGGTCGTCGAAGTCTATTTCCGGGCGGTCTATGGGGCGGATATCGGAGTCTATGACGGCTTGGGAGTACCATCCGGGGAGGCCGTCTTGAAGGGCTTCCATATACACGTAGTCGCGTCCGACGTGGTTCTCGATCATGCGCCGAGGGGCTTTGCCGGGGCGAAAGCCGGGGATTCGGACTTGCTTTCCGAGTTCCCGAACCTTTGCCTCGATCCCCTCTTTCACCCGCTCCGGGGGAACCTCGACGTTCAGCTTGACCTTGTTGTCTTCCAGCTTCTCGATGTTCGCCGTCATGATCTCCAATTTCTCTCTCGTCGTCGCGTTTTCACCGCGTCGCACCCTTAACAAGTGCGAGAGGCGGGATTTGAACCCGCACGCCTTGCGGCACTAGATCCTAAATCTAGCGTGTCTACCATTCCACCACTCTCGCCCGATACCGCTCTCCAAACCCCGACTGTCCCTTTTCTGCCGTGGCCGGATTATATCAGCAGCGATACTCGCCCCCGACCCGTTACGCTGAGGGCGTAAGGTCGCGTGGGCCGCCTCATGAACGCTCAGAAATTAGAAAGCTCTAATACGAGTTAGAAAACTTTAATCCGAGTCTACGTCCTTCGTTCGATGAAATACCATGAACCCCACGGGCGCCTCGACACGGAAAGAGCGGTCGCGGATCTGTCGGCTCTCGCGTGTTCGCGCCCCGACCGAAATCAATGCACAAGGAGGATTTGCCTGTGAGTAAACCAACCATCCCCGGAGGGAAGACATTCGTCCTTGCCGCGCTTCTGGCGCTCATGATGTTCACGCTCTCGGCATGCGGCAGCAATGTTATCGAGCAGCCCCGCGAACAGGAGGACGCCCAACAAGATCCCGTGGCAACCGAAGACAACGCGGCGAACGGCAACGGCTCGGACGAGGACGGAGCGTCCGACGATGGTTCGGGCGGCAATGAAGTGGGCGACGACGGAGCATCCGACGATGGTTCGGGCGACAGCGGGAACGAGGTGTACCAGGTCGGCGACGCTGGCGAGGTGGAGTTCCGGGTCGAGGACGATGGTCGTCTCGTGCTTGTGGAGGTGCGACCCAACGAAGGATGGAACTTCGAGATAGACGATGAGAACCGCGACGAAATAGACATCGACTTCAGGCGCGGCAACGAGGAGTGGGAGTTCGAGGTGGAACTCGACGACGGCGAACTCGAAGTGGAAATCGACCGGGATATAGACAACTGACACCAAATCCGGTCGGGTGCTTCGTGTCTTTTCGTGAGATCGCGAGGCTTCGTGAGGGCGGTTCGTTCTCGACTCACGACCTCACGAAGCGAGCGGAGCCGAAGGCGTAGCGAGAGCCTCGCGACATGACTAAACGGCGGGCATTTCCTCGTGGACGCATCCGAACGTATCCCGGAAAGCGCGCCTTTGATCCGTGGTTCCGAGTACGCCGACGACGTCTCCGGCTTCGAGCGTCTCTTCGGGGCCGGGGCTCGGGATGACCTCCTCTTCGCGCACAACGGCGACGACCGAGACTCCGGTCTTCGTGCGGACTTCGGACTCGGCGATGCTTCTGCCGGAGAGGTCGCTTCCGTCGGCGACGCGCATCCACTCGGTCTCGATCATTTGCGACGTGCGCCGAAGTTGTGAGAGGAGGCCGTCGCTCCCGTCCCCGTCGCTCATCGGAGCATAGTGTTCCCGCCGGACTTGATCCGAGAACCTTTGAATCGTCTCCGCACCCACCCCGAGATGCGAGAGCGCCTGCCGCCCGAGTTCCAATCCCGCCTCGAACTCCGGCTGCACGGCCTCGTATACCCCGAGCTTCCCGAGCTCTTCGAGTTGCTCGACACGCTCGGAGCGGGCGACGATCCGCACTTCTTTGTTGTGGCTCCGAACCCGATCAACGGCGAGGCGTGTGTTTAGCGCGTCCGGAACCGTCAAGATCACGAGCCTCGCCCGACCGACGCTCGCCGCCTCCAAAACCGGGTCGGCGACGACGTCCCCATACACCGTCGGGAAGCCCGCGTCGCGAGCTTCGTCGGAGCGGGCCGGGTTGTTTTCTATGACGACGAAGTTCTTGTCGAGGCGTTCGAGGAGTCTCGCCACGAACATCCCCACCCGCCCGTATCCGGCGATGACTATGTGGTCGCTCATCCCCGTGTCCGGCACATTGAACGAGCTCATAAGCTCCCGTGGCCGCCTCTCACGATACCGTCCGTAAAGGACCGGGGCGAGGCGCGTGGCGAACGGAGTGAGGGCCATCGTAACGACAGCGGCGGTGAGCGCGATGGAGTACGTGTTTTGGGAGATCGCCCCCTCGCCCACCCCGAGGCGGGCGATCACGAACGAAAACTCCCCGACCTGGAAAAGCCCGAGCCCCACCGCGAACGGCACGATGTTCCCGTACCCGAAAGCGCGGGATATTCCGGCGAAAATGAGTCCCTTCACGATGAAGAGCGAGGCGACGACGAGCGCGATCACCGCCGCTTGCTCCCACAACGTGCTCGGGTTTATGAGCATCCCGACCGAGACGAAGAAGAGCATCGTGAACACGTCCCGCAGCGGCCCGACGTCGGCGAGAGCCTGGTGGCTGTACTCCGATTGGCTCAAAACCATCCCCGCCACGAACGCCCCGAAAGCGAACGAAAGCCCGAACAAATACGTCCCGTATCCGATGCCGATGCCGATGGCGACCACGGAGATGAGGAAGAGTTCGCGCGACCCCCAACTCACTATCTTCCCCATGAGCCACGGGAAGACACGGACGCCGAAGATCGCCATAGCCGCGATGAACACCGCCGACTCGATCCCGGCGATGCCGACCTCAGAGAGACCTTGTCCGATGTTCCCGAGCTCCGGCAAAAGAATGATCATCGGGACGATCGCGAGGTCTTGAACGATGAGCATCCCGATGATGACCTTGCTCGACAACGTCCCCATCACGCCTTGCTCGGAGAGGGTTTTCAAAACGACCGCCGTGCTCGACACGGAGAGGATCGCGCCGAACCACACGGCTTCCTGCCACCCGAACCCGAGAAGCTGCCCGAGCATATACCCGAAGCCGAGCGTGAGAAGAAGCTGTATCGGCGTCCCGATGAGCGCGACCTTCCGAACCGGAGCGAGTTCTTTGAGCGAGAATTCCAGTCCGATGGTGAAAAGGAGGAGCGCGACCCCGATCTCCGCGAGGAGTTCGATGTCATGGGTTTCTCCGACGGAAGGCCCGATGGTGTTCGGCCCGACGGCGACCCCGGCGACGATGTACCCGAGGATGAGCGGAAGTCCGAGCCTTTGGGCGACGATGCCGCCGAGGAGTGCGGCGACGAGGATGAGGGCGATGTCTCCGGCGATACCCATAGGCGGGTATTTTATAGGTTTCGGTCACGGAGGAATCGGAGGCCGCTCCGCTTTGCGAGCCGGAGAAAACAAGCGCCGCCCCACAAAGCGTCGCGGAGCGACGCGTCTCATGGCACCACGGATGGGAATCTCCCCGAGCGGGGCGGCTCGCGATCCCGCAACGAACGGAGTCCGGCGGCGGGTTCTTTGCTATTCGAGGAACTCCTCGATCACGCGCCGATTCGCCTCATCGTCGGGGACGAGGACCTCTCTTCCGTCAGGGAGCGTGGTCGACTCTCCGGCGAGTTGCCCGGTTTTGAGCGGGGCGTCGCCTCCGCGGCTGAGCATGGTTCTCCCGAGCGCGACCGCCTCCTCGAAACCGAGGTCGGTGCTTATGTTCTCTCCGGCGGCCCGAGCAATCTTCGGGAGCTTCACCACCGAGGCGGGTCTGAGAGTCTGCGCGCGGAGGGAGGAGAGGATCTCGCGCTGGCGTTCCATGCGGTCGAGGTCGCCGCCGGACGTGCCGCGGAACCGGGCGTAAAGGAGCGCCCGCCTCCCGTCGAGCCTTTGCCTTTCCTCCTTGATCCCCGACTCTTCGGGATATCCGCCCTCGGCGACATCCACCTCGACGCCGCCCATGGCGTCCACCACCTCCTCGAAGCCCTCGAAATCCACGACCGCGTGGTTGTCTATCTCGGCTCCGGTGTGGTCTTCCACGGCCCGCACGGTTTGTTCGACGCCGCCGAACGCATAAGCGGCGTTCACCCTGTCCTCCACGCCCGGCGATATCTCGATGAAAAGATCCCTCGGAATGGAGAGGAGTCGAATCTCCCCCGTCTCCGGAAACACCCTCGCGAGCATGAGCGCATCGGCGCGCACCCCCGCGCTTTCGGGGTCTCCGTTCGGCTTGAGATCCACGCCGACCGCCAACACGGTGAACGGCCCCCGCCCCTCCGGCTTTTCCTCCTTCGGCTCTTCCCTCACTGAAGTCTGGCGCTCCACGGGTTCGGCAGAGCCGCCGCGCATCCCCTCAAACGCCGGAAGCCCCGAAAGAGCATCCCCCGAAAACAAAAATCCAACGCAGACAACAATCGGCGCGAGGGCAAAGAAAATGCGTCCCATACGCCGCCTCCGAGAACCGCCGACCGTATACCTGCCAAAATCCCGCATAAACGAGAAGTTTAATCGCCTAGTGCATGATCAAGCGACCTCCTGGGGAATGGAGAGATGCTCGTGATGCGGGCAACCGAAC
This sequence comes from Rubrobacter sp., assembly GCA_013697825.1. Taxonomy (GTDB): domain Bacteria; phylum Actinomycetota; class Rubrobacteria; order Rubrobacterales; family Rubrobacteraceae; genus JACCWD01. Next base: position 13,986 of record JACCWD010000083.1, read on the forward strand.
GCCCCACACACCCTGTCGGCGAGTTCGTGGGAACCCAGCAGCCCGTCGAACTCCACGACCCTCCGCTTCCCATGAACCCACTTCGGCTCGATGGCGTTCAGCCACGGGCTCTGCTTCG
>JACCWD010000101.1 GCA_013697825.1 Rubrobacter sp.
CGCCTAGCAGCGAGGGTAGCGCTGCACAACTTCTGCATCTGGCTCAATGACCGCCTCGGTCGCCCTCGACTTTCCTTCGCCGACTTGCTGGGGTGGTGATCTCAACAACTCACACCAAGCGTTTAACAGAAGCCGAAATCCCGGACAACGAAGTTTCGGTTAAGTTTCGTTAAAGATGTTTTCTGCGTGGATGGGGCGGGCTTTCGGAGCGGTCGTCTTTCCGGCCCGGCGCACAGTGGGCTTTGTGGATTAGAATACGTGGCGTGAGGGCAAATGGCGGTAAACATGAATTCCGTGTCGTGATGGTGTAGTCAGGGGGAAGAATTGTTTTTCGAGGTGCCGAAGGCGAGTGATCTCTGGCGGAAGCTCCGCAGCCATGCCGGGACGACGGTGAAACACTCCGTCAGCCCGGCGACCGAAAAAATAAGATCCCGGCTCTCCGACGAGGGTGTCAAAAAGACCGAGAGCATATGCCCATACTGCGCCGTGGGATGCTCGACGCTCGTGTACCACCGCGACGGACGCATCATAGACATCGAAGGAAACCCGGATAGCCCGATCAACGCCGGAACTTTATGCCCGAAAGGCTCGGCCACCTTCGGGATGCACGTCTCCCCGCACCGATGGACGAAGGTGAAATACCGGAGGCCGTATTCGGAGGAATGGGAAGACCTCGACATCGAGACGGCGATGGACATGATCGCCGCCCGACTCAAACGCGCCCGCGACGAAAGCTGGGAGGACGAAAACGAGGACGGCAAGAAACTAAGCCGCTCGATGAAAGTCGCCTCCGTCGGCGGCGCCGCCATAGACAACGAGGAAAACTACCTCATCACAAAGCTCTTCCACTCGATGGGCTTCACCCGGATAACGAATCAAGCCCGCATATGACACTCCTCCACGGTGCCGGGTCTCGGCATCACGCTCGGGAGGGGCGGGGCGACGGGGAATTTGCAGGATCTCCAAAACTCCGACGCCATCCTCATACAAGGATCGAACATGGCCGAAGCCCATCCCGTCGGATTCCGCCATCCCATGATCGCGAAGGAGAAGAACGGCGCGAAGCTCATCCACATTGACCCGAGGTTCACCCGAACCTCCGCCATGAGCGACATATACGCCCCGATCCGCCCCGGTAGCGACATCGTCTTCCTCGGCGCCCTCATAAACTACGTCCTCCAAAACGAGCGGCATTTCGAGGAATACGTCGTCAACTTCACGAACGCCGCGACGCTCATCTCCGAGGACTTCGAGGACGCCGACGCGACCGGCCTCTTCTCCGGCTGGAACGAGGAGACGCAAGCCTATGACCCATCGTCGTGGCGGTACGAGGGGCAGCCCATAGACCACGCCCCCGTCGGAGGCAGCCAGGGCGCTCTCATCGGCGAGGCCGGCGAGGGCGAACAGCACGAAGCCCACGACGGAGGCCCGCGCCCCAACGACCAAACTTTGCAACATCCCCGATGCGTCTTCCAAATACTCAAGCGGCACTTCGAGCGGTACACCCCCGAGATGGTCGAGAAAGTCTGCGGCACCCCGAAGGACACCTTCGAGGCCGTCGCCGAGACGATCTGCGAGAACTCCGGACGCGAGAAGACGACCGCGCTTTGCTACGCCGTCGGGTGGACGCAGCATTCCAAAGGCGTCCAGCTTATACGAACCGCCGCCATCCTCCAGCTTCTCCTCGGGAACATCGGCCGTCCGGGCGGGGGGATAATGGCTTTGCGCGGCCACGCGACCATACAAGGCTCGACCGACATCGCCACTCTTTACGACATCCTCCCCGGATACCTCCCGATGCCCGACGTGGCGAAGCCCCACGACACGTGGCGCGACTACGTCGAGACCGAGACCGCGAAGACCGGATGGCTCTCGAACTTCCCGAAGTACGCGACGAGCATCATGAAGGCGTGGTACGGAGAGGACTTCGACCACGAGGAAGGCGAGCTCTTCGAGCATTTCCCGCGCATCTCCGGGGACCATTCGTACTATCCGACGATCATGGCGATGAAGGATCGCGAGGTGGACGGATGCTTCGTCTTCGGCCAAAACTTCGCCGTCGGCGGCCCTCACGCGAAGATGGCCCGCGAAGCATTGCGAAGCCTCGACTGGCTCGTCGTCCTCGACGCATACGAGATCGAGACCGCCACCACGTGGAAGATGGACGGCACCGATCCGAAGGATTGCGCCACCGAGGTTTTCTTCATGCCCTCTGGCCTCGTCGCCGAGAAGGACGGCTCGTTCACCCAGACGCAAAGGCTCCTCCAATGGCACGACAAATCCGTCGAGCCGCCCGACGACGCCCGGAGCGACGCATGGTTCGTATACCACCTCGGACGGCGGATAAAGGAGCTTTATAAAAATTCCGAAGACCCGAGGGACGACCTCATAAATGCCCTCGAATGGGAATACCCGACCGAAGGCCCATACGATGAGCCGGACATCGAGAGTATTCTCAAGGAGATAAGCGGCTATGAGATCGAAGGCGGAAGGCCCGTCTCCGGCTTCGCGGAACTCAAGGACGATGGAAGCACGGCGTGCGGGGGTTGGATCTACTCCGGCGCATATGCCGACGGCGTAAACCAGACCCGCCGCCGAAAGTCCGGCGACAACCCGAACCACGAATGGGGATGGGCGTGGCCCGCCGACCGGAGGATCTTATACAACCGCGCCTCCGCCGATCCTGAAGGCAAACCGTGGTCCGAGCGCAAAAAATACATATGGTGGGACGAAGAAAAAGAAAAATGGACGGGCGACGACATCCCGGACTTCGAGGCGGACAAGCCACCTTCGTACCGCCCCGAGCCGGACGACGACGGAATGGCTGCCATCCCCGGTGACGGCCCGTTCATCATGAACGGCGACGGCCTCGGCTGGCTCTTCGCCCCCATCGGGCTGAAAGACGGCCCGCTCCCCGTCCACTACGAGCCGCTCGAGTCCCCCGTCCCGAACCCGCTTTATTTCCAGCAAAGAGACCCCGCACTCAAAGTCTTCCCCGGTCGCCCGGACAACCCGTACAACGGCCCCGAAGACCCCCGATACCCGCACGTCGTAACGACGTACCGCCTCACCGAACACCACACCACCGGGGCGATGAGCCGATGGACACCGTGGCTCAACGAGCTTCAGCCCGAACTTTTCTGCGAGATAAGCCCGGAACTCGCGGAGGAGGAGGAAGTGAACAACGCCGAGTGGGTCACCATCGAGACGAGCCGGGGAAAGATACATTGCAAAGCCCTCGTCACCGATCGCATCCCGACATACAAAATGAACGGGGGGAACATCCACACCATCGGACTCCCGTACCACTTCGGGCCGAACGGCATCGTCACCGGAGACGTCGTCAACGACATCCTCCCCGTCTCCCTCGAAGCGAACGTCGGCATCCACGAGGCAAAGGCGTTCACCGCCAATCTTCGCAAAGGCCGCGTGTGATGAGGGTATACGAGGGGATGGACTTCCGACTCATGAAGGTCGCGCTCCGCATCTCCGGAGATTTCGGGGCGGCGAGGAGCCATATGAAGCCCATACGAAGTTCGAAGGTTTTGGAACCCGGCGTGTATTACAACGCCGGGACGAGGATGGTGGAGAGGCTCCACACTCCGCAGCGGCCCGCGCTCGGGAACCGGATGTTCCGGATCTCCAAAAACCCGGCGGAATCCGCCGATGAACTCGAAAGCAAAATAACCGGAGGGAGATAGACAGTGGCGACGGGATTCCTCACCGACACGACGGTGTGCATCGGCTGCAAAGCCTGCGAGGTCGCGTGCAAGCAATGGAACCAGCTTCCCGCCGACGGCTACGAACTCACCGGAGACTCATACGACAACACGAAGCAATTATCCGGCGACACGTGGCGACACGTCGCCTTCATCGAGAACCCGAAGAAAAAACGCCTCACCGGGGATGTGGATCTCGTCGCACTCGCCGAGGACGTGAAAGAAGACCTCCCGAACGGAGCCGAGCTCGACGGACTCGGGCGGTGGACGTTCATGAGCGACGTGTGCAAGCATTGCGTCGAGGCTCCATGCCAGCAAGCATGCCCCACCGGAGCCATCATCCGCAACGAATTCGACAACGTGTACATCCAGCCCGACGTATGCAACGGCTGCGGATACTGCGTCCCCGCCTGCCCATACGGCGTCATAACGAGCGTCCCCGAAGACGGTCGGGCTTTCAAATGCACACTTTGCTATGACCGCCAGATAGACGGCCTCGAACCCGCATGCGCCAAAGCATGCCCCACGAACTCCATAATGTTCGGCGAAGTCGAGGAACTCGAAAGAGTCGCCGAAGAGCGAGTCAAGCAACTTCACGACCGGGGCTATCCGCAGGCTTTCCTTTACGGGACGCCCGAGGTCGGGGGGACGGGAGGCATCGGCGGGAACCACTCGAAGTTCATTCTCATGGATGTGCCGGAAACTTACAATTTGCCGGAGAATCCGTTTTTGCCGCAGGATAAAGTCGCGGGGGCGACCGTCGCGAGCGCGGTGGCGGCGACGGTGATCGGGGCGGTCGTCGCATGGGCGTTTCGGGGATAAGGGGGAGCATGGCGGAAGAGACGAAGCGGAACGGAAAGCCCGAGACCTCGCATCGTCCCGAGACCGATCCCAAACGGGACGACAAGAATTATTATGGCATCCCGCCGATAAAGCGGGCGCATTGGACGTGGCAGATATACGTGTATTTCTGGATCGGGGGTATCGGAGCCGGATCTCACCTCCTCGCCACAATCGGCCACCTCCTCGGATGGAAGGATGAAGCATTCTTCCGAACGACGAAGTACACGACGCTCGCCGCCATGACGATAAGCCCCGTCCTCCTCATATGGGATCTCGGTCGGCCGGAGCGGTTTTTGAACATGCTCCGCATCCTCAAGCTCCGATCCCCGATGTCCACCGGATCGTGGGCGCTCTCCGTCTTCGGGAGCATGTCGGGACTCGTCGCCACGAAGCAAGCCGCCGAGGACGGCCTTCTCCTCGGGGATAATTTCGCCTCGCGCCTCGCGAAGCTCGTCCCGGATCGGCTCGTCTCCGTCCTCGCGCTCCCCCTCGGGCTTTACGTCGGGGCGTACACCGGAATACTTCTCATCGCGACGAGCGTCCCGATGTGGGCGAGGAACTGGCTCCTCATGGGGCCGACTTTCCTCTCGTCGGCGGTGTCGAGCGGGCTTTCGTGGACTTCGCTCGTGCTTCATCTCGGGAATTGGGGAGAAAGCAAAACCCTCGGCGCGTTGAAGCGGGCCGAGCGCGTCGTGCTCGTCATCGAGGCGATCCTCATCGCCGCGTCCTTGATCCGCATGGGCAAATGGTCGAAGCCGCTCTTCTCGAAGAAGCTCGGGCCTCTCTTCGTCGGCGGGACGCTCATCGGGGGCATCGCCGCGCCGCTCGTGCTTCTCTTCGGCAAGGAGACGAGAGAGAGGAGCATCCTCGCCTCGGTTCTCGTCCTCGTCGGCGGGTTTCTCTTCCGGTATGTGATGGTCGTGGGGGGGCGGGAAAGCGCGGACGACCCCGAGTCGTATTTCTCGTTCGCTAAGAAGGACGGCGGAAGGCCGGAGGTTTCCGGGGAGGGTTCGGAATGAAGCTGGTTTTGATCGGGCCTCCGGGAGCGGGGAAGGGGACGCAGGGACAACGCCTCTCGCGTCTCCTCTCGTACTTTCATGTCTCGACGGGAAATCTCGTTCGGGCGCATATACAGGCGTGGACGGAACTCGGGCGCGAGGTCGAGGGATACAATCGGAGGGGGGAGTTCGTGCCGGACGAGGTCGTCCTCGAGATGGTCGGGCCGAGCCTCGAGCCCGCCGGACGTTGGATCCTCGACGGCTATCCCCGCTCCGAAAAACAGGCCCGCTCCCTCGACGGCGCCCTCGAAAAGCGCGGCATCCGCGTGAGCCGGGCGATCCTCCTCGACGCGCCGGACGATGTCCTCGTCGAACGGATAAAAGGCCGCCGATACAGCCAGGCGACGGGATGGACGTACCACCTCGAGCACGATCCGCCCCCGCAGCCCGAGCAGCATCTCGACCCCGGCCCCTTCGTCCGCCGCGAAGACGACATGCCCGACGTGGTGCGCCGCCAACTCGAGCTTTACCACGAAGAGACCGAGCCGCTTCGGAACTATTACGGCGAGAGAGGCTGCCTCGAAGTCGTGGACGGAACCCAAAGCATCGCCGACGTGACCAAAGACATATGCGCCGCCCTCGGAAACCCGGACAAAAATAACGCTTGACGGCGGGCTTCAGGTTTCAGGCATCAGGAAAAGCCCGTGGGTTATTCCGTTCCGCGTAAGGAATGGTTCTTTGCCAGCCATCGGGCTGTGAGCGGTAAGCGCGGCCAGCTATGAGCTATCCGCCATACTCCTCGTCGCCGACCGGCTCCATCCACTCGGTGCCGCCATCGGAGTTCGCCGCCGGGTTTATGGTTATGTGAATCATGAACGAGTCCGGCGCGGCGCCGTGCCAGTGCTTCTCGCCGGGCGCGAAGCATACGCTGTCGCCGGAACCGACCTCGACGGCGGAGCCGTCTTCGTTGCCCACTCGCCCTTTTCCGCTCACGATGTGGATTATTTGACCCTCGGGGTGAGTGTGCCAGTTTGTCCTCGCGCCCGGCTCGAAGAGGACTCGGAAGACTCCGGCCTCCGGCGGCTCGGCGGGGGAGGGGTCCATCCAGACTTTTCCGGTGAACCATTCCTCCGGGCCTCGGCGGCTTTGCGTGTCTTTGGCGGCTACGATCTTCATGCTCGGCTCCTCTCTGTGGCTCGCGGAATAAGGCTACATCAGTAAAGCGGGTTGCGGAGATTGATGCTCCGCAACCCGCTTTTTGCTGATGCCTGAAACCTGATGCCTGAAACTTATTCGGCCAGCAACTCCTTCAAAGCGTCGTCTATGAACTTCGTGTCCTTTTCATTGAGTCCACCGCCCGCGAAATGCCCCCATACGCCGGGGATGACCCGAAGCTCGGCGTTCGGCATCCGCTCGACAGCGTACTCCTCGTCCTCGGGCGGGAAATAGAGATCCTTCTCGGCGGGCATGACGATGGCGCGGGCCTGTATCTGCGCGAGCGCTTCTTCGTATGTCCCCTCGAAGCCGGGGGTTTTGCTTATGTCGCCGTTCCGCCACGTCCACAGCATCGTGAGGAGGTTGTTCGCGTCGCGGTCGTCGAGGAAGAAGCCCTCCCAGAATCCGACGAGGAAGTCCTCCAGCGAGGTGAAGCCCATCTCCTCGTATACCCGATCCCAGTAAAACGCCTGCGAGAAGCCCCACCCGGCGTACACTCTCGCCATCGCGCGAAGCCCTTTCGTCGGCTGTTCGTCGTACCATCCGTTCTTCCATGCGTCGTCGGCGGTGAGCGCGCCCTTCACGCCTTCGAGGAAGACGATGTTGTGTTCGCTCGTCTTCGCCGAGCCGCAGAAAGGGGCTATCTTGGGAACCATCTCCGGGTGGCTCATCGCCCATTGGTACGTCTGCCCCGCGCCCATTGACCATCCGGTTACGAGCGCGAGGCTCTCGATGCCGAAGTGTTCGGCGGCGAGCTTGTGTTGCGCGGCGACGTTGTCGGCGACGGCGATGTTCGGAAACCGCGCCTTGTCGTATGGCGGCGGCATGTTCGAGGGGGAGGACGAAAGGCCGTTTCCGAGCATGTTCGGGACGATGATGAAGTATTCGGACGGGTCGAGGGCCATCCCCTCCCCGATGAGCCACTCGTTCTCCCAGTGGCGCCCCGAATACCACGTCGGATAGACGATGGCGTTGTCTTTGGCATCGTTCAAAGTCCCGTAGGTTTTGTACGCGAGCTTCGCGTCGCGGAGGGTGGCTCCGCCGCCGAGGGTGAAGTCGCCGAGGTCGAAAACTTCGTGGCCGTTCATGCTTTTCCTTCCTTTCCCGTGGGGATGGGATTCTTCCACGCCCCATGCTCCCGGTCAAGCCGGGGGCGGCGGCTATCGAGGGGGATGGGCTTTGCCGGAGGCGAGCATCGGGGCGATGGCGAGGGCGAGCAGCGCGACCGCCCCGATCCACGGAAAGGCGTACGAGCCGGTGGTGTCCCTCAAGGCTCCGACGAGGAACGGCCCGCCCGCCATCGCAGGGGCCATCATCGTCTGCTGTAGCCCCATGAGGCGGCCATAGGCTTCGCCGGAGAAGAGCCGCGACATAGCCACGGCCCGCATCGGCAATACGGAGCCGAAGACCACGCCGAAGAGGGCGACATAGAGGTAGATGCGCCACCATTCTTCGGCTCCGATCAGGACGGTCCCCGAAACGGCGAGCAGCGCGAAGACGAGGGCCGCGAGCAGAGACGGACTGACCTTGTCGCCGAGGGCCGGGAGCAAAAAGCGGGCCGGTAGGCTTATGATCCCGATCACTCCCACCACCGACGCGACCTGTCCCGCCGGAAAACCCAGATCCTGCATGTGGGCGACCTGATGGAACAGCATCCCGAAAGTCCCCGAAAGCCCGAGGAAGAAGGCCGCGGTGACGAGCCAAAACGCACGGTTCGTGTGGCGGACGCCGGCGAGCATCGCCGCGTAGGCGGCCTTGAAGTCCACCTCTCTCAGACGCGCCCCTTCGCGCGGACGGTCGCGAACAAGAAATAGCGCGAGCGGAACTATGACGCAGAGCATGACGCCGCCGAGGGTGAGAGCCGCCCCCCGCCAGCCGAAGCCGTCCACCAGCCATTGCGTCAAGGGGATGAAGATGGCCGAGGACAGCCCGGCCACGACCGTGAGCAGCCCGATGGCCCTGCCTTTGTTTTCCGTGAACCACTGGTCTATGGCGACGTAGGCCGGCTCGTAGAAAGCGCATGCCATAGCCGGGCCGAGCAGCAACGCCCAGACGGCGATGACCTGCCATTCCGCCTCCGCCCGCGAGAACGCCGCAAGCCCCGCAAACCCGAGCGCCGCTCCGGCCAGGAACACCCGTTTCGGCCCCAGCACGTCGCAGACCGTGCCGACCACCAGCGCGAGCATGCCGGAGACGATGAGGCCGAGTCCCAGAGAGGCGGACAGGACAGTGCGCGAAAACTCGCCCGCCGCCGCGCCATCCCCGATCAGGACGGAGAAGGAATAGAAGATCGCGCCGTAACCCACGTTCACCATCAGCGCGAGCGCGACGACGAGCAGCCAGCGGCGCACGCCGCTCTCTAGTGCCCGATCTGCCAGGGCCTGCCGCGAACCGGCTGCGGCGGGCGGGGGTTTTCTCCTTCCCGCCGCTTCACAAGCGTCGGATCGGCCCCCCGCTCGTTGAGGCCGCGCGCCTTCTTCTGCGCGGCGGAGGTCGAGATGACGCCGGGCGCGGAGTAGACTCGCCGGGCATTCTCGTCGCATCCCGGACACGGCATCGGGTCGTTCGCTTCGTCGAACGGTCGCCGCCGCTCGAACGCTCCGCAGCTCTCGCAGAGAAACTCGTAAAGAGGCATCCCTCTCCCCGTATTTGACACGTTTTCGCCCCGTCTGTAAGCTGGAATATAACAGATGCTCTGTGGGGGAGCGTCGGGAAAGGAGAAGGCGATGCCCGAGAATGTTTTTCCTCTGGATCCCGGAAAGAGCATGTTCGACCAGGACATGCCCGGACACAACCGTTGGCACCCGGACATCCCGCCCGCGGCGACCGTCAGGCCGGGCTCGGACTTCCGCATGGACTGCCGGGAGTGGACCGACGGACAGGTCAAGAACACCGACGACGCCAACGACATCCGCGACATTGACCTCTCAAAGAACCACGTCCTCTCCGGCCCCATCGCTATAGAAGGCGCCGAGCCGGGCGACATCCTGGTCGTGGACATCCTCGACATGGGGCCGTTCGTGCCGGAGAAGAACGCGCCTGAGGACCTCGCGGGCGAGGGATGGGGATACACCGGCATCTTCGCCAAAGAGAACGGAGGAGGCTTCCTCACCGACCACTTCCCGGAGGCGCAGAAGGCTATATGGGACTTCCACGGCATCTTCGCCACCAGCCGCCACATCCCCGGCGTGCGCTTCGCCGGGATCGGCCACCCCGGCCTCTTCGGATGCGCCCCCTCCCATGACCTCCTCGCCGA
>JACCWD010000134.1 GCA_013697825.1 Rubrobacter sp.
GTATGGCCGTCTTCTCCAAGGCGTACGACATCTTCCCGCCCGGAAACCCCGTCTGGCGGACGTTCTCGACGGCGGAGCGGAACTCCCCCTCGTCCGCAAGCCCGATGACCCTCGAAAGATAATACGCGTCCGGCGCCGAGCATCCCGTCCGCAGAAGCGCCAAATAATTCCTCCGGTAGAGACCCACGGCCCCCGAATGCGGCGAGGCGAGCTGTTTCAAAAAAGCGTGCGTGTCGAGGCGGGTGGCGTACCGGCGGGCGTCGAGCTGCGAAGCGCGGGCGTGCCTCTCGCCCCCGCCGTTCCGGCCGGAGATCTCGGAGACCTCGAGGAAGAACATCTCGCGGGAGAACTCGATCGCGCTCTGTCGCTCGCGCCTTCGGGAGGAGATCTCCGTCCGGATGCCCTTCGCCCGATACTCCTCGCGCCGCAGGCGGAAAACCTGTTCCTGGTAGAAATCGTGGTCTTCGAGAGTATCCGAGCCGTCCCGAAGCCTGTACGCTTCTTCGAGAGTCTCTGGGAGCCTTTTATCTTCCATAAAAACCTGTCTACCCCGCGCCTCGGATCCTATGCGCCCGCCAATTTCCCGTCCTCGAAACCGCCCCTTTTCCGGGACTCGAATGATACCACGATGGCGACTCCCGCTTTACCTCTCCGAACCACCATCGCGCTCGTCCCGGTCGTGATCCCAAAGCGCGTAAAACAGCCCGCCGCCCCTCGCCCTCACGTCGAGATGTCCGCCCTCGGCAAGCTCCTTGAGCATCCCATCCGCCTCCCTCACTGACAGCGAAGTCTCCATCGCCGCCTGCGCCGGAGTGAGTTCGCCCTTCTCCCTCATCACCCCGAGAAGCTCGCGCTCTTTGTCGTTCTCCGGGGGGCGCTCCTCCTTCGGGGCATCCACGAGTCCGGCGACCCCTCGGGCGAACGCGCCGAGCGCGGGGAACAAAAACCACCCGAAGACGAAGATGAGCCACCAGAAATTCGTGAAGAGGATGATGGCAGCCGCCCCGAGCAAAACCGCCCCGCCCGTCACGATGCCCGTAACCGCCTGCGCCTTCGGGGTCATCTTCTCGATGTCGAGGCCGAGGCTCGACCAAAACTCCGCGTCGCCGCCATAACTCCGGCGACTCTCCGGCGTATCCCCGTCGTGTCTCTTCTCGATCGCCATGGCCCGCCCAAATCTTATCAGCAACCCGAGCGACGAACCACGGAAGGCGCATGGCCCGCGCCCGCGAAAACAGCCGCGAAAATGCTACCCTCTCCCGAAACCGGACGGAGGAGGATTTCATGGACACGAAACAACGAGTGGAAGCGAGCAAAGACACCCTTCTCGAAGAGTTCACCGAGTTCCTCCGAATGCCCTCCATCTCCGCCGCGCCCGACGACTCCGGCGAATTCCGCTCATGCGCCGAATGGGTGAGGAGCAAGCTCGAGGAAGCCGGAGCCGAAGCGAAGATTTTGGAAACCGACGGTCACCCCGTCGTATACGCGGAGATCGGGAGCGGCGAAAAAACCCTCCTCTCATACGGCCACTATGACGTACAGCCGCCCGACCCCCTCGACTTGTGGAACTCCGACCCCTTCGAGCCGACGATAAAAGACGGCTTCCTTTATGCCCGCGGCGTCGCCGACGACAAAGGCGACGTGATGGCGAGAATTCAAGCCCTCCGCTTCTTCATCGAGGAGCACGGCGAACTTCCCTTCAAACTCAAGTTCTTCATCGAAGGCGAAGAAGAGATCGGAAGCCCGAACCTCGCCCCCTTCGCCCGGAAGAACGCCGAACTCCTCGCCGCCGACGCATGCCTTTGGGAAGGCTCGATGCGCGACGAAACCGGAAGGCCGGAGATTTGCTGCGGGACGAAGGGCATGGCGTACGTCGAGCTTCGGACGAAAGGGCCGTCGCACGACCTCCACAGCATGTTCGGCGGCATCGCCCCGAACCCGGTGTGGAAATTGATCCAAGCCCTCCGCACCATAAAAAACGAGAACGGCGAGATCACACTCGACGGCCTCGACGAACTCGCCGATGAACCGAGCGAAAAAGACCTCGAAGCCATAAAGAACATCCCATTCGACGAATCCTCGCTGAAAGCCTCGTGGGGAGTGGATGCTTTCGACCGGAACTTGTCCGGCGAAGAGGCTCTCCGCGAATACCTCCTCCGCCCGACGGCGAACATCGCGGGCATACAATCCGGATACACCGACCCCGGCTCGAAGACCATCGTGCCGTCGGAAGCCTTCGTGAAGATGGACTTCCGCCTCGTCTCCGGCCAAAGCCCCGCACCCGTCGTGAAACTCATAAGAAACCACCTCGACGAACGCGGCTTCTCGGACGTCGAGGTCGTGGATCTCCACGGTGTCGAAGCCGCGAAGACCCCGGTGGACTCCCCCATCGTCGAAACCGCCGTCGAGGCGTGGCGCGATGTCGACCAGAACGAAGCCACCGTATACCCGACCATCGGGGGGAGCGGCCCGACCTCGCTCATCGCCACCGAACTCGGCATCCCGACGGTGATGACCGGAAGCGTCGCGAACATGAACAGCCGCATCCACTCCCCCAACGAGTCCGTCAAACTCGACGACTATTTCGAGACCGTCGCATATTTCGTCCGCCTCTTCGAAAGGTTCGGAAAGTGACGGAGGGAACGAAGGGACTCGACCTCCCCGAGAGCGTCCGACGGAGCATCGCATCGGCGGTCGCCGAACGCGGCGTTCAAGCCCGCGCCATCTCCACGCAGGGAAGATCCTCGATGAAGCCCCCGCAAGGACATGTCATAGTCGCAGCGGCGAAGGACGAGATAGACGGCATCCGCGGCCCCGCGAGCATCGTGCGCCAGCTCGAGTTCTATAAAACCCACTACGGCCCCGTAGTCCGCCTCGCCTTCTCCGTCTTCCCGCTCGAAGGCGAGATGATGACCGGAGACACCCTCCTCAACATCTCGCAAGCCTCCGGCGACGCGGCAATCTCCGGCCTCGGAAGGCAAAAGAGCATATATTTCCATTTTTACGAAACCGACGAAAACGATCTCGCATACGCATTCTCAAAAGAAATAAACAACGCCAAGGAACAACGCGACGACGCGAAGAAAATACTCCGCATGGCCCGCGAAACGTATCAAGAAACCCCTGAGGAACGCCGGAGCTTCCGGAGCGCGGTGTCGCTCGCCGAGCGGCAATTCGAGCCGCCGGAGTTGCCGGAACCCCGCGAATAGCGTGGGATCGCTTCGCTTTGTGTCGCGAATCGAAGAAAAGCCGCGAATCGCGAATCGAAAGAACACCGTTGGCGACTCTCGATTCGCGACTCCACGATTTGCGGCGGAGCAAAGCGATGCATAAACCTCCGCTTCACCGTCACGGTGAGCCTCCTTCACAGAGATAGTTTCCGTCCGGCATGACACGTATACTGTTTTCCATGACGGAGGGAAGCAAAGCGAACGAGTTCGTGGACGTGCTCGGGGAGGCGTTCCGGGAGGCTTCGAAGGGCGGAGTGAAGTTCACCGCCGGTGGCTCCGACCTCGAATGGGAGCGTTTCAATTCGCATCCTTTCGACGAGAACGAGGAAGGGCGGAAGGACAGCCTCGATCCCTTCGAGAACTCTCCGGTCATCGCGAGGGATCCCGGTTCGCCGGAAGGTTTCAGTCGGCTCGAATACTTCCTCGACGGCGTTCAAGCAACCGAGGAGATCGGGCGCATCGGGACGGTTCCCGTCGTCGTGACGACCGTCGCGGCTTGCGTCGTCCGGCGCGAGGATCGGCGCATCCGCCGCTTCGACATCGAGGGTGTTCCGCCGCTTTTGCGAGCCATCATACTTCCGCACAACGCGAACGACCCCGGCGCGAACGCGCTTTACGAGGCCGTCCAAAACGCCGGGCTTCCGCTCGTCGAGCGCGACGGCGAAGCCATATCCGCCGGGAGCGCGGACATCCTCGTCGACTCGACGTACCACGAGCCATACGTCGATCCCTCGGACTACTCGGGCCTCAAACAAAGGGCGTACCGCCGGGCGAGTTCCCTCCGCGACTCCCTCGAAGAGGAGCTTCTTTACCGATGGTCGGAGATGGAGACGGGGGATGCGTGGATCGCCGTTGATGGACAGCTCCCCCTCCCCGTGAAAAACGCCGTCGGCCTCATAAAGAACGCGAGGCGTTTGTTTTTCGGGGGCGAGGAGGCGCGGATGCTCCTCGACCTCGAAGCCGGGGAGCGGACGACGGCCTTCGTCCCGCCGTGGCGGGCGGAGAGGCGCGACGCCGGGAGAACCGAGGAGGAGCGAGCGTCGTGGTACGTCCGTTTGTGGCCCGCCGACGCGAAGGCCGAGGGCGTGGACGCGACGGGCGGCCTCGTGAGGGTCGAAAGTATCGTGCCGGGGACGACGAACGCGGAGAACACGCCCGTCTTCGACGAGGTGAGTCGGTGGATCCTCGCGGAGCGCGCCCCTTTGGCGAAGCCCGACCCGAGGTGGCCGTCGATGGTGTACCCGATCGGCTACGTCGAGAACATTTTGAAACCGACCATCCACGGCAACCGCCGCGCTCGGCTACGCCTCGAACGTGAGATCGCATCTTTATAGGGAGGATAGCTTGACTTTCATCCACGAGAATTTCCTCGACACCGGCTCCGGCCCCGTCGGGCGGGTCGTGACGAGCGAGGAGCATCCGGCCACCGCGCACGAATTCTATTTCTGGACGAGCGAGTCCGAGGCCGCCCAACGTCTCGACATCGGCCACATCGTCGCCGCCGAAGCCGAGGACGCCACCGCCGTCGCCGTCCTCGACGACCCGCAAAGATACTCCGACCTCCAAAGTTTCCTCGACGATTTCTACGCCCGCGACGGAGACGCCGCCCTCGAAGCGCTCTCCGACCGGGTCGAGATCCTCGTTTTCAAAGCCCGCGTCCTCGCCACGAAGCACCGCGAGGATCGCAAACAAAGCAAACGCCCCGTCCGAAGCGGCCCCGTCTTCTTCGCCACGAGCCGAGCCATCGAATTCGCCCTCGGCGCCGAAGACTTCTCCGGCACGAAAATTCCGATGCTCCTCCACGAGAACGGAAACGAGGTCGCCGACGACGTTCCACAAAGGACGCCGCTTTACGTAGACGAGGATTATCTCCTCGGACCGGAGGCGGGGCATCTCAATATAACGGGAATGAGCGGGCTTTCGACGAAGACGAGCCAGGCCCTCTTCACCATATCGAGCATCTTCCAGAAAACCGAGAACAAAAAGGTCGCCGCCCTCATGTTCAACGTGAAGGGCGCGGATCTCCTCTTCCTCGACAAGCCCATAGAAGCTCCCGAAGGCGACGACGAACTCGCGAAGCGGTACGAGGGAGCCGGAGTTCGCGGCCTCTCCCCCGAAGAGAAGGGCATGTACGAAGCCCTCGAGCTCGACGTGAAGGCTTTCGACGAACTGAGCATATTCGCCCCCCTCCGGTACGGCATGGACGAGGGCGAGCGCGAACTCAACGTCTCGGATGTCTCGGCGCGGCAACTGAACACGAGGCGAAACGCTCGCGGCGAGGATCACTGCGTGCATCCCATCGTGTGGGAACTCGGGGACGTGCTTCCGTACGCGGGATACGTCTTCGAGCCGTCGGACTTCGACGACAAATTCCGGGGCTTCATCGAGGAGCTTCGGGCGAGGAGGATCGACACGACATCCGCCTTCCAAAGCCTCATGCACGAAATAGACGACTATTTCGAGGCGAAGGAGGAAGAGGGAAAAAGCGTATCGAGCTGGAACGGACACCACATAGCCACCATGAACAAAGCCCGAAACCGCTTCGGCGGCCTCCCCTCGAAGTGCGCCGGGCTTCTCGCGCACGGGCGGGTCGAGTACGGCGACACGCCGAGGGTGGACGAGCCGTTCAAAGACCGGGAGATGCGCGTCGTGGACATCTCGCAACTTTCCGGCGTCCCACAGGATCTCATCGTCACGAGCGTCATAAGCAAAGTGTGGGACATGGCCGAGAAGGGCGAGCTTAACGTAGACAAGCTCATCATCTTCGTCGACGAGCTTAATAAATACGCCCCCGCCGGAAACAAGCCGTCTTCGCTGAAAGACACGCTCGTGGATATCTCGGCTCGCGGGCGTCACCTTTCACTCACCCTTTTCGGAGCGCAGCAATTCCGGAGCAAAGTCCACGACGAAGTCGTCGGGAACGCGGCGACGAGCTTGTATGGGCGCATCGGGGACGAGGAGCTTACAAACGCGAGTTATCGGTCGTTCTCGCAGACGACGCGCGAGGAGCTTTTGCAACTCGAAAAGGGGCGGCTCCTCCTTCGGCACGCGCATTATTCGGTTCCGGTATTCGGGCGGTTCCCGCGGCCGCCGGTGCTTATGGGGAAGCAAGGGACGGACATATTCGGGGGGAAGAATGTGGACGCGGCGGTCGCCGTTCAGAGTGTGATGCGGAACCTTACGAGCAAACCACCCGCGCTCGCGGGGATACGGACGGACATCTCCGGGGTCGAGGAGGAGCGCATCCACGACGCGCTCGACAAAATAAACGCGAACCACCGGAATGGGAACGGCTCGAAAAACCCGTACGAAACTTTCAAAAACGCCATAAAAGGCGCGAGCCGGACTCGGAACGGTGGAGGAAACGGGCGAGGAAGCGCCGACCTCGGCTTCCTCGACAACGTGCGGCGCATGAAGGACGACTGACAAAGCGGATGGAGCGGCGCGGGATGGACGAGGCCGAAAAGCTCGTCGAGAGTCGTTGCGGGACGAGGGAATGGAACGAGGCGACCCCATGAGCGAAGACCCGAGGGACAAGCAAAACCGCATCGAAGCGTTTTGGCAAAGCCACCTCGAAACGCTCCCGCCGGGCTCACCGAAGCGCGAAGAGTCATACGAGGCGGGAACCTTCGGCGACACGATGAAGCTCGCCGACGAACTCGCGGCCCTCATCCTCGCCGGGACGAAAACCGCGACATGCTCCGCGCTATGGGAATACGAGGCGGAAGACGAGCCTCTTCCGAAAGTCGGCGAAAAGTACATCGTCCTCGACGGACGCGGCGAACCTTCGTGCGTCATCGAGACGACGGAAGTGGAAGTCCGCCCGTACGACGAAGTGGATGCGGACTTCGCTTTCCACGAGGGCGAGGGCGACCGTTCCGCTCGAACGGTGGCGTGAGGCGCATTGGAAGTTCTTTTCGCGTACGCTCGCGGGCATCGGGAAGGAGGCGGCGACGGACATGCCGCTCGTATGCGAGAGGTTTCGGGTGGTTTACGGGAAGTATGGTTCCGTCGGATAAAATCAAGGGAAAGCTTCATCGGCGAAGGAAAAGGAAACCATGAGCGACCTTCTCGAACGGATCACCATCGACCCGCAAATATGCCACGGAAAGCCCGTGGTGCGGGGGCTTCGGTATCCCGTGGAGACGCTCCTCGAACTCATGAGCGCGGGGATGACTTTGGAGGAGATCCTCGCCGATTACGAAGACCTCGAACGCGAGGACCTTCTCGCCGTGCTCGCTTATGCGGCGAAGCTCAGTCGAGTCAAGCGTATTGACCAATTGCGTGCGTGAACTTCATTGTTGACGCTCACTTGCCGAGGCATCTGGCGCGCATGCTTCGCGCCGAGGGCCACGACGCGCTTCATACGCTCGATTTGCCCGATGGAAACCGGACGACCGACGAGAAAATCAACGAACTCTCCATCCGAGACCGCCGCGTTGTCATAACCAAAGACGAGGACTTCGTGGATTCCTTCCTTCTCGCGCAAAGACCATACAAACTACTTTTCATCTCAACCGGAAACATCGTAAACTCCGAGTTGGAGGCTCTTTTCACAACGCATTTGCCAGAGATCACGGACGCACTCGCATCATACGACCACGTCGAGCTTTCCCGAGCCGCTCTGATATTCCACTCGTGAATCGCCGGACAACGAAGATAAAATAATTCAAACTCCGATAATGGAAAGGATCCCAACCCCATAGTCCGCATAGCCCACATCTCAGACACGCACCTCGGATACGCCCGATACTCCCGCCTCGACCCGCTGACGAACCGGAACCAACGCGAGATGGACGTCGCCAAAGCATACGAGCGCACGGTGGACGAAATCCTCGCCCGAAACGTGGATATGGTCATCCACTCCGGCGACGTGTTCGATACGATCCGTCCGGCGACGCACGTGGTCATCCACTTCATAAAGCAATCCGCCCGCATCACCGGGGAGAGGATTCCGTACTTCGGCATCGCCGGAAACCACGAGACGCCGCGCCTTCGGGCGACGACGGCCTCCCTCGAATACGCGAACTTCGCCGGAGCATACTTCGCATGCGGCTTCGAGCCGGAGAGCGAGTTCGTGGAGGCGGGAGAAGCGGGAGTCGGGCTTTCGCTCGTCCCGCACGGAGCCGTCCTCGACCGGGAACTCGTCGTCATGCCGAGAAGTGATGCGGACATAAACATCCTCGTGACGCACGGTACGGTTCCCGGACTCACGATAAAGGGACACGAGCTCGGCGAGGTCGATCTCCCCGGCCACGTCCTCTCCGGCGGCTTCGACTATATCGCACTCGGCCATTACCACTTCTTCCACGAACACAAGAAGAACGCCTTTTACGCCGGAGCCACCGAACGCTTCGGATTCGGCGAAGTGGACTCGAAGCCGGGATTCGCTATTTTGGAGTTCGACGGCTCGGGTGGGGAGCCGGGGATCGAGCATGTGGAGATCGAAGCTCGGGCGATGGTGGATCTCCCGAAGATAAAAGCCACCGACATGTCCCCGAACGATTTGACGGACGCCATCCGAAACGCTTCCGAAAAAGCGGACATCGAAGACGCTATAACGCGGCTAAAAGTGTCGGACGCCCCGGTCGGGGTGGCGGGCGGCGTGGATCGCGCCGTCCTCCGGGACATAAAGCGCCGGTGCCTCGACTTCTCCCTCGAAATCTCCGAGGCGGGGTCGGCGGACTCCCCCGACGGCGACGACAACGTGGACGCGAGCTTCGGCTCCCTCGAAGAGGAATTCAAATCGTTCGTCGCCGCCCGGAAGGAGAGCGGCGATTTACAAAAGGACTTCGCGGATGACTTCCTTACGCGGGGCGTCGAGTATCTCAGGCAAGCCGGGGAGGCGGGGCGGTGATCCTCTCCCGGCTATACCTCGAAAACTATAAACAATTCCGCGAACCCGTCGAACTCCTCCCCTCGGAGGGGGCCATCGGCGTCGTCGGGCCAAACGGCTCGGGAAAAAGCACCATTTTCGAGGCGATATTGTGGGCTTTCTTCGGCGCGCGCGGCGGCGGGCCGCGCTTCGCCAACGACTCCATACCGTGGTCGGGAGGCTCGACCGCCGACCGCTCGCTCGTCGAGATCACGCTCGACGTGGGCGGGGCTTCGTATACCGTCTCGCGCTCGCTCCAAAGGAATAAAACGACGGCGCGCGTCCTCGGCGAGGGTGGCATGGAGGTCACGAGCGGGCCGAGCGAAGTGGCGGCGTGGGTTCAGGAGCATGTTCTCGGCATGGATCGGGTCGCGTTCGAGGCGACGTTCTTCGCCCGCCAAAAGGAACTCGAGTTCTTCGCCGGAGTCACGGGGGTCGAGCGTCAGCGCGAGGTCGCCCGCATCCTCCGCATAAACCAGGTCGAGGACGCGCAAAAACTCCTCCGCACGGACAAGAACGACACGCTCCGGGAGGTGAAGTGGATCGAGCAGCAACTCGCCGAAGCCGACCACGATTCCCTCATCGAGGATCTCAAAGAACAAAGCGAACTCCACGAATCCCTCGAAACAAAAACGAAGAACCTCCGGAGCGAATTCGAGAAGCGCGGCGCGGAACTCGAAAAAGCCCGCGCCGAAGCCGACCGCCTCGAAAAACTGTACCGTGAACACAACCGCCTCTCGAACGAACTCGTCAAAGCCGTCCACGCCCGCGACCGGGCGACGGAGCGGGCGGCGGAGTTCGTCGCCAAACTTCGCGGCCTCGACGAAGACGCGAAGACAGTCTCCGAACTCGAACCGAAGACGCGGGGGATGGCGGAAATATCCGAGGAGATCGCCGCCCTCGAAGAGGCGCGCCGCCGCGAGGAGCGGAAGTTCGAGGCTCAAAAAGATCTTCGCCGCCACCACGAAACCGCGTACTCGGCATCGAAGAAAGCGTCGGAGATGGTCGAGTCCCTCGACAATGACGGCGTGGAACTCCTCCCCGGATGGCCGGACGGCTCCGCCTCGGACGGCGGCGAAGTGGATGTCGCCCGTGAGGCGTCCCGCGTCCTCGAAAGCGCGGATGCGGCGCATCTTCGTTCGGAGGAAGAACTCCGAAAATTGCGAGATGTCCGGGAGAAGCACGAAAAGCTCGAAGAGAAAAAATCCCGGCTCGAAAAGGGCGAAGCGGCGATCGAAGAAGCCCGGACTCGGCTGGAAAAGCTCGACGAGGATATCGAAAACGTCTCCGGCGGTCTCTCCCTCGACGAGAAGATTTCGACTCTCCGAGAGCGCCACGACTCATTGCAAAGAGAATCCGCGCAAAAATCCGGGCGGGCCGACGCAGAGGAGCGCGAGGCGAAAAAGATGGAGAAGGCCCGCCGGATGGTCGAGAACTCCGACGAGCACGCGAAATGCCCCACGTGCCAGCGCGGCTTCGAGGAAGACAAACACACCGAGGTCATAGAAAGTTTGACGCGCCTCGAAGAGTCGTCGCGTAAGCAATCCGAAGCCCTCCGGGCGGAGCATCGCCGCCTCGACGCGGAGGCGGAGGAAGTGTCGAAGGAGATATCCGCCTCCGAGGCCGCGAAGTCGAAACTCTATGATTTGCGGGCCGGCCGGGGCATCGCCGCGGAGCGCAAAGAGAAATGGGAGGAGGCTTTCGAGGAGATACAAAAAGAGGCGAAAGAACTCCGCGAAGAACTCTCCGATTCCCCGAAACCATCCCCCGACGACCTCGACGAGGCGAAGAACCGCGTCGGTCGCCTCCGGAAACTGCGCGACTCCCGACCCGCGCTCGAGAGCCTCGTCTCGGACTATGACCGGGCCGGAAAGTCCGCCGACGAGAAGAAAGAAGAGGTCGAGAAACTCTCCGTCGGGAACCCATACGACGAGGCGCGCCACACCGAACTCACGGAGCGGCGTTCGCAAATACAAACGATCCTCGGCCAAATACAAACTTTGAGATCGAGGCTCGAGGAGCGGCCCTCCGCCGAAGAGAGCTTGGAAAAGGCTAACGAGGCCCGCGAAACGGCGACCGAAGAAGCGAAGCGCCTCGAATCGGAGGTCGGAAAGCTCGGCTTCGATGAGGATATTCACCGGAAGTCTCGGGAGGACGCCGCCGCGTCGGAGAAAGCTCGGGACGAGGCGCGGGAGCTTCGAGACGAGTCGGAGCGGGAGCTTCGCGGAGTCGAGCACGTCGTCGCGGGCCTGAAAAAAGAGGTCGAGCGGCACGAGGCGCAAAGGAAGGATGCGGACCGGAAAAGCCTCGAAGCGGCGTCTTTGAGCGACATGGACAAGCTCTTCTCGGAGTTCTATCAGGAACTCACGGCGCGCGTCCGTCCGCAACTCCAGCGCGAGGCGAGCGACCTCATAAAGACCCTCACCGACAGCCGATACGAGAAGATGGAGTTCGATGAGAACTACGGCGTGAGGCTGTACGACGGACTCTCCGACGCTTATGAAATATCGCGTTTCTCCGGCGGCGAGGCCGACATCGCGAGTTTGTGCGCCCGCGTCGCGCTCTCGAAGATGATCTCCGGCAAAGGCTCGGGCGCACTCGGCTTCATCGTCCTCGACGAAGTATTCGGCGCGCTCGACGCGAACCGGAGGCAAAACGTCCTCCTCGCCCTCGACCGCCTGAAGAGGACCTTCGGGCAGCTTTTCATAATCTCGCACGTCTCCGATGTTCAAGAATCCGTGCTCTTCGACGAGACGTGGTTCGTCGAGGAGGGCGAGGAGGGGAAGAGCACCGTGCGAACCACGACCCCCGCCGCCCTCGAAGCGGTGGAGCTTTCGGACCGATAGCGGCAGCTTGCGGAACGGTTGATCCTTCCGCAAGCTGGGCTTCGGGCATCAGGTTTCAGGCTTCAGGAAATACTTCCCGCGCAGCCCGTACTCGCCGACCGGAACACTCGCGGACGAGGTGGCCGACACTCATGAGCTCCGCTGTGGGACAGTTCTCGATGTGAGCGGCTCGACCTTCGGAGGGAGTGCCGCGGCGATCGCCCGGACTCACAGCGGCTTTCGGGAGGCTTGAGCCTCCTTCGAACCGGGTTTCAGGTTTCAGGAAATACTTCCCACACGAGCCGTGTTCACCCGATGGGGCCTTGCCGAAGATGGGATCGACCCTCATGAACTCCGCTGTCAGCATCATGGTGGTTTGCCGATTTCGGGGGAAGCGTCTCGTCGCGGCCGACATGGCGCGGTTTCCGGTGGGATCGCGGCGCGTCCACACGATTCGAGAAAGAGCGTTTCGTACGGCTTCGACACGCGCGTCCCGCTCCGGCAAACCACCGATAAACGCAAATCGCCGACCGCTTTCGCCTCGTGTGCGTGGTTCCATACTCCGGAGTTTCGGCGAGAAAAGTGGACCCGACGAGATTCGAACTCGTGACCTCCGCCGTGCAAA
>JACCWD010000144.1 GCA_013697825.1 Rubrobacter sp.
CTTCGAGTTGCTGGATGGCGATGTATACGATGACCGTGAGCACGGCGGTCGTCGGCGAGGTGAAGATGAGCGCGACTATGACCGCCGGTATGCCTCCGAGGAACGCTCCGAGGTATGGGATGATCGCAGTCAAAGACACCCACGCCCCGAGGAGCACGAAGTACGGAACCCCGAGAAGATAAAGCGCGAACCCGGAAAGCACCCCTTGAATTACGACGATGAACAACAGTCCGCCGAGATACCTCGACAGCGAGAGTCCGAAGGAGTCCCAAAGCCCGCTCGCGTCCCGACGGTATCCCCGTGGAACCACTTTGAGGTATGCGGCCTTCGCCTTCCGCACGTCCACGAGGAGATATATGGCGACGAAGAGGATGCCGAAGACGGCGACGCCGAAGCTGAACGCGCTCGACACGAGGCCGAAGAGGCCGCGTATGGACCTCTCGACGAGTTCTTGCGTCCTCTCCAAAAGGTCGTTCACGAGGTTCGTGGCGAAGTTGTCGGGGATGGCCACGGGCAGG
Source organism: Rubrobacter sp. (assembly GCA_013697825.1). Taxonomy (GTDB): domain Bacteria; phylum Actinomycetota; class Rubrobacteria; order Rubrobacterales; family Rubrobacteraceae; genus JACCWD01. Next base: position 519 of record JACCWD010000144.1, read on the forward strand.
TCGGTCGTCTCGAAATAGTCGCTCGCGCCCGTTATGAGGCTGTTCGCGCCGGCGATGATCTCCGGCGTTATGAGGTCGAAGTTCGAGAGCTGGCGTATGAGAAGCGGTATGAGGACGACGAACGCGAGAACCACCGCCCCCAGAAGCGCGAGCACGGTTATGAGGATGGCGAGGCCGCGAGGCATGACCCTCGACATCGCCCCCACCGGATACGACAATATGAGCGCGAGCGTGATCCCCCCGAAGGCGACGGCGGGTATGATCGGGGCCGCGTAAAGCACGAGCGCGAGAAGTACCACCCCCACGACCCCGAACACGAAGACGGCCCGGCGCGAGACGTATATCGGGGTCGGAGAGCCCCTCGGCACATACGGCCTCCGCCTCGAAACCCTCGCGCCGCGCCGACTCTTCGCTTTCATGGCCCGTATTTTAAGCCCGCGGGGAACACAACGCCGGGCGCATGGGCTGCTATCCTAGACATACCTTCCGGCAGGGAGGAAAAGGGAGAAAAGACGAAGCTCCACAGGAAAGGAATGCTTATGTATTTACGGAAGTCGCTGTTCATCGTAGCCGCAGCCGCCATGCTCGTGTTCGCGCTCGCCGCGTGCGCCGAGACGGAGACGGAGCAGGAAGAGGCTCCGGACGGGGAGCAGACTTCCGCCGAGCAAACCATGACGGAAGACACGGCCATGACGACCGAGACGACGATGATGGAGGACACCGGAGGAACCGTCGGGGCGGGCGAGGTCACCGTCGGCGGCTTCGTCGTCGAGAGCCCCGGCGTCCCGGCGAGGGAAGTCCCGGAGGTCGCCACGAATCCCGAGGCCGTCAACGAATATCTCGGCGAGGTTCGCCCGGTCATAGACGGAACCGTCCGGGACATCACCGGCCTCGTGAATCCCGAGGTTCAAGTCGGCGAGGACGGAGTCACCCTCGACCTCAATTTGAACTCGCTCGAAGAGGCGCGCCAGAGCGTCGAGGACGGGGCCGCCGAGCTTCAGGAAATACAGCCGCCCGAGGATCTCCAGCCGATAAACGACCGCCTCGTCGAGTCGTACGAGGAGGCTCTCCCGGCCTATCAGAACATGGCGGAGGCCGCGCAGAACGGAGACCCCGAGCAATTCGCCACCGCCACGCAGGAGAGCCTGCCGCAAATACAAGCGTTCAACACCGAGGTGAACGCCATCATCGAAGACCTCGAACAGGCGAGCGGCTCCGGGAGCTAACCCCCCGCACGAGCCGGAAGAAAACCTCCTCGAACGACGGGTATATGAGGTCGGCGGAGCGGATGTCGGTGTTTGCCGCCCATGTCCGACAATGTTAGACTCCGTTTCGACGGGTCGAAGAGGAGGCGGAAGATGGAAGCCACGAGAAAGCTGCAAAAGATGGGTGGATCGGTGGCTCTCACCATTCCGGCCCAGATGGCTGAGGCGATGCGTCTCGAAGCCGGGCAGGAAGTCATTTTGAGCGGGGATGAAACTCGCATCGAGATCACGACCTCCCGGTGGCGCCCTTCGGTGGAGTTGCTCGAGTTCGCGGAGCGTTTCTCCAAAAAGTACGACAAAACTTTGAGGGAACTAGCGGATAGTTGACGCGCCCGGCTCTGGAAGAAGTCCTCTTCCTCCATGAGCTCGCGACAGAAAAATACGGCGGCTCGCCGGAGATCCTGAACTTGGGTTCCGTGGAAGCCGCCGTCTTCCGTCCCTGGGGACAATCATTCAGACGAGACCACTTCCCATCCCCCTTCGAGAAGGCCGCCGCCATCTTCGAGTCCATAAACCGGAGGCACGCATTTCAGGACGGCAACAAACGAACCTCACTCTACGCCGCCGCCTATTTGCTCGAAGGATTCGGCTTCGAACTCGACGCCGAAAGCGACGCGGCACGGGATCTCGCGAAAGCGGTGGCGAGCGACGCCACCGAAGTAACCTTCCAGGAAATCGCGGCGTTCTTCGAGGGAAACTCGGTGGAAAAAGCTTAACCCCCCCGAACCAGCCGGAAGAAAACCTCGTCGAAGGAGGGGTATATGAGGTCGGCGGAACGGACGTCGGCGTCGCGGAGAACCTCGAAGACCTTCGGGAGCGCGACGTCGGCGTTCTCCACGACGAGGCGGGTGCGGCTCGCGGCTATGTCCCCCGCCTCCTCCCTCACTTCGACGACCCGCCCGACGACTTCGAGGGCGGCGAGGTGTTCGCCGACGTGTCCGGGGTCGCCGCCGAGGGTCAATTCGATCATCTCCCCGCCGAAAGCCTTCCTCCGAAGTTCCTCCGGCGTCCCGACCGCGACGATTCGACCGTTGTGGAGAAGCCCCACCCGGTCGCACAACTCAGCCTCCCCGATATATTGCGTCGTCACGAAGATCGTCCGCCCCATCCCGCTGAGGAGCCGAAACTCGTCCCAGAATTTGCGGCGGAGGATCGGGTCGAGATTCGCCGTCGGCTCGTCCACGAAGATGAGCTTCGGCTCATGCACGATGGCGGCTGCGAGTTGCAATCGCCGCTTCATCCCGCCCGAGAGCCGCGACGCGGTCTTCCGCCGATCCTCCCATAGCTCCACGAACTGGAGGACTTCCCGAACCCGCTGCCGCCTCCGCCCGAATTTCAGCCCGTAAAGCCCGGCTGAGAAGTTCAAATTCTGTCGGACGGAAAGCTCATCGTAAAGGACGAAACTCTGCGGCATGAAGCTCATGAGCCTCCGGTCGGCCGCGTCGAAGAGGAACGGGTCGCGCCCGAACACCGATACCTCGCCCTTCGTCGGTTTGAGATATCCGGTCAAGGTTCGCATGAGCGTGGACTTCCCCGCGCCGGAGGGGCCGACGAGGCCGAAGATCTCCCCCTCCGCGACCTCGATGTCCACGCCCCGGAGGACGGCCTTCCCTCCGAGGCTCTTCACAAGCCCCCTCGCCTCGACCATCGCCACCGTTACGAAGCCCCCTTCCGCCCCATGAGGAGGCGGGCGCCAACCGCGCAGACGAGGAAGAACACACCGAGGCCGACGAGGTCGAAGGTCGCGGGCCATTGCCCCCGGAGCATCACATCGCGCAAAGCCCGAATGCCGTACGTCGCCGGGAAGAGGTACGAGACGCTCGTGGCGGGCTGGTCGAGTTCTTCGAGCGGAAACAAAAAGCCGGAGAAAAAACCACTCCCGATGAAGGCGAGCATCGAGACTTGAATCGCCTGAAGCTGGCTCCGCGAGACCGCCGAGAGGAGGAATCCGGCGGCGATGGAGGTCGCGGAAAGCATCGCCATCACCGCCGCGAGCATCGGAATGGTTCCTTGCAACTCGATCCCGAGCGAGCTCACGAGCGCGAACGCCACCGCCATGTTCACCGCCACCACGAGGAGGAGGTACGTTATGAACTTGCCCGTAAGAAGTTCCCCCGCCCCGAGCGGCGAAACCTCGAAATACTCATAAGCCCCGGAGAGACGCTCGCGCACGATGGCGAGGGAGGCGAGGCTCAGCGCGATGTGCTGAATAAGAAGCCCGAGCGTGGAAGGAGCGTAAAACCCGGCGGCGTCCGGCTCGAAGGGGGCGAGGTTGTCCACGACGAGGCGGAGCGGGTTCACGAGGACTTGCGCGGGGACGTCGGCGGGGAGGGCGGCGCTCTCCTCCGAGAGGACGGCGAGCGATTCTTGAAGCTCCGCCGTCCCGGCCTCTTCCTGTATGGACTCCGCCCCGTCTTCCTGAGCGTCGCGAACCTCCCCGAGAAGCTCCCGCGAATTTCGCGTCTCTTCGAGGGCGTTTTGGACGTCCTCGTTCTCGTCGTCGGCGAGGGAGAGGACTTCGAGGGTCGTTTCGAGGGTCGCGAGCGAGGAGTCGAGGTTGGCGGTAGTTTGGCGGGCTTCGTCGCTCGCGAGGGAGTCGGCGGCTTGGTTCACTTGCTCGATCTGCTCGTTGAGATCCTCGATTTGTTCTTGAGTCGGGCGGATGGCTTGCAATTCCTGCGCGATCCCTTCACGCACTATCGAGCGGTTGAGATCCAAAATAAGGCCGTTCGCCCGGTTCGGGACCGACGTTCCGAAGATGGGGTTTATGTTGTTGTAATGGACTTCGAGGACGGCTTGCTCGCTCTCGGCGACACGCTCCGAAGGCTCCGAAGGCATGATGATCACGGCATCCGTCTCGTCGCGTCGGAGCATCTCGTCGGCCTCCTCGACGCTCCGCATTACACCTTGAAAATCCGTGCGTTCGGTGAATTGCCCGCGGAATTGCTCAAAGACGCCCTCGCCCTCGCTGTCTTCCTCGACGACGACGACGGCCCGAGGCAAATAACTCCCCGCGTCGAAGCTGAGCGCGAAGACGACCATGATGAGGACCGGCCCGATGAGGAGGAGCGCGAGGAGTTGCGGCTGGCGAGCCAAAGCCCAAAACTCCTTCGCCGCCACCGCCCGGATCCGAAAGAGGAAGTTCATCGGCTTCGGGAGTCGGGAAAGGCGAATCTGCATGGTTTTGCGGAGCTACGACTCATGGCGGGGATGATACTCCTTTGCGCGGCCACGAAGCGATCCAAAGCCCGGAATTCCTTCGCCGCGACGGCTCGAATCCGAAAGAGGAGGTTCATGCCGGGGCCGCTTTGCCGCCTCGGCATCCCCTCCGAAGAAGATGCGACGGTCCATGAATAAACGACCCCCCGCCCGGACTCGCCGCCATTCGTGTCGAAGAGTCGGGGGCTCGAGGCTTTTCACGGCGCGGATTCATCCCGGAAATAATACTCCTTTATGACTCCCCGAAGCGAGCCGGACGCCGGAGTCTTTCACGAGCCATCGGCGCGGGCGATGTGCTCCTCCCCCGCCTCCCGAGCCATGCGGAGGATATCGCCGTCGAGAAGCGCCCGCTTCGCCCCGTATCGAAGCTCCGCCTCTCCGGCGAATGCCTCGACGACATCGGCCACCGAAACCTCGTGTCCGGCGCGTCGCAAACTTCCCACGCTCCCGGCTCGGAAAGGGAGCTTCATCGCCGAATACACTCTTTCGAGAACCTTCGCAAGCTCCGATTCCCCGTCCACGAGGACGATGCCGCCGACGCTCGCGGCTCTTTTCGTCACTCTTTGCGCGATGCCGGCGACCTTCATGCCGCTTCGCCACTCGCCGATACGCAAACTATGGTCGCCGGGGCAAAACTCGTCGCGCACCTCGCCGACTTCGACATCCTCCACGCCGAGCCGCCGGAAGGCTCCGAGGGCGAAGGCGGCGGCCTCGTCATAGCGTTCCCGGATGCCGCTCCCGATCGCCCTCCCGTCCGAGGGACGCACCACCGAGAACCCGAACGTCCCCGCATCGGCGGCGGTCGCTCCTCCCCCGGCGTTCCGAACGAGGGTCGGGTATCCCTCTTCGCACGCGGCCCGGACGGCGTCCCGGAAACCATCGCGGTGCGTGTCCCGTTTCGTCACGCCGACGTGGCGCGTGGAGGGGGTTATGACGACCGTCGGCGGGCGTTCGCCGGAGGCTATTTGCTCGAAGAGGGTTCGCTGGAAGCCGTATCCGTCGGCGGGGTTCTCGAAGGGTTCGGGGATGATGAGGCTCATGGACGGCGCGTCATAATCTTCGGACAAAGGACACCTCCCAAAAGTTCGCACGTCCGGCCGATGGTAACGCCCGAGGCGGGGTTTATCTAAAAACGAAAGAGGGCCGGGGTATGGAAAATCGTCCGGCCCCTCCCTCGCCAATAAATTACTGTCGGAGGACGTTATTCCCCGGCCCGCCGACGAGGCGATCGCGTCCGGGGCCGCCGATGAGGGTATCCCGGCCCGGCCCTCCGAAGAGGCGGTCGTTGCCGGGGCCGCCCCGAAGAACATCGTTCCCGGGGCCGCCATGGAGGATGCGTTTCCGAGGCCGCCTCGAAGGATGTCATTGCCGCCGAGTCCCTCTATGACATCGTTGCCGCCGAGAGGCCGCAGATCACATCGCGGCGGGGGGTCCCCGTGAGGCGGTCGTTGCCCGGTGTGCCTTTGATCGTGCATGCGTTCGGGTTTTTCGGTTTCGGGGGCGCTTTACGGACGACTTCGACGGTGAACCGTCCGCTCGCCCGGTTCCCGGCCTCGTCCGTCGCGCCGCAATTCACCTTCGTCCTCCCGACGGGGAAGACGGCCCCCGGCCTCTTGTCGCATCTCACGGCCACCTCGCCGTCCACGAGGTCGCTCGCCGAGGCAGCGAAGTCCACCGCGACGCCTCCAGAGCCGGAGACTCGCTTCGTTATGTCGCCGGGGAGTCGCAACTCCGGCGCGGTCGTGTCCTCGACGCTCACGGTGAAGCTGCCCGTCGCCTCATGTCCGGCCTTGTCGGAGGCGGAGCATTCGACCTTCGTTTCGCCCATCGGGAACGCCTCGCCGGAGGCCGGGGAGCATTTCACGGCGACGTCCCCGTCAACGGCATCCGTGGCGGTCGCTTCGTACTCGACCCTCGCGCCGTCCGGGCCGGTCGCCTCGCGGGTGATGTCGCCGGGGAGTCGGAGGGTCGGCCCGGTGGTGTCGCGGACGACCACCGTGAACGAACCCTTCGCCTCGTTGCCCGCCGCGTCTTTTGCTGAGCATTCGACCTTCGTTTCGCCGATGGAGAAGACACCGCCGGAGGCGGAGTCGCATACGACCGCCGGGTTTTGCGGGTCGTCGTCGGTGGCGGTGGCTGTGTACTCGACCGTCGCGCCGCCTCCGCTCGTCGCTTCGGCGAAGAGTTTTCCGTCCGCGTCGCCGGGGAGGTCGAGGACGGGCGGTATGTCGTCGCCGACATCGTACTCGCGGGTGAGCGTGGCCGCGTTCCCGACCTTGTCGGTGGCCGTGACGGCGAAGCTCTTCGGCCCGGCGGGGGCGGTCGAGATGTCATCTCCGTTCGGCACGGTTCCTTCGCACGACTCGACTTCGGAGCCGCCGTCGGAGCATGAATAATCCGCCGCCACCTCTTCGCGGAGGCCGAAGGTCGAGCCGACGGCGGGAGTGTTTATGGTGATCTCCGGCTTCTTCCTGTCCACTTTGTTGTCGCCGACGGGACCGGCCGTCGCGGTGTTTCCCGCGACGTCGGAGACGGTTCGGGTGTCCGTCATGGCATTGTTGGTCTCATTCCCGTCCGCCACGGTCGTCGAGAGCGAGAAGGTCTCGTCGGCCTCGGAGAGGCCGGAGCCGTTGTCGGTGGCGGTGCATGGGACGCTCACGTTTTCGGCGTGCCATTTGTCGTCGGCTGTGCCGCAATTGACCACCGGGTTTTTCCTGTCCACCTTTATGCTGGAGACGGGTTCGAGAGTGCGGCAGTTTCCGGCGATGTCGCAAACCTGCGCGGAGTTCGTCTCGGCTTTATCGGTCTCCACGCCTTCGCCGACGTTCGTGGAGAGTGTGGTCGAGGCGGAAGCGAGGCCCGAGCCGGTGTCGGCTGTGGCGCACGAGATGTTCACGTTTTGCGCGCTCCACGTTTTCGGGGCGGCGTCGCATGTGGCGGTCGGAGCGGTTTTGTCGAGTTTGACGGTCACGGTTTTCTGGCCGGAGGAGTTTCCGTCGTTGTCGGTGGCGGAGTACGTGATCGTGGTGGTTCCCTCGGTCGTCACCGGGATTTGCGCCGATCCACTCTGTGTGGTTTGCGGCTGTCCGTCGCCGACTTTGTATGAGATTTCCTTGAGGCCCGAGCCTCCCTCATCCGAGGCGTTTATGGTGACGGTGACGTTCTCTTTGTTTCATCCCGCCGTGTTCGGCTGCGGGGAGACGCTCGCGCTCGCCATCGGCAGGGTCTTCTCTTTGACCGTTATGTTCACGGTGGCGGTGGACGTGCCTCCGTGAGGGTCAGTGATCGTGTACGTGAAGGAGTCGGGGCCGCGATAGTCGGTCTTCGCTCTGTAAAATACGCTCTTGTTATCGCTCGCGATTCTGAACACTCCACCTTCCGCCGTCGTTCCGAGGGCTTCGCTCGATCCGACTATCGTGAGGGGGTTCCCGTCCGGGTCGGTGTCGTTGGAGAGTACGTTTATGGTGGTTATGGTGTTTCGCGCGGCGTCCACCGTATCGGTGTTCGCGGTCGGGGATCTGTTTATTCCGTATCCCGTGAGTTCGATGTGATCCGGGCTGGTCGGGGCGTTTGTCGTGAACTCGAGGCGGGCGTTTTTCTGTCCCGGCGAGGTCGGGATGAAGTCCACGAAGATCTGGCAACTTTCGTTGGGTGCGAGGCTCTTGCCGGGACGGCAGTCGTCACCAAAAAGAGGGGACGCCTTGAATTGCCCGGTGTCCGGGCCGATGATCGCCATGGAGTTTATGGTGAGGTTTTGTTCGAGGCCGATGTTTCGGAGGACGACGAACCGGTAATCGGTGGTGTTCGGCTGGACGTCCCGAAATCGAGGGTCTGGGGATTGAGGCTCGCCTCGGGGCCGGGATAACGGGACTCGTAAGCCCCCATGTCCACCACTCTCGTGGCGGACGAGGCGCCGGAGATCCTCATGTTTCCGGCGAGGTCTTTTTCGAGGCCGTCCGGCACGTATGCGTTGTTTCCTTTGTCTATCGCCGGGGAGCCGCTTTGCAAAGAGAGGTCGAGGCTTCCGGTGGCGCTTTTGAAGAGCGGGTCGGCGTCGAGGTTCCCTCCGTCATCGGTTCCGAGGGATGTGTTCCAGCTCGCGCTTCCGCCGGAACCCTCGACGAGGGAGTGGCCGATACGGGGGGTCCCGCTCTGGGTGTGGATTGCCTTCTCCGAGACGGTGGCCCGGTTTCCCCATACGACCGAGTTGCGAAGCGTCGGGCTTCCGGTATTGAAGAAGATCGCACCGCCCTTCCCCTCGGTGGCGTCCGTCGCGGCATTGCTCGAGAAGGTCGCGCCGACGACGGACACGCTTCCGGCGTACAACCCTCCCCCGCCGTAGCCCGATTCGTTGAAGGCGAAGAGCGCGTTCGAGATGGTGGTCGCGCCGTCCCGGAACGGATAGTCTCCGGAGTCGTAGAGGCCACCGCCCTGTCCGGTCGTTTTGTTGGCGAAGAAGGTTACGTCGTTGAGCGCGGCCTCGCTGAAGTGGTTTACCATCCCCCCGCCGGTCGCGTTTCGCTCGGGCGTGGCCGAGGCCGTATTCCGGGAGAAGGACACGTCGGTGAGGCGGGGGGCGCAGTATGAGTTCGCCATTCCGCCGCCACGCGGGCTGTTCGAGTCGCGGATGGTCACGTTGGTGAAGGACGGGCTGTCCCCGAAGCTCCCGTTCTGGTTCCGGCTGTTGTATACGCTTCCCCCGGCGGCTTGGGCCGAGTTGTATTCGAACACCGAGTTTTTGACCGCCGGGCTTCCGCCGAAGGTGAACATCCCGCCCCCGGTGTCGTAGCCGGGCGGCTCCGCTACGATCGCATCACGGCCCGGCCCGTTGGCGTTGCCGCCCTTTATGGTGAAACCGTCGAGAACCGCCGTGTCGTCCGCGCCGCTTCCGGTCAAGACGTGGTACGAGTTGTCCGAGGCGTCGTTCGGGGTTCCGATGTCGCCGGAGAGGACGGTGAAAAAGGGGTTGTTCGTGTCCCGGACGTATTCATGAACCGCGCCGGGCGTGAAGCCGCCGAGGATCTTCACCCCGCTCTCCATCTGGAACGTCGCCGTGCGGTCGTTGCCGGAGGTCGGATAATAAGTCCCCTTGCTGACCCAAACTCGATCCCCCCTGTCGGCCTTCCCGAGAGCGGCCTGGAGATCACAGGCGTTGTCCCACGAGGAGCAATCCCCCGTCGCCTGCTGCTTCACATAAAGGACGTCGGTCGCGGCGAGGGCATGCCCGGAGAGCGAGCCGAAAGCAAGGATCGTCCATACGAAGAGCGAGAGGAGAAATACGAACATCGCAGGCGAACACGGCCTTCTTGCGGCCCTCGAACCAGATACGCGCTCCATCATCTCTCCTTCACATATGCAAGCAGGCACGTCGCCCACATTCCCGTAAAGCTACGAAATAATCGTAGACATTAGAGCTTGGGCGCGCATCACTCAAACTACGTATTTTTATGGGCTTTTCGGCGTTTTAGAGCCAGCCCCACCTTTTGAAAAGGAGATAAAGGGCGCCGGAGACGGAGAGGATGAGGAGGACGGCGAAGGGGTATCCGAGGCGCCAGTCGAGCTCGGGCATGTACCGGAAGTTCATGCCGTAAAGGCCGGTTACGATGGTCGGGACGATAAGGATGGCGGCCCATGCGCTGATCCTCTTCGTCTGGTCGGTCTGGCTGACGCCGACGATGGCGAGGTTGACGTTGAGGATATTGGAGAGCAATTCCCGGAGTCCTTCGACCCGGTCGTTCGTTCTCAGGGTGTGGTCGTGGACATCCCGGAGATAGCGTCGGAGTTCCCGGTCGGGGACGATGCCGCCTTCGACTATGAGCCGTTCGAGTACGCTGACGAGCAGCCTCGTCGCCCGGTGAAACTGTATGACCTCCCGCGAAAGCGCGTAAATTCGGCGCGTCGCGCCTGGTTCCACACCCCCCTCGAACACCTCCACCTCGGTCTCGTCCACGTCGTTCTCGAGGCCGTCGAGGACGGGATCGTAGCCCCCGACCACGCTGTCCATGACGACGTAAAGCACCGCGAGCGGCCCTCGTTTGAGAAGCTCCGTGTCCCCTTCGAGCCTTTGGCGGACACCCCGGAGCGACGAAGCCTCGCCGTGGCGAACCGTCACGACGAAGTCGCGTCCGACGAAGAGATGTATCTCCCCGAACTCCACGGCCTCGTTCTCGTCCACATACCTCGCGGTTCGGAGGACGACGAAGAGCGAGTCGCCGTATCGTTCGAGCTTCGGTCGTTGGTGGGCGGTTATCGCGTCCTCGACGGCGAGTGGATGGAGTCCGAACTCCTTCGCAACCGACTCGAACTCCTCCTCCGAAGGCTCGTGGAGGCCGAGCCAAGCCATCCCGCCGTTTTGGCGGCACGCCTCGTACGTCTCGTCGAAAGAGTCCGGGAGGTCGGCCCTCTTCCCTTCGACGTATATGGCGCGATCCACGATCACAGCCCAGAAAGCCTCACCGCTTGCGCCCGAAGATAAAGTACGAGAGCGGCCCGACGATGTTCACAAACGAAACGACGACCCACAACGGCTTCTTGCCACGAATTCCCTCCTCCGGCCTCCGGTGAATATCCACGAGAGCGGCCACGAGAAGCGAAACTTGAACCGCTCCGGCGGCGAGGATCGCACCCCTTTCCCCGCTCCCGAGTTCGCTCCATCCTCTCTTCGGCATATCCGGCTCCTCCTCGTCGAGTACAATCCGCCGAAACTTTATCACCGGAGGCGGCTCTCCCCCGTTTGCGCGAGCATTGCGATAGCAATGTGATTAACTGTTCCAAACTCGTACAAGCAAGGAGAAGAGCAAATGGCGACGAAGAAGGTTCTCATAACGGGCGGGGCGGGGTTTCTCGGCATAAACCAGATCCGGCACCTCATGAAGCGCGACTACGAAATAGTCTCCGTGGACACGGAAGACTTCGACTATCCCGAGCGCGATAAAGTCTCCATATTCAAAGGCGACATAAGAAACAAACAACTTCTCGACGAGGCGATGGAGGGCGCGGAACTCGTGATCCACACCGCCGCCGCCCTCCCCCTTTATTCCGCCGAGGACATATACACGACCGACGTGGAAGGCACGAGGAACGTATGCGAGGCGGCTCTTCGCCACAACGTCGAGCGCGTCGTCCACGTCTCCTCGACGGCGGTGTACGGAATCCCCGACCACCATCCGCTCTACGAGACGGACAAACTGGAAGGGGTGGGGCCGTACGGACAAGCCAAAATCCAGGCGGAGATGATCTGCCTCGAATACCGCGCCCGCGGCCTCACCGTCCCCATAATCCGCCCGAAGTCCTTCGTCGGCCCGGAGCGGCTCGGCGTGTTCGCGCTCCTTTACGACTGGGCGCACACCGGACACAACTTCCCCATGATCGGGTCGGGAGACAACCGATACCAGCTTCTCGACGTGGAAGACTTGTGTGATGCGATAGCGTTGTGTCTCACGCTCCCCGAGGAGAGCGTCAACGACACTTTCAACATCGGAGCGGCCAAGTTCACGACGATGAAAGGCGACTATCAGGCCGTCCTCGACGAGGCGGGCCACGGAAAGAAAATAGTCGGCTTCCCGGCGACACCCGCCATATGGGGTCTCCGCGCCCTCGACGCCCTCGGCGTCTCCCCGCTCTATAAATGGGTGTACGAAACGGCCTCGAAGGACTCCTTCGTCTCCATCGAGAAGGCCGAAAGGGAACTCGGGTACGCGCCGAAGTTCTCGAACAAAGAAGCGCTTTTGCGGAACTTCCGGTGGTACCTCGACAACCTCGAAAAGTTCGAGCGATCCTCCGGCGTATCGCACCGCGTGCCGTGGAAACAGGGGGCGATCGGCTTGTTGAAGAAGGTTTTTTAGGCATCAGGTCTGGCGGCGGCCACATCGCCGCGCTACCACGCACCCCGCATCGGAACTCGGTCTTTTCGGGCATGGTATTCGATACCCGGTGCGCCAGCGATTTCTTTACCTGAAACCTGAAACCCGATGCCTGAAACCTTTTTCCAAGAAATTTCCCACTCCACGTGATCCGGGTCGAAAGCTCTCGCGTAATAATCACTAAAAGGGCGAATCGGCTCTTTATATAGTTGTTGCGCTATATAAATCGCTCTTCAGCTGCTTTCACGTCTTATTATTTCCGGTTCGCTCTTTCCCAGATCAAAGCCGGGGAGATCCTCTCCCCGGCTTATTTGTTTCCGAGCGAATCCGCCGCGTTCGCGTCCACCATCCACACGGGTTCTCCACCGCCGGGACGTATCATCTTCGACGGAAAGTCGAGCGGGTCGCCTTCGCCTTCGAGTATTTCGGCGAGCGCGGTCGCTTTCCCCTCCCCGGCGACGAGGAAGACGACGGCGCGGGCCTCGTTTATGACCTCCTTCGTGAGCGTGAGCCTCACGGTGTCGAGCTTCTCGACCACGTTCGAGACGACGAGGCGATCCCTCGCTTCGAGGGCTTCCGTCCGCGGAAAGAGACTCGCCGTGTGGCCGTCCTCGCCGATGCCGAGATGCACGAGGTCGAAGACGGGCGGGCCGCCGAAAAATCTCCGAAGCCCCTTTTCGTATTCCTTCGCGGCGTCCTCGGGGTCGAGTTCGCCGCGCATTCGGTGGACGCTCCCGACCGGGACGTGGTCGAGGAGCGCTTCGCTCGCCATCCGAAAATTCGAGTCCTCGTGGTCGGGGGGGACGGTTCTTTCGTCGCCGATGAAGACGTGGATCTTCGACCATTCGATCTCGTCCGCGTACTCCTTCGCCAAAACCTCGTACGTCGCCTTCGGGGTCGAGCCTCCGGCGAGGACGGCGGTGAAGCGATCGCGGGCGGATATGGCCTCTCCGGCTCTTTCGGAGAAATCTTTGGCGGCGGCTTCGGCGAGTTCTTCCGGGTTCTCGAATATGTGTACGCTCATGTTTCCATCATCTCCATGACTTTTTCGAGGGAGGATTCATAGATGGGATCCCGTCCTTTGAATTTCAGTTCCTCGCCGAGCATCGCCCCCATGTCGAAGCGCCCGATGCGTACGGCTCGGCGGGCGATCTCCTCGCCTCCGCGCTCCACGCTTATGTGCGCCTCGGTGAGTTCCTTGTGGCGCGAGATGACGAAAGAGCATTCCCCGGCCCGCAGCGTTATTCGGCTGAGGTCGGCATCGTCGGTCGAGGACGAGGTTCGGAAGATTATCTCGCCGCCGGAGTGGCTCTCGAAGACAAACCCGGACACCGGGCGGCGGTTCTCCTTCGGCCTCCATCCGAGCGACGAGGCGAGCCAGCCCGCGAAGAGCATCGTCCGGCCCTCGCCCCCGGTGGTGTGCATGACCTCCACCTCGTGGATGTTCGGAAGCTCCGCCGCTCTTTCGGGGGAGGAGAAAAGCTCCCTCGTGAGGGCGCGCCACGGGGTGAGGGCCGTCCATTGGAGATCTATGGCATGCGGCGGCGCGGGATCTCTGACGAGCCTCGCAATTCTTCGGAAGGACTCCGGTACGCCGGTCGAGGAAGAAGAATCGAGGATGACCCGGTCGGCGAGTCGCGTTACGCCGTCCGCCGAATCCGGAACATCCTCGGGATAAAAAACGAAGGTCGGGAGGTCAGGGACGAGGAGCGGCCCGGCGACGCTTTCGAGGTGGAGCGCGGTCGGCCCGGCGGCGTGGACGGTGATCTGCTCCGAGCAAACATTGTCCCCCGCCCCGCCCCGCAAGCTGCAAAAAGCCGAGAGCCGGACATCGAGGCTCGCCTCGCCCTCCGCGTCGGAGACGAGAATGATGGATCTTGAAGGATGCCGATTCGCAAGGTCGGCGATGGATCTCGCAACCCCCTCCGCCGACTCCTCCCCCACCACGACGATCAAATTAAGCACGCTCGCCCGAAGCCCGAGCGTCCCATCGTCGTTCATCCGGAGCCGCCCAAGCTCCCTCTCGACGTGTTGTAAGCTGTCAGCCATCAGCAATCAGCCGTCAGCTTTTTAGCGGACGGC
>JACCWD010000148.1 GCA_013697825.1 Rubrobacter sp.
GACCCCGGTTCCCTCGAAATCCTCGGAGTCGTGGAGGCGTTGGAATGCGCCGAAGAGCTTGTGCGCGTACTCCATCTCGAAGCCCGCCCCGTCGTCGCGCACGAAGAAGGATTTCCCCTCCCGCCCGAACTTTATGGCCGCCCCGTTCTCGTTCTTCGAGGTGAATTTCCACGCGTTGTCCATGAGGTTTTCGAGGGCGAGCTTGAGGAGCCTCGGGTTCCCCTCCGCGACGAGGCCGGGGGATATGTCGAAGCGCGTGTCGCGCCCCGGATCGCGGCTGTGGAGGTTTTCGGCGACCTCTTCGGCGATGCGGGTCATGTCCACCGTCTCCCACCGCATCTCGACCCGGTTTATCCGCGAAAGCTCGAGGAGATCGTCTATTAGCTCGCCCATCCTTTGCGACGCGTTCCGCACCCGCCCGAGATAGTTTTTTCCGGCTTCGTCGAGTGTGTCCCCATAGTCTTCGACGAGGATTTGCGAGAAGCCGTCGATGCTCCGAAGAGGCGCGCGCAAATCGTGCGAGACCGAGTACGAAAACTGTTCGAGCTCGCGGTTCGAGCGGTGGAGTTCCGCCGTCCGGCGCTCGCGCTCGGCTTCGGCGCGTTCGCGCTCGGTGACGTCGAGGCTCATCCCGATCACGCCGTCCACCTTCCCCGCCTCGTCGAAGAGCGGCGAATACCGGGTCTCGAAGCGTACGTCCCCGACCTCCGCCACCGCGCTGAATTCCTCCCCGCCGAGCGCGCGCCGGACGTGGTCGACGATCTCCGGCATCTCCCCATACACTTCGAACACCGACTTCCCGACGGCCTCGCCGGACTCCCTCCCGAGCGATTCGAGTCCCTTCCCCTCCGAGAAGGTGAAACGCCCGGCGGTGTCGAGGCCGAAGAGGACGACGGGCGCGTTTCGGACGACGGCTCCGAGGCGAAGCTCGCTCTCCCGGAGCCTCCGCTCTGCCCTCCGGCGCACCGTGACGTCCCGAAGCACGACGACGCTCCCCGCGAGGGTTCCCCGCCTCCCCGAAAGAGGCGAAACCGAGACCTCGAAGTCGCGGCGACCCTCCCCTTCGCCGAGCGAGACCTCGTTCCTTCCGTCCTTCGAGTCGTCCCATCCCGGCACGTTTCCGGAGGCATATGTCCCGACGGCCTTTTCCTGCGGGAGGTCGAGGATGCCCGAAGCGGCGGGGTTCACGTCCACGATGCGGCCCTCCCCGTCAACGACGACGACCCCGTCTTCCATGCCCTCGATCACGGCGTCGCGCGCCACCGGACCGAGGTCGAAGAGGCGGAAGCGGAAGAGGGCGAGCGAGAACGCCGCCCCGCTCGCGAGGAATCCGACGGGCGTGAAATCGAAGTTCGAGGACGGCATGAGGTCGAGGACGTACACGCCGTTCGCGGCCCACGGCGCGACAACGCCTCCGAGGAGGAGCACGCTCTGCTTCCGGTAAAGATTCGCCGAGCGAAGCGCGACCCGACCGAGGATGAGCGCCCCGGCGAGGAGAAGCAAATACGAATAAACCCAGAAAATCCAGAAAACCGTCCCGCGGCCGAGGTCGAGGGGGCCGGACGGGGTCGTTTCGATCGTCGCCCATATCATGCCGTGGAACTCGTTCGTCCACACGAAGGCGAGCGTGGCGAGCGGGATCGCGGCGAAGATCCAAACCCCGTACCGGAACGGCCACCCGCCGCGCCCGGAATACCGGAGGGCGAAATCGAGCCACACGAACGGTATCGTGACGATCCCGATATATTGAACCTTCGCCCACAAGATCTTCGTCGGCACGTCGACCGCCAGAATTTCGACCGCGTACCCGACCGACCACACCCCCACCGCGGCCATAAAAACGACGAGTGACCACGCCCCCGCGACCTTCCTCCGGCGCCACGTATAAAAAGAGAGGATCCCCGCGCAAAGAGCCGTCAAAAAGAGGAGAAATGAATACGCCGAAGATTCCAAACGTCTCCCCCCTCTCCACGGAAAAACCGCGCACTCCGCGCTCGTTCCATCCCGCTATTCTACGCCCATTCCCGCGATAAGCGCCACAAGGAGCCGGGCCTCCGAACACGAAAAACCGCGGAGAAGACACCCCGCTCCGAAATCGAGGTTCGGGATCGAGGTTCGGGGTCAGGTTTGCTTGAGACGCACGGCATACGAGCCGCACTTCGGGCAATTGTCCACGACCTTCTTCACGACCTCACCGACCGGCCCCATCACACCCGGCACGGCCCGCGACGCCATCACCACCTCGCCTGTATACTCCGCGCCGCACGTTTTGCAAACGACCTCGACCCGCCGAACCTCTTCACGGCCTCTTCCCACGCGAACTTCCTTTCACAATGAATGCAACACGGAACACGGCCGCGAGTCGCGGCTCTCCGCCGCCCCGGTTTCCATCGCCGCACTTCGCGTCATTCGTCCTTGAGCGCGAGATACTCGTCCACCCGAAAAGTGAAGCCGTGGCGGTATTCCTCCCCTTCGCCGTCCGTGACGACGAACTCGAGCCTCGGCTTTCCGGGATGTCCGGCGTCCCTCGCCGCGCTCGCGAGAGACTTCGCCCGAACCTCGAACCGGACGCTTTCCCCGGCGGCGAGCCGGACGGGGGTTTCGCCTTTCATTTCCCCCTCGGCGAGCGAAGCCTCCTCCCCTTTCGGACTCACCCGGATGGAAGCTATTTCGACCTCTCCACCGTTCGCGTTCTCGACGCCGAAGATCACGTACAGCGGCGAGATGTCGCCGTTCGGAAGCGGATACGCGCCGAGATTTTGGGAGAGTTTGAGAGGCGAGGAGCCGAAAACTTTCGAGAAGAAGCTCACGTCAAATCCTTTCGAAGAGCCGACGCGCGCGAGGCTCCCGCTTCGGGGGCCGGGGGGTTCCCGAATCCCTTTCCTTCGCCGCCTTCACTTCCCCGCCCCACGTCTCGCCGCGAAGCGGCATACCTCCCGAAGTGAGCGAACTCCGAACTTTATACTCGTATTCCGCATCACTTTCCGCTCCGGGTCGCGAAGGAGAATTCCGCCGCGAGAAGGACGAGGTATGCGGCGGTGGCGGCGAATCCCGTCGCGGGCCACGCGAGGTTTCCGCTTAGAAAGTGCGAGGCCGAATACGAAGCGAGGATGGCGCCCCCGATGGAGAGGACGTGGACGTTCCCCCACAAAGCGGGGGCGCGTCCGACGGCTCCGTCGCCGGGATCCCCGAGGTTCCCGAAGGCGAGCGCACCGACGAGCGCGTACCCGGCGACGGAGCCGACCATGAACGAGAGGGCGTGGAAAAGGTTCGGGAGGCCGTGCGCCGAGATGAGGAGGGCGCCGCTCGTCCACACGCTCAGCGTGTATCCGTACGGAGCGCCGCACGCCGCCACCGCCGAACGAAGGCTCTCCCCATAACGGCTCACATCTTTACTCCGCCCTCACCACGCCGTCGCGCCCCCGTCCACGGCGACGGTCTGTCCGGTCATGTACGCGGCGGCGGGCGAGGCGAGGAAGACGACGACCCCCTTCAATTCCTCCGGGCTTCCGAAGCGGTGGAGCGGGATGTCGGAGAGCATCTCCTCCTCGAACTTCTCGATGAGGCCGCCGGACATACGGGTCGGAAACCATCCCGGCGCGATGGCGTTCACGTTTATATTGTGGCGCGCCCACCCCGTCGCGAGGTCGCGCGTCATCGAGACGACCGCCCCCTTCGAGGAGTTGTATCCGATGGTTTGCATGTATTCGGGCTTCCCGCCGACGAGGCCCGCGACGGAGGCGATGTTTATTATGGAGCCACCGGAGCCGCGGGAGATCATACGCTTCCCGACCGCCTGGCTCATGAGGAAGGTGCCACGGACGTTCACCTTCATGACGTGGTCGAACTTGTCGAGGGGCATCTCCTCCGTCGGCGCGCCCCACGTCGCCCCGGAATTATTGACGAGGACGTCCACCGAGCCGAACGTCTCCTCCGCCGCGGAGACGACCTTTTCGACCTCCTCCGGGTCGGTGACGTCGGCGGCGATGGCAAGGGCTTTGCCGCCGCGAGCTTCGATCTCGGTCTTCACCTCGTCGAGTGGCTCCTGTTTGCGCGAGCAAACGACGACGTTCGCCCCCGCGTCGGAGAGGGCTTCGGCCATGTATCGTCCGAGACCGCGTCCTCCGCCCGTTATGATCGCCGTCTTCCCGTCGAGTCGAAAAAGGTCGAGGGTGTTCATTTGGCTCCCTTCGGTCGCTGGCTTCAGGTTTCAGGCTACAGGTTTCAGGCAATTCCGTCCGGCGCGCATCCGGGCCTCGCAAGCCAAGCACCTCGACCTTCCGGGCATCGAAGCCGCACACCGACTTCTCTCCCGACGGCTTTTGCCTGATGCCTGAAACCCGATGCCTGAAGCCTTCACACTAAAGGATTCCCGCGCTTCTCGAAGATCCGGAACGTCCCGACCCCGAGCGCGACGAGGTTTTCGTTCTCGTCGAAGACTTTCGCCTCCAACGTGGCGAGCCTCCGCGTCCGGCTGACTATCTCCGAGCGGCACGTTATGCGGCCTTCGCGCACCGCGCCGAGGAAGTGGACGTTGAGGTCTATGGTCGCGGTCCGCACCCCGACTTTGGAAATGAGGGCGAGGCCCATCGTGTTGTCAATGAGGGAGGCGTACACGCCGCCGTGGAGGGAACCCGCACCGTTCAGGTGGAAATCCTCGACGTCTATGTACAGCGTCGCCTCCCCCGGCGCGACGGCTCCGACCTTCGCCCGCATGTGCCGCGAGAACGTGATGTCCTCGTCGAAGTGGCGGGTGAGTTCTTTCATTTGCTCGTCGGTGAGACCGCTCTTCTCTTCCGTCATTTCCCTCCCTGTGTCTCCGTCGCACAGCGCATTATACGCGGCGAAATCCAACCGCACCCCAACCGGGCATGCTTCCCCCGACCGTACGATCCGACGAAGGAAAGCCGGAAGGGCCGCGAACCGCCAGTCGCGAATCGCGAGGGTTCGACGCTCCACCGTCGGCGGACTCGGGGATGCTCCGCGAGTCGAGAACACACCGATCCGCGAAGCGATCCCACAGCGGCTTTCAGGAGGCTTGAGCCTTTTTCAAACCGAGATTCCAGAAGCAGGTTTCAGCCAACCTGCCATCATCGGACGGCCGCCGTCTCCGGCGGAAGTTCGTCTGGCGTAGTGGCTCAATCTTCGTGAACTCCGCTGTCACGATTTCACGAACTCACGATCAAAGAAGACGCGAATCATACCGACTCCGGGCGGAGAGCCGTGCATTCGCGGGACGGAACTCCTCGGAGGGAACGCCGGATTGACGTGATACGAAGTCCGCCGACCGTTCCATCGCTGATAGGTTCGTGAGGTCGTGAGGCGCGTCGCTCCGCTCCGCGAGCCGCATCCTCCGGCCCGTGAAGCGAAGCGGCCTCATGGCTTCACGAACGGAAAAAGCCACGGAGCGATCACCCGACTATCGAACTATCCGACGACCGCGAAGCCCACGCTCCCCGAGGCGACGACATCCTCCCCGCGCCTCACGCGCACGTCGAGGGTGAACACTTTTTCTACCCCGTTCTCTTCGACGCCGGACACCACTCCGCCGACGCTAAGCTCGTCGCCGACGAAGACCATTCCCGAGAAGCGCGTGTGGAGGCTTTTCACATATCCGTGTCCGAGGTATGGTGAAATGAGGC
>JACCWD010000159.1 GCA_013697825.1 Rubrobacter sp.
GGCTGCTCGTTCTGAGCGAGGGAAACGCCGAACTCGCCGAGGTTTTGAGGAGCGGACTCGCTGCCTGAAAGGGATCGCGGGCGTGCATTCGCCCCATGCATCTTCGATTAAATCAGCGGCTTCCTAAGCGAGTCATTTTGCTTCACTCCTCTCGATCAAAAGACTTTCTTTATTGCTCCCCAACCCCTTATTATGAGACTTGATGCAAGTAACAGCTTACCACTTACGATCTTGTAGAAAACTAACAACCACTTTCACTGTTTATTCTTCTCGTAGATGTTTTTCTTCTATGGCTCCATTTCAGAACTACCTTCTTTCAACCGCCCTAACCAGCGTAGTCAATGGAGTGGACAGATCTTTGCGAAGATCCAGCTCAATCTTGGTTATCGGCTAATAACTATAAAATCCTTCGCCGCTCTTCCGACCGAGCTTGCCGGCCCGGACGTATTCCTTGAGGATGCGCGGCGGCGTGTAAAAAGATTCGCCGAGTTCCTTGTGAACGTATTCGATCACGTCGAGGGCGACATCGAGGCCGATCATGTCGGTCATCTCGAACGGGCCGACGGGGAACCCGAGTCCCTTTTTCATTATGGCGTCGATCTCGGCCTCGCTCCCGACCCCCTCTTCGAGGAGCCGGCACGCCTCCAAAATCAGCGGCATGAGGAAGCGGTTCGCGACGAAGCCCGGAACGGCCTTCCGAACCACGAGCGGCGTTTTTCCAAATGACTTTATAAGCGCCTCGACCCGCTCGCCGGTCTCATCGCTCGTGAGGAGTCCGCGTGGAATCTCGACCCCCTCATGGAGCGGCGGCGGGGTGAAGAAGTGCGTGCCGCAAAACTTCTCCGGCCTCTTCGTCGCGGCGGCGAGTTCGGTGATGGAGATGGACGATGTGTTCGTGAGGATGAGCGCGTCGGAAGGAAGTATGCCGTCAATTTCCGAAAGGATCTCCTTTTTGAGCGCGAGCTTCTCCGGCACGGCCTCGATGACGGCTTCGACGTTTCCTTCTCCGAAGTCGTCCATTTTCTCCGTCCACCGGACTCGTTCGAAGGCGGCTCCGGTGTCCTCGACGACGCCTTTCTTCTCGAAACTTTCGAGGCCGCGCCGGACGTATGCTCGGGCTTTTTCGAGGGCTTCCGGCGAAGGGTCGCACGCTATGACTTCGTGTCCGGCGGTGGCGGCGACTTGGACGATGCCCGCGCCCATCGTCCCGGTTCCGAGGATGCCGACGGACATTAGATTCCGTCCTTTTGCGAGAGGTCGTGGGCGTGGGCCATGAGGTTTTTGACGCGCTCGCCGAAGCTGGCGAAGCGGGCGTCTTTCGTTTGCCCTTTGTGCCAGCGGGCATAGATTTGCTGGAGGATCACGGCGAGTTTGAAGTATCCGAAGACCATGTGCCAGTGGATGTCCGAGAGGTCGCGCCCGCTCTTTTGGGCGTACCGCTCGGCGAACTCCTCGCGGGTGAAGAAGTACGGGGATTTCGATACGACGGTCGGGAGGACTTCGGTGAGTTCGGGCGGGTCGTCGTGGCGCGCCCAGTACGAGAGCGAGACGGCGAGGTCGAAGAGCGGGTCGCCCACGGTCGTCATCTCCCAGTCGAGGACGGCCCGAACCTCGGTGAGGTCGTTCGAGTCGAGCAATAAATTATTCAGCTTGAAATCGTTGTGGACGATGGTGGGTTCGGGGCTTGCGGGGATGTCTTTGGCGAGCCATTCGGTGAGGGGCTTCGCCTCGGGGATGTCGTCGGTCTTCGCTTTTTCGTAGCGGGAGATCCAACCATGCGTCTGGCGCTCCAAAAAACCCTCCGGCCTTCCGAGGTCGCCGAGTCCGGCCTCCTCGAAGTCAACCGCGTGAAGCTCGACGAGGGTGTCGACGACGGTCCGGGAAAGCCCCCGGCAAAGCTCTTTCGTCGGCTCGACGCCCTCGGGGAACTCGTCGTCGATGACCGTGCCCCTCCGCCGCTCCATCACGTAAAAAGGAGCGCCGATGAGCGATTCGTCGTCGGTGAAGAAGTACGGCTTCGGGGCGAGCGGGTACACGGGATTAAGGCTCGCGAGGATCTTCGACTCGCGCCCCATGTCGTGGGCCTTCGGGGGGACGGGGCCGAGCGGCGGTCGGCGAAGCACGCCCTCCCACTCCCCGATCCTCAAAAAATAAGTGAGGTTCGACGCGCCGGAGGGAAATTGCTCGACTTCGAGATCCCCTTCGGGGAGGTCGGGGACTTCCTCGCGGAGCCTCTTCTCGACGGCCTCCCGGTCGAAGTCTTCGCCTTCGCGCACTTTTATGGTTTCGGACATGGTCGCTCCCTTCGGTCGCTTGTCGCTCCGCCTTCGGCTCCGCTCCGGTTTTTGGTTTTTGGTTTTTGCCAATAACCCACAACCAATAACCATTTCGCTATTTACGGCTCCCGCTCCTCGCGTCTTCGACTTCTTCGACGAGATGGAGGAGGTCGTCTTTCAGTTCCGGCACCGCTTCGCTCGCGCCGACTTCGGCGGCGTATCGGAGGGTTTTTTCGTATCCCGCCTCGGAGAACCATTTTCCGGCTCGGCCTCGGGAGACGGCTTCGAGGGGGTTCCCGTCGTGGCGTTCGGCGAAGTCGAGGGCGAGGAGGGCGGAGTCGCCGAGCTTCCAGTTTTCGGTGTTCATGTGGGAGATTATTTCGGCGGCTCCGGCGAAGTCCTCCATGCCGAAGTGGCCCCGGCTCCCGGCGCACACGAGGTATGCGGTGTCGGTTTCGATGGAGTCGAGGTATCTTCCGACGGCGGGGGCGTTTCGCATGCTTCCGACGAGGACTTTGTCGGCTTCGGAGGAGGCGGCGAGGGCGCGGGTTCCGTTCGTGGTGACGAAGACGACGTCCTTGCCGGAGACGACCTCGGGCGGGTATTCCTCCGGGAGGGGGCCGAGGTCGAAGTCCTCGACCATGAAGCCGCCTTGCTCGCCGCCCCGGATGAGGGTCGAGGCGTCGAGCGGCGCGCAAATCCTCTCGGACTCCTCGACGCTTCCGGCGACGAATACCTTTCGCGCGCCGTTCTCGAAGATCGTCACGAGCGTCGTCGTTGCGAGGATCACGTCAAGTACGACGACGGTGGAGCCGGGGAGGTTTTCGGGGACTATCTCCCGGCGCGTCATCATGACTCTGAGTCTCTTCACGAAGTCTCTCCCCCGTTGTCGTGGATGGCATTTCGGCAAATCATACAAGACGAGCCGCGATGGATGCGCGGCCGCCCCTTCGTGAAATAGAATATCCGAGAGGAGAAGGTGCCGAATATCGGGAGTGAGCGTGGGCGAGATAGAGAAATCCGGCGAGGGTAGTTCGGGCGAAGACAATTCAACGGCGGCGTACACGACCGTCGCGGTCGGCTTCGCGTTACTCGTGGCCGCCGTACTCGTCGTCATAACCGTCGGCACGCCCGCGGCGGGGATCGGGTTCGTGATCGGCGCCGCCGTGTGCCTCGGATGGGCGATTCCGCAAATCGCAAAAACCGGAGAAGCCTCCCCGCCCCCGACA
Source organism: Rubrobacter sp. (assembly GCA_013697825.1). Lineage (GTDB taxonomy): Bacteria > Actinomycetota > Rubrobacteria > Rubrobacterales > Rubrobacteraceae > JACCWD01. The sequence goes on from JACCWD010000159.1 coordinate 3,506, forward strand.
GCCGGGAGAAGGAACTCCTCTCCGCCATCCGGGAGCATGAAGGCTCCATCACCCCCGCCGAGGCCGCGATGGAAACGTCGCTCACCGTGAAAGAGGCCGACCGGATGCTCTCCGAGCTTGCGTCGGGCGGTCATCTCGCCGTCGAAAGCGATGGGGGGTTGCTCGTGTATTCATTGCCGCAAAGGCGGAAGAGGGAGATCGAATAGTCGGTTTCGGCTATGCGGTGGCGCTGTACCGCCGGTTACCCGAGTATGGGCCGCCCGGCGTATCGAGTCGGTAAAGTGGCTCGGGCATCGGGTCTCCGAATTCTCGGGCGACTTCGATGTTTCCGGCGATGGCGTCGCGTATCTGGCACGCGGCCTCTTCGACCGTTTCACCGTGGGCGGTGCAAAACTTTATATCCGGCGTCCACGCGACAAAGGCTTCGTCGGCGTCGCTCCACTGGATGCGAACCTCGAAACGGTCGGCCATTTTGTAAGTTTCGGAGCCGGGGTCGATCTCTTTCGCACACATTACAAATCCTCCTGATCCAGGCCGAAGTCTATCAGCATCTCGCGTATTTGAGCGACCTGGTTTGGTTTCGCTTGCGAACCTCTCGGCTGCAAGTTCGGGCGATATGGTACGCCCTCCCGCTTGAAGACGTGATGCGAGCCGACGACCCGCTCATGAAACCCGAGCCTCGCGAGCAAACCACAAAGATCGTCGAATCTAATATTCTTGTCCGAGGAACCGGAAAGCACCCGATCCCGCACCTTCTCCCACTTCCCCACGGCCGCCGACTCATCTCCCCGTGAAACTCGCCTCCCGCTTCTCGAAGAACGCCGCGACCCCTTCTTTGTGGTCTTCGGTGTACCCGCAGAAAGTCTGTCCCTTCGCCTCGGCCTCCAAAGCCGCTTCGAGGTCGCTCTCGAAGCTCGCGTAAAGCGAATGCTTTATTTGCCCCATCGCCTTCGTCGGAAGGGCGGCGAGCTTTTCGGCGAGCGCGGAGGCTTCGTCCACGAGAGAGTCTTCGGAGACGACTTTGTTCACGAGGCCGATGCGGTGCGCCTCCTCGGCTTCGACGGCGTCGCCCGTCATGCTCATCTCCATCGCCCGCCCGAGGCCGACGATGCGGGGAAGGAAGAAGGAGACTCCGGCATCGGGCATCAGCCCGATCCTCACGAACGCCACCGAGAACTTCGCGGATTCCGAAGCGACGCGCATGTCGCAAGCGAGAGCCATCCCCATCCCCGCCCCGTACACCGGGCCGTGGAGCGCGGCGACGATCGGCTTCTCCATCCGAACCATCTTCACAATGGCGCGGCTATACGTCTGGCGAAGATACTCCCCGAGGTCGGGATCTTCCTCCGAACGCACGCTTGAAAGGTCGGCTCCCGCCGAGAAACCACGCCCCTCGCCTCGAAGCACGACGCACCGTATCTCCTCGTCGGCCTCGACTTCTTCGAGGGCCGCGTAAAGCTCCTCGTGCATCGTCCCGTCGAAGGCGTTGAGTCTTTCGGGGCGGTCGAGCGCGATGGTCGCCACGCCGCCTTTCTTCTCGAACGTGATCGCCTCGGGCATCATGGCTCCTTTTCGTCTTTATTCGTGGACGGGCGGAAACAGGGTTCTCGCGTGTCTTTCGAGGATTTCATTGTCGCTCATTCCGGCGACGATCTCCGCGACTTCCCCTCGGAGATATGGGGCTTCCTCGCGTATACGTCCATCCCCGCGTCCGTGAACGGCGTCTTCGAAAAGTGCGTCGCCGCCCACTCCACATACTCTTCATCGTGGCCGAGGAGGAACCACTCGCTCGTGATCGGGCGCATGAGTCCGGCTCCCCTCCACAAGAACCGAGAAGGGCGATCCGGCCCCCGCACGTCGAATCCGACGATTTTTCGCGGAGGCTTCCCGATGGGGCCGTATCGCACCGTGTCCCGAAGCCGCGCTCGCGGTTCGAACTCGACCGGGGTATACGTCACGGACGGGTTCCTCCGCGTCCGCCAGAATTCGAGGTTAGTTCGGACGACACACCACACACCGAGCATCTTGTGGACATCCACCTCCCCGAAGCGCTCCCTCGCGTTCCGAAGAATCCACTCTTCGAGGCTCGACAAAACCGCGTCCATACTTCCGGCTACATTCTCCCGGCGAGTTCGACGTACCGGTCGAGGATGTCCGGGTTCGCGAGGGATTCTTTGCTCGCGGCTTTCTCCGGCGGCGTGCCGGAGAGGATCTTCTTTATAGGGACTTCGAGCTTCTTCCCGTTCAATGTGCGCGGAACCTCCTCGACTTGCAATATTTCATCCGGCACGTGCCTCGGCGAGCATCGGTCGCGTATGGAGGATACGATGCTCTTCTTCAACTCTTCGTCGAGTTCCCCCCCCTCTTTGAGGACAACGAAGAGCGGCATGAACGCCGATCCGTCGTCCTTGTGGATGTCAACGACGAGGGAATCAGCGACCTCTTCCACGCTCTCGACGGCGGAATATATCTCGCTCGTCCCCATCCGCACGCCGCCCCGGTTTATGGTCGAGTCGCTACGCCCGTATATGACGCACGCGCCGGACTCTTTTATGAGGAGCCAGTCCCCGTGGCGCCACACGCCCGGATACACGCCGAAATAACTGTCGAGGTATCGTTCGCCGTCCGGGTCGTTCCACAAATAAATCGGCATCGAGGGCATCGGCTCGGTGACGACGAGCTCCCCGACGCGCCCGATGTGGGGGTTCCCCTCCTCGTCGTACGACTCGACCTTCGCGCCGAGCGAGGGGGCTTGCAATTCGCCGCTTCGCACCGGAAGCGTCGCGACCCCGCCGACGAACGCCGTGCAAAGGTCGGTGCCGCCGCTCGTCGAGAAGAGCCACAAATCTTCGCTCTCGTCCCGCCTCACGTTTTCGTAAACCCAGTCGAAACCCTCCGGCGGGAGCGGCGAACCCGTCGAGCCGATGGCCTTCAAGTTCGAGAGGTCAAAGTCCTTAGCGGGTTCGACCTCGGCTTTCATGCACGCGGTGAGATAGCTCGCGCTCGTCCCGAAGATGGTCATCCCGGTCTCCTCGGCGAACTTCCACATCACGTCCATGTCCGGGTGGCCGGGGTTCCCGTCGTAAAGGAGGGCGGTCGCCCCGGTGAGGAGGCTCGCCGCGACGATGTTCCACATCATCCACCCCGTCGTCGTGAACCAGAAAAACCGCTCGCCCGGCCCCACATCCATTTGTATGCCCACGGCTTTGAGGTGTTCAACGAGGCATCCGCCGTGACCTTGAACAATGGCTTTCGGAAGCCCGGTCGTCCCCGACGAATAAAGAACCCACAAAGGATGGTCGAACGGAACTTGCTCGAACGGAAGCTCCGCCCCCTCGTTCTCCGAAACGATCTCGTCCCAGAAAACAACGTTCTCGTCGAGTTCGCCCGTGTCCGACTCCTCGTTCAAATACGGGAGCACGACGGTTTTTTCGAGGCTCGGCATCTCGCGCTGGAGCCTCGCCACGACGTTCATGCGATCGAAGCCTTTGCCGCCGTATCGGTATCCGTCGCACGCGATGAGGACTTTCGGCTCGATCTGGGCGAACCGGTCCACGACGCTCCCCGCCCCGAAGTCCGGCGAACACCCCGACCAAACCGCCCCGATGGAAGCCGTCGCAAGGAAAGCGACGATCGCCTCGGGGATGTTCGGAATATACGCGACCACCCGATCGCCGCGCTCCACCCCAAGCTTTTTCAGTCCGGCGGCGAAGGCGGCGGTCTTTTGCTCGAGTTCGCGCCACGTCATCTCCGAAAGCTCGGGCCGGGTCTCCGAACGGCTCATGAGCGCGGGTTCGTCGGGACGCTCGGCGGCGTTTTTGAGTATGTTCTCCGCATAATTGAGTTCCGCTCCGGGAAACCATTCGGCTCCGGGCATCCCACGCTTTCCGATGACTCGCTCGTACGGTTTCGACGCGGAGACGTCACAATACTCCCATACCGACTCCCAGAAACCTTCGAGGTCGGTGGCGGACCACTCCCACAGAGATCCATAATCCCCGAAAGAATGGCCCTTCTCCTCTTCGAGCCACCTCATATACGCGGCGATTCTGGAATTCTTTCGGAAACTCTCCGAAGGTTTCCAGAGAAGTTTCCCTTCCGTCGCTTCGGTCATGGCCTCCTCCTTATCTCGCCGTCCATCCGCCGTCCATCGTTATGGACGCCCCGTTCACGAACGACGCGGGGTCGGAGCAAAGAAAAGCGAGCATCTCCGCCACTTCCTCCGGTTCCACGAGGCGCTTTATGGACGGCAAAACGAGCATGATCTTCTCTATCACCTCGTCCTCCGAAATGCCGTGCGTCTTCGCCTGATCGGCAATTTGCCCCTCCACGAGCGGCGTCCTCACATAAGCCGGACAAATACAATTCGATGTAACGCCCTTGTCCCCGCCTTCGAGCGCGACGACCTTCGAAAACCCTTCGAGCCCGTGTTTCGCCGAAACATACGCGGATTTATACGGAGACGCGGCGAGTCCGTGAGCCGAGGAAATATTCACGACCCTCCCCCACCCGCGCTCGTACATCCCCGGAAGCGCGAGGCGCGTGATGCGAAACGGGGCTTCGAGCATCACGCGGAGGATGGTCGAGAACATCTCCGGCGGGAAGTCCTCGACGGGCGAGACGTGTTGCAAACCCGCGTTGTTCACCACGATGTCGGCGGAGATTTCGAGGGAGTCGAGGGAGTCGTAGTCGGAGAGGTCGGCTTGAATAGAGCGGCCTCCGAGGTCGTTCGCGACCTCCCTCGCCGCTTCTCCGTTGAGATCGAGGACGGTCACCGATGCCCCGGCGGCGGCGAGGCGTTTGGCGCACGCCTTTCCAATGCCGGACGCGGCTCCGGTGACGAGAGCCTCCTTGCCGCTAAGATCCACATTGACCGTCTGCGCCATGCTCGAGAGTTCGCTCATGTCTTTCCCCTTTCCTCCTCTTTCGAGGATACTCCGACCGGACAGCCCGGTAAAATCCAGTATAAGTCGGACGCGCCTACTTCGACAGAGCGCCCTCCACGAAATGGAGCCGATCGTTCCCCCAGAACATCTCGTCGCCCACGAAGAACGCCGGAGCCCCGAACACCCCGCGCTCGACGGCCCGCTCCGTCTCCTCTTTCAATTTGTCTTTGACCCTTTGTTCGGAGGCGCCTTCCAGAATCTCTTCCGGCTCCATCCCGATGCGCCCCGCGACCTCGGAAACCTGCCCGGTCTCGTCGGCCTCGAGTCCGTCCGGAGAATGCCCCTCTTCCCAATAAAGTTTGAAAGCCTCGCGGGTGAATTCTTCGAGCTTTCCACGCTCCTCGCAAAACACCGCCGCCCGCATGCTCGTGATGGTTTTGAACGGAAACGCTTCCGGAAATTTCATCGGCGCGCCGTAGTGGCCCGCCCACCGGCGTATGTCTTTGAATGAGTATCGCCCTTTCGCCGGAACCGTGATCGGCGCGCTGTTTCCCGAGAGCTTGTGGACCGCCCCGAGGAGCATCGGCCGCCATGTTATTTCCGCCCCGGTTTCGGCCCGGATCCGGTCTATCTGCGTCTGCGCCAGATACGAGAACGGACTTACGAGATCATAATAAAATTCGACTCTTCCCACTCGTTCCACCTTCCCAGAAAATGCCCCGCCTTCAAAACCGAAACTTACAACAAAATACCCGCCCCCACACACCCCGAAAAAACACCGCGCGAAAAACCTTGACTTCCCCACACCCCCCGCGTAAAGTACCCGAGTCGCAAAGACAACTTATTTCATAGACAAAGTAATTGTCATAGGAAAAGAAGGAGACACGAGATGCGAAGTTTGATCGTTTTGGCGGTGGTCGGGTTTTTCGCGCAGCTCGTGGATGGTTCGCTCGGAATGGCGTACGGGGTGACTTCGACGACGCTTCTTCTCGCGGTGGGACTCACTCCGGCCATAGCGTCCGCGAGCGTCCACATCGCCGAGGTCGGAACGACGGCGGCCTCCGGACTTTCGCATTGGAAGTTCGGGAACGTTGACTGGGGCAAGGTCGGGTGGATGGCTGTGCCGGGGGCCGTCGGCGCGTTCATCGGCGCGGTGTTTCTCGCGGGCGTGCTCTCGGCGGAGGCGGCGGCCCCGATCATGGCGTGCTTCCTCTTCCTCCTCGGGGCGTATATTTTGGTTCGCTTCGCGTTCAATACGGCGAGCCGCATCGTCACCGACAAGCCGATTTCCCGCAAATTCCTCTCGCCGCTCGGGCTTTTCGCCGGGTTCATGGACGCGCTCGGCGGCGGTGGGTGGGGTCCGATCTCCACTCCCACGCTCCTCTCCTCGGGGCGGATGGAGCCGCGCAAAGTCGTCGGAACCGTGGACACGAGCGAGTTCCTCGTCGCCCTCTCGGCGAGCATCGGATTCCTCCTCGCGCTCTCCTTCGCCGAAGTTCCGTGGGGAATCGTCGGCGCGCTCCTCGGCGGCGGCCTCATCGCCGCGCCGATCGCCGCGTGGATCGTCCGCCATCTCAATGCCCGCGTCCTCGGAACCGCTGTCGGAGGGTTCATCCTCATCACGAACGCGAACACCTTCCTCTCGGCCGTCGGCTTCGACTCGACCGGGGTGAGGATCGCCGTATACGCGACCATCCTCACCGTGTGGGTCGTCGCCCTTTATTACGCGATCTCCGCGCTCGAAAACGAAAAGAAATCCCTCCTCGAAGCATAAAAAACAATCCCATCCCCCACCCCCGGTCGGCCTCTCTCCGACCGGGGGTTTATTTTCCCCCGAGCGGGGTGAAGTACGTCCGCAGTCGTTGTAATATCCGCCCGGACTCCTCGGGGTCGTATCGCTCATCGGTTTCCATCCGGAGCGCGGCCCGCGGCCCTCTCGCCGCAAATCCCACTTTTTCACCGGACGCTCGAACGGTTCTCGAACCCGGCGAAAGCATACACGCCAAAGTAAACGAAGCCCGAAAGGACGACACGCGCGAAATGGAACGCGGGAAAAAAGAAGCGCCGGATGATAAAGACTTCCTCCTCCACAGGCTTTTCGAGCAGCAAGCGAGCCTCACCCCCGAAGCCACCGCCCTCTCCGACGAGAACACCGAACTCACGTACCGCGAACTCGACCATGAAGCCTCGCTCCTCGCCCGCCGCCTCCGCGAACTCGGAGCCGCCCCCGACTCCCCCATCGGCATATACATGGAGCGCTCCGCCGAATACGTCATCGCCATGCTCGCCGCCATGAAAGCCGGAGGCGCGTACCTCCCCCTCGAACTCGCATACCCCGCCTCGATGCTCGAAGAAATCATCGAAGAATCGAAGCCCACCGCCGTCCTCACCAAAAAACGCTTCGAGAAAGACCTCCCGCCAAACCTCGAAACCATTTCCCTCGATGCCGGACGAACCGACGAAACGACCGGAAACGATGCGGAAATTTCCTCGGAACTTCCGGAGGCGTCGCCCGAGAACCTCGCGTTCATCGCGTATTCGAGCGGAACCACGGGGAAACCGAAGGGGATCGCGAACTCGCATCGGGCGGCGGCGACCTCGTATTTTTGGCGGTTCGAGACGAGCGATTACGGCTCCGGGGATCGCGTGGGATGCAATGTGTTCTTCGTGTGGGAGGCGCTTCGCCCGCTCCTTCGCGGGGGTGCGTCGCACGTCATCCCCGACGATGTCATATACGATCCGCGCGCCCTCGTCGAGCTTCTCGCGGAGCGTGGGATCACCGAGACTTTGATGACCCCCTCACTCCTCGAAACGACGCTTAACAACGTCGGGGACGAGGAGGTCGGAAAGATGCTCCCGAGCCTCCGCACATTGTGGCTCAACGGCGAGGTCGTGACGAAGCCCCTCGCTTCGAGGGCGGCGAAGGCTCTCCCGGATACGCGGCTCCTCAACGTTTACAGCATAAGCGAAGCGCACGAGGTCGCCGCCGGGGATCTCAGCGAGCTTATGAAGAACCCCCACTCGACGCATTGCCCCGTCGGGCGGCCGATCTCCCCGAAACGCACATACGTCCTCGACGAGGAGGCGAACCCCGTGCCGGACGGCGAGGACGGTGAACTTTTCGTCGGCGGTGAATGCCTCGCCCGCGAATACATCGGCCTCCCGGAGAAGACCGCCGAAAGGTTCCTCAACGACCCGTTCGCGGGCGAGGGGAGGATGTACAAAACCGGGGATCGGGCGCGGCTCCTCTCGGACGGGAACCTCGAGATCCTCGGTCGGTGCGACTTCATGGTGAAGATCCGCGGATACTCCATCGAACTCGGAGCCGTCGAAGCCGCCATCGAAGAGAGCCTCCCCGTCGAGGGGTGCGTCGTGGTCGCCGACGGCGAGGAGGGGGAAGACAAACGCCTCGTCGCGTACCTCGTCCCGGAGGCGGACGAGGAATTCGACGTGGACGCGAGGACGGGGCGGAGTACGGAAATACGGCACGCCCTCAAAGACACGCTTCCGCACTATGCGATCCCCGCCGCTTTCGTCGTCTCGGACTCGCTCCCGCTTCAAGAAACGACCGGGAAGGTGGATCGCACGAAGCTTCCCCCGCCGCCCGAAAGGAGCCGCCGGAAGCCCGTCTCCGCCGAAGGAATCTCCATCTCCGAAAACCCCTCCGACGCGGAGGTCGAATCCGTCATCGCCCGCGTGTGGGAGTCCGTCCTCCGCCTCGACGAAGGCGACGTCTCCGCCGACGACAACTTCTTCGACATCGGCGGCCACTCCCTCGCCGCCGCCGAGACGCTCGCCAAGATCGAAGACATCTTCGATGTCCGACTCCCCATGAGCGCGCTCCTCGACGCCCCCACGCCGTCGTCCTTTCGGAAGAGGCTCTCTTCGCAAAACGACGAGGCCCGCGACGACTCCGACCCCGCCTCGGACGCCGTCCTCGACGACGACATCTCACCTCGGGGGAAAGCGGCGGGGATCCCCGCCTCCGAGGCGAAAACCGTCTTCCTCACCGGGGCGACGGGCTTCCTCGGAGCGTTCCTCCTCGATGAAATCCTCCGGAAATCCGATGCGGAAGTTCATTGCCTCGTGAGACGGCGCGCGGGATCCCCGCTCCGGCCCATCCACGAGAACATGGAGCGATACGCCCTTTGGAGAGCCGAATACGCCGGACGCATCACACCCGTGCCCGGAGACCTCGGCGAGCCGCGCCTCGGAATCGAAGGGGAAACCTTCGCGGAAATTTCTGGAAACGTGGATGTCGTCTTCCATGCGGCAGCCGCCGTAAACCTCGTGTATCCGTACTCCGCGCTGAAAGGCGTGAACGTGGACGGGACGCGGGAGGTTCTCCGGCTTTGCTGCGAGGGACGGCCGACGCCGCTCCACCATGTTTCGACGAACGGAGTGTTTCCGCCCGGCGCGGGGGAGTGCCTCGAAGGGGCGCACCTCGACGCGCTCGACGCGCTCGACGATGGGTACGCGGTGTCGAAGTGGGTCGCGGAGAAGATGGTTTGGGAGGCGGCGGATCGCGGGCTTCCGGTGTGCGTGCATCGTCCGGGGAACGTTTCGGGGCATAGTGTGAGCGGGGCGTCGAACCCGAGGGACTTCCTCACGGCGATGCTCTCGGAGTCGGTGAGGATCGAGGCCGCGCCGGAGGTTCCCGGATGGCGCATGGAGATGACGCCCGTGGATTTCGTGGCGGGGGCGGTCTTCGAGATTTCCGAGCGACCGGACTCCTTCGGGAAAGCGTACCATCTCGCAAACCCCGAGCCTCCCCTCGCGGACGAGATTTTCGACCTCGTCGAAAGCCTCGGGACTCCGCTCGATCGCCTCGAAATCGAGGCGTGGATGGAGGAACGCTCGAAGGCCGGACATTCCCGCGAAGACATCGTCGGCGGCGTCCTCGGCCCCGACCCGAACCCCGAAGCTCTCCTCGAAGAGAACCGCCACGACGACTCGAACACCCGCCAAGCCATCGAAAAGAGCGGCGTCGAACGCCCCGCCTTCGACGCGGAAGTCCTCGGAAATTACCTCCGCCACTTCGAGCGAATGGGGTGGGTTTCTTCGCAAACCGCCGCGCCGCGCAAACGTACCGCATAATCCACTCGCGCCCCACCGAACGAAGCCGGGAAAACCGAAAGCCGGAAAGCTCCCGACCCGAAAGCCTTTCCCCCGTCGCGCCTTCCCACTCGAAGAACCCCCCGGATCCTCGCGAGAGCCTCGACTCCTCCGCCTTCGTCCCGTCGAAGCCAGGGGAGCCATGCGAAGCAAGACCCCCTCTTGACCATCCCCCATCCCTCCTTTACTATTCCCATATTGTCTGTCTTATAAATAGACAAAGTTTGATATATGAGATTCTTTGGAGGGGAATGTGGCGGAGCTTGTGGAGTTGGGAGTTGCGCGGGCGAGCGGCGATGGGCGGCGGGGGATGTCGGTCATCGACGTGGACGTTCACGAGGCGTTTGTTTCGGAGAAGGAGCTTGTGCCGTATTTGGACGAGCCGTGGCGGTCGCGGGTCGCGGCGGCGGACGGGTGGAAGGGGATCGGTGGTTTCCAGTATTCGTTTCCGCAGATTGCGGGGGTGGCGATGGCCGACGCGGCGATGGAGGACGGTTCTCCGGCGGGTTCGGACTACGAGGTGATGAAGGCGCAACTTCTCGACAAATACGACCTCGAAGCGGCGATCCTCTTCCCGAGCTTCTTCCCGTCGGACATGAAGACGCAGCCCGAGTTCGCCGCCGCGCTCGCGAGGGCATACAACGACTGGCTCATCGAAAACTGGCTCGACCGCGACGAGAGGCTTCGCGGAACCATCGTCGTCGCGGCTCAAAAGCCGGAGGCGGCGGCGAGGGAGATCGACCGGCTCGGGGGCGATCCGCGCTTCGTTCAAGTCGGGCTTCCGGCGTCGTCAAGCGAGGTGTACGGGCGGGAGTTCTTCCACCCGATCTTCGCCGCCGCCGAGAGGAATAATCTCGTCGTCGGGTTCCACCAGTCGAACCACACGGAGACGGCGGTCGGCCATCCACCTTATTACATCGAGTGGCACACGAACATAAGTCAGGCGTGGCAATGCCAACTCGTCGGACTCGTCTCACACGGCGTATTCGACAAGTTCGAGGGGACGAAGGTCGCCATGATCGAGGCGGGATGGACGTGGGTTCCCTCGCTCATGTGGCGCTTTCGACCATAATTATCGGAGCCTTCGGCGCGAGGTTCCATGGGTGAAGCGCATGCCCTCCGAGTACATCCGCGAGAGCGTGCGGTTCTCGTCGCAGCCGATGGAGTATCCCGAAGACCCGACGCACCTCCGCCAAATGCTCGACATGATCGGGACGGACGAATTCCTCATGTTCTCGACGGATTACCCGCACTGGGACTTCGACTCGCCCCGACACGCCTTCCCGAAAACCTTCCCGAAAGACCTCCGAAGAAAAATACTCTCCGAGAACGCGAGGAGCTTTTATGAACTTTAACGCCGCCGTCGAGGCTCACGTCGTGCATGAACCCCTCGTCGAGGTACGTGAACGTCCGGTCCAACGTTGTTTCGTGTGCGTTCACGGGGAGATCCCCATCGGCGGGATGCGTCCGGTGACGGCGAATGGTCGAAGCATCGTCGTCGCCCGACTGTCGGACGGATCGTACCGGGCGGTGGCGAACACATGCCCGCGCGAGGCGGCGAGAATGTCCGACGGAAAGGTCGAGAGGATGTGGCATGGGGACGAAGTCGGGGAGCATCGGCAAAATGGGCGGTGTGTCATAATTTGCCCGTGGCACAACTTCGAGTTCGACCTCGACACCGGGAGGTCGGCGTGCGAGACGGATCGGATGCGGCTGAAAACGTACCGCGTCGCCATCGAGGGTGGGAATGTCGCAGTCTATGTATAAAGCGACCGGGGAGGCGCGCATCACGGACGTTCCGAAAGTTTCGATTACGAAACCGCTCCCGCCCGAAACCTTCATCGACCACCGGGAAGGCGAAGAGTCGCACGACTTCGTCCACGGCCCCGGATTCAATGCCGAGACGCGGTGGGAGGCCATGCCCCCCGACGAATACCTCACCCCCACCGACATCTTTTACGTGCGAAGCCACGCCCCCACCCCCCACCTCGATGCGGCGGCGTGGAGGCTCGAAGTCGAAGGGGACGCGGTCGAGAGGAGTTTCTCCATCGGGTATGAGGAGCTTCTCGGGCTTCCGTCCGTCGCGGTCGTGAAGATGCTCGAGTGCGCGGGGAATGGGCGAATCTTCTTCGGCGAAGATCAAAACCGGGAGACGCCCGGAACACAATGGCGACTCGGCGCGGTCGGGGTGGCCGAGTGGACGGGGGTTCCGCTTCGGGAAATCCTCGAACGGGCGAATGTGAAACCCTCGGCGCGCGATGTCATGGCCGAAAGCCTCGACGAAGCCCGGATGCGGAGGCCGATCCCCATCGGGAAGGCGCTCGACGACGCGATCGTGGCGTATGCGATGAACGGCGAAACACTCCCCCTAGACCACGGCTTTCCGGCGCGGCTCGTCGTGCCGGGGTGGGCGGCGGTGGCGAGCGTGAAGTGGCTCGGGAAACTCACCGTGTCGAGCGAACCTCTCTTCTCCCCGTGGAACACCGAGAAGTACGTCCTCACCGGCGGCGGCCACGACGGCTCACCCATCACGAACTCCGTCACAAAAAGCGCGCCCCACCTCGCGTGGGACGCGGAGGTTCCGTCCGGCCCGAACACCGTGCGAGGTCGTTCGTGGACGACGGAGGGCTCCATCGCCCGCGTCGAATGGAGCCTCGACGGCGGCGAGTGGCGCGACTGCGACATCGAAGGCCCGAACCTCCCCGAAGCGTGGGCGACGTGGGAAATATCCGCGGATCTCCCACCCGGAAGGCACACCCTCCGCCTCCGCGCCACCGACACCGAAGGGAACACACAGCCGGAGGAGGCGCCGTTCAATGACGAAGGATATCTTTACGGAGCCGTCGTCGGCTTCCCCATACACGCGACCTAATTCCGACAAAACGTATCGGAAATAGAATAAAATGCCGTCCTGAGAAGGATCGGAGTGTCGAAGAAGCTATGGAAAGGAAAAAGATGACCGTCACCGACGAGTTACTCAAAAATAACGAAGGGTATGCGGAGGGGTTCGACAAGGCCGATCTTCCGATGCCTCCGGGGAAGGGCGTCGCGGTCGTCGCGTGCATGGACGCGAGGCTCAATGTTTATGGGATGCTCGGACTCGAAGAGGGCGACGCGCACGTCATAAGGAACGCGGGCGGGGTCATAACGGACGACGAGATACGCTCGCTCGTGATTTCGCAAAGGCTCCTCGGGACGAAGGAGGTCATCCTCATCCACCACACCGACTGCGGGATGCTCACGTTCACCGACGACGAGGTGAAGGCGCAAATCCAGGAAGACGTCGGCGTGAAGCCGGACTTCGCGCTCGAATCGTTCTCGGATCTCGACGCGGACGTCCGCCAGTCGCTCGCCCGCATCCAAAACAGCCCGTTCATTCCCCACAAGGACTCGGTGCGCGGCTTCGTATACGAGGTCGAGACGGGGCGTTTGCGCGAAGTTAAATAACGTCGAAGGAAGGCGAGCCGGGGAAGGGGCTGTCGTGCGCGGCGGCCCTTTTCCATTGCCGGAATCGGCGGGGGCGCGTCGTTATACTGCCCGGAAACGGAAAGTCATACGAGCATGGAGGAGAAAATGGCGAACAAACGCGGGTTCACATTGTGGTTCACGGGGCTTTCGGGGGCCGGGAAGACGACGATCGCGGACGTGGTCGAGAGGGAGCTTCGGGAACGAGGCACTCGGGTCGAGGTTCTCGACGGGGATATTGTGAGGACGAACCTTTCCCGAGGGCTCGGGTTTTCGCGCGAGGATCGGATAACGAACGTGCTTCGCATCGGGTTCGTGGCGAACCTTCTCACCCGGAACGGGGTCGGGGTCGTCGTCTCGGCGATAAGCCCGTATAAGGAGTCGCGCGATCAAGTCCGGCGGCGCATAATAGACTTCATCGAGGTCTTCGTGGACGCGCCCCTCGAAGTGTGCGCCGAAAGGGATGTGAAGGGGCTTTACAAAAAGGCGTACTCCGGTGAGATTCCGCAATTCACGGGCGTCTCCGACCCGTATGAAGCGCCCGCCGCCCCCGAGCTCACACTCAAAACCGACGAGGAAAGCCCGCAGGAAAGCGCGCGGCGCGTCATCGAGAGGCTCGAGTTCCTCGGCTACCTCAAGGTCTCCGAAGAGGACGAAGACTGGAAGGGATGAAACGCCCGTCGGCGAGTACACTCCGGTGTACGAGGAGGTTCGACTTATGGCCGAGACGAAGACCGGAACGACCGCCGAAGAACTCATCGCCATGCCCGACGACGGCGTGCGCCGCGAAGTGGTGAAGGGGGAATTGAGAGAGGTGCCCCTCGCCGATGCTTCACACGGCGATGTGGCGATGAACCTCGGGGCTTTGCTGAAAAATCACGTAAAGGCGAACGACCTCGGACGGGTTCCGGCGGCGGAGACGGGCTTCATTATCACCCGGAATCCGGACACGACTCGCGCACCGGACACCGGGTTTATTAGCAAAGAGAGGATACCGACGGAGGGCGTGCCGGACGGATATTGGGAACTCGCCCCCGACCTCGCGGTCGAAGTCGTCTCCCCGAACGACACCGCGACCGAGGTACAGGAAAAGATCCGGGAGTGGATCGAAGCCGGAGTCCGGCTCGTATGGGTCGTGTACCCGAAGACGAAATCGGTCGTCGTCCACAAATCCCTTAAAGACATCGAAACATTCACCGAGGAGGAAACACTCACTGGAGAGGGAGTGCTTCCGGGCTTCGAGTGCGTGGTGAAGGAAATCTTCGAATGAAAGCGTTCGGACTTCCACACAAAAGCTGACTGGCTGACACGCGGCGGCGAAAGCCGCCTCAGTGATGCACCCACGCCTCCGGGTCTTTGGTGAGGCGCGTTATGGGTTCGGGGAGGTCGCCCCCGGCGATGTCGGCGAGGGTCACGTTTTCGAGGACGGCGCGGAGGTTCGCCCGGACGGCGATCCACACTTCCCGCAATGACTCCGCCGCCCCGGTGTATTCGGCGAGTTCGGGCCATTCGCCCCGGACGTTTGCGAGCGGCCCTTCCACGGCGCGGATGACTTCGGCGAGGGCGATGTCGTCGGCGGGGCGGGCGAGCCAGTATCCGCCGGAGGCTCCGCGCTGGGCGCGAACGATGCCCGAGCGCTTCAAATCCAAAAGGATGTTCTCCATGAACTTCTTCGGAATCTTTTGTGTGTCGGAGATCCACTCCCCTTTGACCGGGCCGCTTCCCTCGACGGAGGCGCGGGCGAGCTCGAGGGTCGCCTTTAGCGCGTAGTCCGTCTTGGCGGAGACTTGCAAAGCCTTATCCTCGCCCCCCTTCGTCGTCCTTGCCGCGACGCGTCGGCGCGTACACGAACCAGTACGAGCCGATCAAGATAGACAGAAACAAAACCAACGCTCCCGCGAACTGCAAAAACTCGGACGCCACCTAACCTCCTCTATGTTTATACCCCGCAATGTGGTCAATTCTACGACACGATACTCTCCGCCGCCCGTGAGGCAGTGAACATCCCGCCCTCGGCTCGCTCCGAAAGTTGCCGCCCGTCGCCCCGAAATGCTACTATCGCCCGTAAGCAATCTCTTGCGGGAAAGGGACGTAGACAGGCAAACACCGCCGAAGGCGGGCGGTGCGCGAACGATCCGATGAAGGAGGAGTAATGCAGGGACTAACCATGGACTACCAGCTTACGCTGCCCGCGCTGCTTAAACGCGCCGAGGATCTCTTCGGGAGCAAGGAGATCGTAACCCGACTCCCCGACAAGAGCTTCCACCGGTACACATACAAAGATTTTGTCCGCCGCTCGAAAAAACTAGCCGTCGCGCTCGGCGACCTCGGCCTCGAAAAGGGCGACCGTGTCGCGACGCTGGCGTGGAACCAGTACCAGCATTTGGAGGCGTACTTCGGAGTACCCTCGGCGGGCCTCGTAATCCACACCATAAACCCCCGCCTAAAAGGTCATGAGATCGCATATATCCTCAACCACGCCGACGACAAAGTCCTCCTCATAGACGAGACGATGGCCCCCCTCCTCGACGGCTTCAAAGACGAAGTGAATTTGGAACGCATCCTCGTCTTCTCCGCCTCCGGCGACGCCCCCGAAGGTCTTCAAAGCTACGAGGAGTTCATCGAAGGCGGCGACGAGTCGGCGTTCGAGTACCCTGAACTCGACGAGGACGATGCGGCGGCGCTTTGCTATACGTCCGGCACGACCGGGAGGCCGAAGGGCGCTTTGTATTCGCACCGATGCCTGTGCATACATTCGCTCCTCGTGTGCATGCCCGACGCCTTCGGCATGAGCGTCAAGGACACGGTCCTCCCCGTCGTCCCGATGTTCCACGTCAATGCGTGGGGCATACCGTTCGCCGCCACCATGATCGGCTGCAAACAAGTCTTTCCGGGGCCGCACATGGATCCCGAAAGCCTCCTCGACGCCCTCGAAAAAGAGAAAGTCAACTTCACCGCCGGGGTGCCGACAATATGGCTCGGCATCCTTCAAATGCTCGACAACGACCCCGACAAGTACGACCTCTCAAACTTGTCGGCGATGGGCGTCGGCGGCTCGGCGGCTCCGGAGGCCATGATCCGGGGCTTCGAGGAGCGCCACGGACTCCACATCATCCACGCATGGGGCATGACCGAGATGGCACCCGTCGGAACGGCGGGATACCTCACCCCCGACCTCCTCGAAGAGCCGGACGACGTTCAATACAAATACCGCGCCAAACAAGGCATACAACTCCCCTTCATCGAGATCCGCGCCCGCGGCGACGAGGGCTTCATCGAGTGGGACGGAAAGGCGATGGGCGAACTCGAAGTCCGAGGCCCCACAGTCGCAAGCTCGTACTACGAGTCCCCCGAGGGAGCCGACAAATTCACCGACGACGGGTGGTTCCGCACCGGGGACGTCGTGAGCATCGACCCGAGGGGATACGTCGAGATACGAGACCGCGACAAAGACCTCGTGAAATCGGGCGGGGAGTGGATCTCCTCGGTGGACCTCGAAAACCACCTCATGGGCCACGAAGCCGTCGCCGAGGCCGCCGTCATCGCCATCCCCCACCCGAAGTGGGACGAACGCCCCCTCGCCGTTGTCGTCCTCAAAGAAGGACAAAGCGCGACCCCCGACGAACTCCGCGAACACCTCGAAACGAGCTTCGCCAAATGGCAACTCCCCGACGCCTTCGAGTTCGTGGACGAGATACCGCGCACCGCCACCGGAAAGTTCCTCAAAATGGCCCTCCGCGAGCAATTCGAAGGCTACGAACTCGCGACATAAAAAACCGTACGCACATCATCGGGAGCCTCGGGATGTTTCGAGGCTCCTTTTTTGTGTCGTGGATCGCTTCGCTCCGGTTCTTGGTTCTTGGCTAAAAACGAAGAACCAAGCGACCTAAAATGCGCGCCACACGACATCGAACGTAAAGGGGAGAAACCGCATGCTCGACATCCTCATCCAGAAAAACATCCCGGCGACGATGCGCGACGGTATCGTTCTCATGTCGAACGTATACCGCCCGGCGGACGGTGGGCCGTATCCCGTCCTCCTCACTCGGATGCCGTACGGCAAAGACATCCCCCGCGACTTCACGTACTTCGATCCGGTGCGAGCCGCCGAGCACGGATACATCGTAGTCGTTCAAGATGTGCGCGGCCGCTTCGCCTCCGAAGGCGACTTCGACTCCTTCCCGCAAGAAATCTCCGACGGATACGACACCGTCGAATGGGCCGCGAAATTGCCGGACTCCGACGGGCGGGTCGGGATGTGGGGGCTTTCGTACTTCGGCAAAACGCAATGGCACGCCGCCGAGACACAGCCGCCCTCCCTCGCGAGCATCGCCCCCGGACAAACGTGGGGGAACCATCTCAACGGGGTGAGCCTCCGAGGCGGGGCACAGGAACTCGGACTCGTCCAATATTGGGCGCAAGCCTCCATCGCCCCCGGAAACCTCTTCCGAAAGTATGCGGGGAACCGCGAGGAAATCGCCAAACGACTCCCCGCCGTTCTCGCGACCGCCGATGAGATCCTCGCCGGAGGCGGATACGACGCGCTCCCATACTCCGAGCTTCCGAACGCCCCCGCCACGCTCCTCCTCGGACTCGGGCGAAGCGTGGACGACAAAGCGTGGGACGAGGTGAACATAGACGGTAAGTACGACCGGATAAACGTGCCTTCCTTCCACATCGGCGGATGGTACGACTGCTTCATCGGGGAGACGCTTCGGCAATACGAGACGATGAAAGAGAAGTCGAAGGAAGACGGGACGCGACCGCCGAGGCTCCTTGTGGGACCGTGGACGCACGCGAACTTCGGGAACACCCTCGGGGGGGCGAGCTTCGGGATGGCGAGCGCGGGCGGCTTCATAAACGCGAACGGGGACTTCACTGAGAGGCATCTCCGGTGGTTCGACGCGACGATGAAAGGCGACGAGGCCGCGCTCGAGAAAGACCCTCCCGTCGAGGTGTTCGTGATGGGCGAGAATCGGTGGCGAGCCTTCGATGAATGGCCTCCGCCCGGCGTGGAGGAAGAGTGGCATCTCCATGCGGATGGCGGGCTTTCACGCGGAGCCGCGAAATCGAGCGAGCCGGACGAGTTCGTATACGATCCGAACTTCCCCGTTCCGACGGTCGGGGGGGCGACTTTGCTCGCGCCGATCCACGGTTCGGGGCCGATGGATCAAAGCGAGGTCGAGGCTCGCGAAGACGTCCTCACGTACACGAGCGAGCCTTTGGATGCGGAATATATGGTGATCGGGGCGGTTCATGCGACGCTTTTCGCGGCGTCCTCCGCGCCGGACACGGACTTCGTCGTACGGCTCACCGACGTGCATCCCGATGGGAGATCCATGGTCGTCACGGACGGAATCATCCGGGCGAGCGCGCGGGAAAGTTATCCGGCTCCGGGCGAAGTTCGTCCGACGAAACCGAGCCTCATCGAGCCGGGGGAAATCTATGAATACTCGGTGGATTTGTGGGCGACGGGGATGACGTTTCGCGAGGGGCATCGGATGCGGGTTTCCGTGACGTCGAGTTCGTTTCCGAGGTGGGATCGGAATTTGAACACGGGCGAGAGCGGGGCCGATTCGGGTCGAACCGAGGTCGCCCGCCAAAAGGTCTTCCACGGCCCGGAGCATCCGAGCCGGGTTACAATGTCGGTCGTAAACGAATAGGCGGAAGGGGAATGTATGGACGTTCTTTATACGGCGACGGCGACCGCGCACGGCGGGCGAGACGGAAGGGTGGAGTCTTCGGACGGAAAGGTCGAACACGACCTCGCGACCCCGGAGGGCATGGGCGGTCCGGGCGGGAGCGGCACGAACCCGGAGCAGCTTTTCGCCGCCGGGTACGCGGCGTGCTTCGAAGGCGCGCTCCGTCTCGTCGCCTCGAAGCAAAACAAGGACATCGGCGACGCATCGGTGACGGCGAACGTCGGCATCGGGCCGGAAGGAAAGAGCTTCGGCCTCGAAGTCGAGATGGTCGCCGATGTTCCGGGAGTGTCGCGCGAGGAGGCGGAGGAACTCGTCGCGCAGGCGCACGAGGTATGTCCGTATTCCAAAGCGACCAGTGGGAACATAGAAGTCTCGCTCGTGGTCGCGGACTGAGGAGGACTTTATGAGTGAAGCCGTCATCATCGAGGCGGTCCGGACGCCGTTCGGACGACGCGGCGGAGCGTTCCGCGAGACCCGGCCCGACGCCCTCCTCGCGCACGCGCTCGTCGGCCTCGTCGAGCGTTCTGGCATTGACCCGGCGAAGGTGGAGGATGTCGTCACCGGATGCGTCACGCAAGCCGGTGAACAAGGAGCGAACATCGGGCGACTCGGGGTTCTTCTCGCGGGGTTTCCGGTCGAGGTTCCGGCGACGACTTTGAACCGGATGTGCGGCTCGAGCCAGCAAGCCGTCCACTTCGCCTCGCAAGCCATCGCCGCCGGGGACATGGCTTATGCCATCGGGTGCGGGGTGGAGTCCATGACGCGGGCGCCCATGTTCTCGGACATCGGGGGCGGCTTCGAGAAATTGAATCCGGATCTCCTCGAAAAACATGAGCTAATCCATCAAGGAGAGAGCGCCGAGAGGATCGCCGACAAGTGGGAGATCACACGCCACGACGTGGACTCCCTCTCCGCCGCGAGCCACCACCGCGCCTCGGCGGCGGCCCGCGCCGAGAAAAACAAAGAGATCATCGCGACCCCCGGCCTCGACGCGGAAGGAAACGAGACGGAACTTTCCAGCGACGAAGGCATCCGGGGCGTCGTCGACGCGGAGAAGATGTCCCATCTAAACACCATATTCCGCCCGAACGGCGACGGCGTCGTCACGGCGGGAAACGCCTCACAGATTTCCGACGGGGCTTCCGCCGTCCTCGTCGGCGACCGCGAGCGGGCCGAGGCCGACGGTTTCGTTCCGAAAGCGCGTTTCCTCGCCCGCGTCGCCGTCGGGGACGACCCGACGATGCAATTGACGGGCGTGATCCCGGCGACGAGGGCCGCTCTCAAAAAGGCGGGGCTTTCGATGGCCGACCTCGACTGGATCGAGATAAACGAAGCCTTCGCCTCGGTCGTGCTTTCGTGGGCCGAGGAGATGAAGCCGGACATGGAGAAAGTAAATCCGTGGGGAGGGGCGATCGCCCACGGCCACCCCATCGGGGCGACGGGCGGCGGCCTCATGGCGAAGCTCGTCGCGGGCCTCGAAGCGACGGATGGAACGGTCGGGCTTCAAGTCATGTGCATCGGGCATGGGATGGCGACAGCGACGATCATCGAGCGGATTTAGCGAACGAAGGGCGGCGTTTCCAGGCGTCGCCTTCCTCGTCGCAAAGCCGGATCGGGCGCGTTCATGCGAAGTCCGGACGATGATTTCGGATCTTTTTGTTCGTGAGGCGCTTCGCTTCGTGAGGTCGGAAATACTCCCCTCACGACCTCACGAAGCGAGCGAATCCGAAGGCGCGGTCGAGTTCCTCACGACCTCACCACTCATCCGGGTTCCGTGTCATTCACCGAACGCGGACGATAAATCCCCCGGTATCCGAACGGCCTTCCCGTCGGAGAGCCGGAGGCATCCATGCCTCGTATGCCCGGAGGTCACGAGTTCTTCGCCGCGAAGTATCTCGTACTCGAAGCGGAGGGTGGCGCGTCCGACATGCGCGAGTTCGACCCGCACGGTGAGTTCGTCGTCGAAGCGGGAGGCTTTTCTATAGTGGACGAGCGCCTCGGCGACGACGAATCCGAAGCCTCTCTTCTCGAACTCGGCGTACGAGAAGCCCGCGCTCCGCAGCCACTCGACGCGGCCCACCTCGAAGTACGAGAGATAGGCCGCGTTGTTGACGATCCCCTGTGCGTCCGTCTCCGAGTACCGAACCCGAAGGGTGGTTTCGTGGACTATTTCCCCCGCCCCTTATCTTCCCTCGAAGGCGGCTTCGCGCTTCTCGACGAAGGCTCCCATGCCTTCCCTCGCGTCGTCGGTGGAGAAGAGGAGGGCGAACTGGTCGGCCTCGTATTCGAGGCCGCTTATGATGTCCACGTCGTGGGCGCGGTTCGCGGCGGCCTTCGCGTGCCGGACGGCGAGCGGGCCGTTCGCGGCGATTTCGGTCGCGATCTCCTTCGCCGAGGAGAGGGCCTCTCCCTGTGGAACGACCCGATTCACAAGCCCAATGCGATGCGCCTCGTTCGCGTCAATGCGCCGCCCGGTGAAGATGAGTTCCTTCGCGACGGCGGGGCCGAGGAGGCGGGGAGCCCTTTGGGTTCCGCCCATGCCCGGCAAAATACCGAGTCCGACTTCGGGGAAGCCGAAGAGCGCGTTCTCGGAGGCGACCCGGATGTCGCAGGCGAGGGCGATTTCGCACCCGCCGCCGAAGGCGAATCCGTTGACGGCGGCGATGGTCGGGACGGGGCTTCGATCGAGGAGGGCGAGCGCGGCGTGGCCGAGTTCGGCGAAGCGCTTTGCCTCCATCGGCGTCATCGAGTTCATCGCGGCGATGTCCGCCCCCGCGACGAATGCCCGTTCCCCCGCCCCGGTCACGATGATCGCCCGAGGCCCCTCGCCCTCGAGTTCGAGGAGTGATTGCCCGATCTCCTCGACGACCTGTGGATCGAGGGCGTTCAATTTATCCTGGCGGTCAATGGTGAGGACGGCGACGCCGTTTTCCTCCCGCTTGACTTTCACGAAATCCATGATGCTCCCTTCGGTCTCGGCTTCAGGTTTCAGGCTACAGGCTTCAGGTTTTGTTTGCTCGGAACCGACCCCGCCGACCATCATCGAGAAGCCCGGAGAATTCGCGTTCCACCATGCCGCGCAGCCGAAGCGGGGCTTCGCGCCGAACCTTCTTGCTGAAGCCTGAAACCCGATGCCTGAAACCTAGGAAACCGGCACCGCCTCGCGCACGTACTCCACCGCCCGCTTCGTCGGCGTCCCCGGCGTGAAGACTTCCCCGACGCCGAGTTCCTTCAGCTTCGGGATGTCGCCCTTCGGGATCGTCCCTCCGCAGAAAACGAGGATGTCGTCGGCCTCGTTCTCTTTGAGGAGATCCATGATGCGAGGGAGGAGCGTCATGTGCGCGCCCGAGAGGATGGAGATTCCGATGGCGTCGGCGTCTTCTTGAATGGCCGCTTCGACGACTTGCTCGGGGGTTTGGTGGAGGCCCGTGTATATGACCTCCATCCCCGCGTCGCGGAGCGCGCGGGCGATGATCTTCGCCCCGCGGTCATGCCCGTCGAGGCCGACCTTCGCAACCACCACCCGAATCGTACGTTCCATGACGACCATTCTACCCGGATTTGACCGGGTTCGTGAGCGAGCCGAGTCCCTCTATCTCGATCGTAACCTCGTCGCCGTCCTTCAGCCAAACCTGCGGATCACGCGCCGCCCCGACACCGGGAGGCGTCCCCGTCACGATGATGTCGCCCGGAACGAGCGTCATCGCCGAAGAGAGAAACGCGATGAGTTCGGCGACCGAGAAGATCATCTTCGACGTGTTCCCGTCTTGCATGACCTCGCCGTTGAGTATGCACCGCACCCGGAGATTCTGCGGGTCGGGAACCTCGTCGGCGGTCGCGATATGCGGCCCGATGGGGCAAAAGGTGTCTATGGATTTGCTGCGCGTCCATTGCCCGCCCTCGGAAAACTGGAGGTCGCGCGACGACACGTCGTTCGCGTTCATGTATCCGAAGACGTAGTCGAGGGCGTCGGCCTCGGAGACGTTCTTCGCCTCGCGCCCGATGACGACGGCGAGTTCGGCCTCGTAGTCGGCCTGGGAGGTGATCGGGGGTATGACGATGTCGTCCCCCGGCGAGGCGATGGTGTTCGCGTACTTGGCGAAAACGATGGGCTTCTCGGGGATGTCGGCCCCGGTTTCGGCGGCGTGGTCCTCGTAATTGAGGCCGATACCGATGACTTTTTGCGGATTTTGGATCGGGGCGTGGAGCCGGACTTCGCCGAGGGGGACGGTCTCCCCTCCCGGTCGGCGCTCGGCGCTTCGACCGTGCCTTATGTACTCGATCATGTCCGCCCCGGCGCTCCCCAGCGGCGTGACACCTCCGTTTTCCAGATACCCGGTGCCAAGCTCTCCGCCACCGATGGAATAAGTCACGAACTTCAAATCTCTCCCTCCGTTGTCCGACGATTAAAGGACGAATCTTAGCAGCAACGGCGAGGCGCATGGACGAAAGCATCCATCCCCTCATGGCTGAAGCCGGACTATCTCCCATCCGTCGCCGCTCCGCTCGTAAAGAAGACGGTCGTGGAGGCGACTCTCGCGCCCCTGCCAAAACTCGACCCGCTCATGCCGCACCCGGAAACCACCCCAAAAAGGCGGGCGCGATATCTCCACGCCGGAATACTCCTCTTCGAGTTCCTCGACGCGCTCTTCGAGTGCTTCGCGCCGGCAAAGGACTTCGCTTTGCTTCGACGCCCACGCTCCGATGCGGCTCCCCCTCGGACGGCTCTCGAAATATGCGTCGGACTCTTCTTTGGAGAGTTTCGAGACAGCGCCTTCGATACGAACTTGCCGCTCCAAAGCGCCCCAGTAAAACACGAGCGCGGCTCGCGGGTTCGTTTCAAGTTCGCCGCCCTTCCGGCCTTCATAGTTCGTATAGAAAGAGAAGCCCCGCTCATCGAAGCCGCGGAGAAGCACGATCCTCGCCGACGGCATCCCTTCCGGCGTGGCCGTCGCCAAAGTCATCGCGTACGGCTCGACGAGGTTCGCATCGAAGGCTTCGGAGAGCCACGTCCGGAATTGATCGAGGGGGTCGGAGGCGAGGTCGGACTCGTGGAGACCGCCTCGGGCGTATTCCTTTCGGAGCGCGGAAACGTCGCGGTCCACGCCCTTACCAGCCCCACGTTCCGGGGGAGCCTTTGAACGGGCCGACTATATCCGAAGTGACCCATCCACCGTAAAAATCCCCCGCCTGCGACTCGACCTTCTCCCCCCCGAGCCAGCAATTGTCCATCCTCGACGGATAAAACGCGACGTGGTTCTTCAGATCGGCGAACGAGCGCGTCGGCTCCGGATAAAACCACGCGGCCGCCTTCTCATCCTTCTTCTCGCCCGTGATCTCGTCATCCACGTGGATGTCGTAATATCGCGCCCGCCCCTTCCATTCGCAATACGAGGTGTGGCTCGTCTCGGAGAGATACTCCATCCGAATATCCTCCGGCGGCACGTAATAAACGGGGGGATGGCTCGTTTCGAGAACCCGCTTCGCCCGGCTCGTGTACGCGATCGTCACGCCACCGAAGACGACCTTCACCTTTTTGTCCACGTCCTCCATGCGCGGCGGGCGCGGATAATCCCACACGGACTCCTGTCCCGGCCCCGGCTCTATGCGACTCGTCATGCGAACCTCCCGAAAATAGCTCGGGGGGATTATATGTCCCCTCACAGTTTCAAATCGCGCCCGACTATCGCCTCGGCTTCGACCTCCACGAGCATCTCCGGCGCGATGAGCCGGCTCACCTCGACCATGCTCGAAGCGGGCTTCACCTCCCCGAAAAACTCGCCGTGCGCCCGTCCGACCTCTTCCCAATGCTCGATATCCGTGACGTATATCCTTGTGCGAACCACGTCTTCGAGCGAAGCTCCGGCGGCTTCGAGAGCGACCTTTATGTTGTTTATGGACTGCACGGTTTGGCGGTACGCATCACCCACTCCGACGATGCCGCCCATCCCGTCCGTCGCGGTCGTGCCGGAGACGTGTACAAACGGCCCGAGCCTCACGGCGCGCGAATACCCGACCGACTCCTCCCACGGCGTGCCGCTCACTATGTTCTCGCGCCTCATCGAAACCTCGCCTCCCTCACACAACCTCTTTTATTTTATGACACAAGAAGAACTTCGTGCCACAATCACATTCTATGGCACGCAACGTCGAGCGGACACAAATAAGCGTCGGGCCGCAGGGTCGGGTCGTCATACCCGCGAAGATGCGGCGCGAGCTCGGCATCGAGGCGGGGGACACGCTCGTGGCGCGGGTGGAGGGGGCGCGGATCGTCTTCGAGAAGCACTCGGAAACCCTCGCCCGCGTGAAGCGGCGCTTCGATGCCGTGCCGGGCGATGTGATCCTCGCCGACGAGCTCGTCTCCGAGCGGCGCGAGGAGGCTCGCCGGGAATCCGAAGAGTCGTGAGCGACGCCACGTGCGTCCTCGACGCATCCGCGCTTCTCGCGATGCTCCACGAGGAGCCGGGCGGCGATGAGGTCGAAGCGCGCATATCCGAAGCGGCCATATCGAGCGTGAATTGGTCGGAGGTCGTGCAAAAAAGCCTCACGCGGGGAGTGGACGTGGAAGGAATGCGCGAAGACCTCGAAGCACTCGGTTTGTCCATCCACCCATTCGACGCCGACGATGCCGAAGCCGCCGCCGAACTCCTTAAAAAGACGAAAGAACACGGCCTCTCCCTCGCCGACGGAGCGTGCCTCACGCTCGCCGGGAGGCACGCCGTGGAGGCTCTCACGACGGATCGAGTATGGAAAGAACCCGACCTCGGAAGCATCGAGGTGCGTGTGGTTCGTTAATCTCCGAACCGCCCAAGATAATCCTCGATCATCGTCCGGGCGATGGAGAGGCGCGGCGGGAGCGGCGGATGGTTTTCGGCGGTGTACCATCCGGCGTCCTCGATCTCGTTCTCGTCTATCTCGATCTCACCGGAGACATACTCGGCGGTGAAGCCGATCATGAGCGAGTTCGGGAACGGCCACGGCTGATTCCCGAAATACTCGATGTTCCCGACCTCGACGCCGACTTCCTCGGTGACCTCGCGCCGTACGGTGTCTTCGATGGACTCCCCCGGCTCGACGAACCCGGCGAGGACGCTGTAAATTTTCGGCGGGAAGCCGGGCGAGCGGGCGAGGAGTATCTCGTCGCCGCGGTGGACGCGGACGATCATGGCCGGGCTTATGCGAGGATGGAACATCATCCCGCACCTCGGACACCGCTTCTCGAAACGCTCGACCCGCTCCGGCTCCGCCCCGCACCGCCCGCAAAACCGCGTCTCCCGGTTCCACGCCACTATTTGCTTCGCCCTCCCCGCCATCGGGAAATACCGATCATCGAGGCTCGCCGAAAGTTCGAGAAGATTCCGAAACGCCGTCCCCTCGGGAGCCTCGGCCTCCGGCGAAGCATCCACCGCGACGCACGAACGGCCGTCGAGAACCCCGACTTCTTGCCGGAAAGCCGAGTCGAGCGAGACGCTTTCGATGCTCGGCAAAACGCCCGAGCCATCCCCGTTTTCGGAGACGAGCATGTCGTCCCCCCGGAAGACAAACGGAAGCGCATCTCTCTTCGAAGCCATTATTTCTCCCGCATCTCCGGTGTTTCGGAGGGTTCGGAAGTTTCCGACGTTTCCGTTTCTTCCGACGCTTCCGGTTCCTCCGGGATGTCGAGGTTCATGGCGAGGTATTCCGCCGGGTGGAGGGCGCGGCGTCCGGTTCCGTCGAGGACTTGTTCGCGGCAACTCGTGCCGGGCGCGACAACGATGCGCCTCGGAGCTTCGCGCACCGCCGGGAAGAGCCTTCTTTCGCCCATCTTCATCGAGACTTCATAGTGATCGTAGCCGAAGGAGCCGGCCATCCCGCAACATCCCGAGTCAACCGTCTCGACCTCCGGCGCGGCGAGTCCGAGGACCTTCTCCGTCATCGCCGTCCCGACGAGCGCCTTTTGATGGCAATGGCCGTGGAGGAGGACGGGGTCGCCCTCGCCGAGCGGAAGCTCCCCGCCGCTTTCGCCGAGAACTTCGATGACGGCCTCCTCGAAAAGCCGTGTGGCTTCGGCGAGGGCCGGAACCCTCGCATCGTCCGGGAGGAGTTTTTCATAGTCGTCGCGCATCGTGAGAATACAACTCGGCTCCAAACCGACGAGCGGTATTCCCTTCTCGATGAGCGGATAAAGAAGGTCGAGGTTTTTCCTCGCGTTCTCGCGCGCCTCGTCCACGAGACCTTCGGAGAGCATCGGCCTTCCGCAGCAAACGACCTCGGGAAGGGAAACCTTCGCCCCGGCGGCGGCGAGGACTCGGACGGCCCCCTCGCCGACCTCGGGCCTTTGGTACTCGTTCCACGTGTCGTTGAAAAGGGCGACTTCCTTCGAGCCTTCGCCTTGCGGGAGGCTCGGGAATCGCTCCGAGAAAACTTTGTCCGTGACGTTCGGGAGCGAGCGCCTTTTGTCTATCCCGGCGAACATCGAGGCTCCGAGGCGGGCGATGGGGTTCCCGGCGACCGCGTTGAAAAGTTTCGGGAATTTGGCGGCGACGGCGAGTTGTTTTCTCATGCGTCCGGCGAGGCGTTGCTTTAGCGGGAAGCCGCTTCTTTTTCCGGTTTGATAAAGGACTTCGGTCTTCATGGAGGCGACGTCGACTTGCGAGGGGCATTCGCTTTTGCACGCTTTGCATCCCACGCAGAGATCCATCGTCTCCTTCATCCGCTCCCCGGTGAGTTCCTCCTTCGGGAGCGTCCCGTCGAGGACGGAGCGGAGCATGTTCGCCCGAGCGCGCGTGGTATCCCTTTCGTCCATCGTGACCATGTACGAGGGACACATGGTTCCGTGATTTTTCTTTCGGCAAAATCCCGCGCCGTTGCAAAGCTCGACGGCTTTGGCGAAGCCGCCTTGCTTCGAGAAGTCCATCCCCGTTTTGAGGAGCATCCGGCTGTGGTTCGGCCCGATGCGAAGCTGCGAATCCATCGGCCTCGGAGCGACGATGACGTCCGGGTTTAAGCGGCGCTCGGGGTCGAAGAGGTTTTTGACTTCCTCGAAGGCGCGGAGTGTTTCCGATCCGTACATTTTTTCGAGGAATTCGGAGCGGGAGAGGCCGTCGCCGTGTTCGCCGGAAATGGAGCCTCCGAGGTCGGAGACGAGGTCGGCGACCTCCTCGGCGATTCGGCGCATCTTCTCGACCCCGGAGCGGTCGGAGGTGTCGAGGGCGGGGCGCACATGCAAAGTGCCGACGCTCGCGTGGCCGTAAAAGCACGCCCACGTTTCGTTTTCCTCGACGATCTCCTCGAAGCGGTTCACGAATTCTTCGAGGCGGTCGGGCGGAACGGCGGCGTCCTCGACGAAGGCGACGGGCTTCTCGTCCTCGGATGTACCGAGGAGGAGCGGCAATATGGACTTCCGGAGCTTCACGGTCTGCGATTGCTCCTCGCTCGTCCGAAGCGGCGCGACCGAGTTCGCCTTCAACGACTCGCCGAGTTCGTCGAGGGAGTCGAGTCGTTCTTTTATCTCGCCCTCCGTCCCGCTCCATTCGACGAGGAGGAGGGCGCGGGGATTTCCGCGGACGAACTCCGTCGCGCTCCGGTACGCCGGGTTCGCCCTCGCGCGACCGATCGCCACGTCGTCGAGAAGCTCGACGGCGGACGGGTTCGTTTTGAGGAGTTCCACCGTGGCTCTCGCCGAGGCCGCCAAAGAATCGAACTCGAAGGAGACGAGGGCGCGGGCGTCGGGGAGTTCGCGGAGGACGAGTTCGGCTTGCGTGACGACCGCCAAAGTCCCTTCCGAGCCGCACACGATGCGGGTGAGGTCGAGTTCCTCGGAGTCGACGAGGGCGTCGAGGCTGTACCCTGAGACACGGCGAATGAGGCGCGGGAAGCGGCGCTTTATCTCGGTTTCGTATCGCCGCCCGATGTCGAGCGCGCCTCGGATGAGTCGGGCCTCCGCTCCTTCGCCGTTCGCTTTTCGCTCGGCCTCTTTGCGGGACATCGGGAAAAGCTCGACGACTTCGCCGTCGGGGAGGACGCACCGGAGGGCGAGGATTTGGTCGGCGGTGGTTCCGTATACGAGGCTTCGCATACCGGCGGAATTATTGCCGATCATGCCCCCGAGCGTCGCCACGTCGGAGGTGGAAGTGTCGGCTCCGAAAGTCAATTTATGGGGTTCGACGAGGGCATTCAGCTCGCCTTGAATGGCTCCGGGGCCGACGATGACGCGGCGTTTGTCGGTGTCGAGTTCCGAGATTTCGTCCATCTCGGAGACGTCGAGGGAGATGCCGGGGGCGGTGGCTTGTCCGGCGAGGGAGGTTCCGGTGCCTCGGGGGGTGATGGGGACGCCGAGTTCGGAGGCGGTTTCCACGGTGAGTTTCACGTCGTTCTCGGAGCGGGCGACGACTACGGCGATGGGGCTTCGCTGGTAGATGGAGGCGTCGGTGGAGTACATGGCTCGGGCGGCGGGGTCGGTTCGGAGGAATCCGTCGAGGCGACCTTCGAGCTTTTCGTGGAGTCTTTGCGCGAGTTGTTCGATATTCTCCGCTATCATTGGGCAAGTATATTACCTTCGTCCATGCGTCTCACGGGCGGGCGCTTCCACATACGCATCCGGCGAGTAACCGTCACACGGGCGGTGGGATAAAACAATAGCGGCGACTCCGGGAGTAGAATCGACTCGACCAAGAACCCGACTCCATGACACGGAGCGCCGCGAGAATGAAAATACGTCTGATGATCCCGG
>JACCWD010000188.1 GCA_013697825.1 Rubrobacter sp.
TCGAGGGCGTGGGCGAGCTCGATGATCGAGCCTACGACGTTCGCCATTTGCGGGTCGTCCTCCAAGGTCGAGACGAAGGAGCGGTCCACTTTGAGGGAGTCGAGCGGGAACTGGCGGAGGCACGAGAGGGAGGAGTATCCGGTTCCGAAGTCGTCGAGGGCGACGCGGACTCCGAGTTCGCGCAGCTCGCCGAAGGTGGCGCGGCACGATTCGAGGTCGTCCATCGCGGCGCTTTCGGTGATCTCGAGTCGAAGGCACTCGGGTTCGATGCCGTTGTCGTCGAGGGTGCGCGATATTTTGGGGGCGAGGTCGCGCCGCCGCAATTGGACGGCGGAGATGTTGACGCTCACCGAGCATGGCGCCGCCTCCGGGAGCCTCTCGCGCCATTGGCGCATCCGGCGGCATGCCTCCTCGAGGACGTATTCCCCGAGGCGCACTATGAGGCCGGACTCCTCGGCGAGCGGGATGAAGACGCTCGGGCTTATGGCCCCGTGTTCGGGGTGGTTCCATCTCGCGAGGGCTTCGAGACTGTATATCCTCCCGCTGCTCAGGAAGATCTCCGGCTGGTAGTGGACTTCGAGATGCCCGTATTCGAGGGTGAGGCGGAGGTCGCGCTCCAGCCGCAGCCGGGCGAACGCCCTCTCGCCCATGCTCCGGTCGAAGACCATATAGTCCGCTTCGGGGTTCTCCTTCGCCTCCAAAAGCGCGACCGAAGCCTTCCTCACCACCGACCCGGCGTCGTCGTCCTCTTCGTCGGCCTCGGCCACCCCGATGTCGCCCCGCAGGAACACTTCGATCTCATCGAGCATGAACGGCATGTTCGGGTAGGTTCTCTGCCCCTCCTCGATGACCTCGAGTACCTCCCCGAAGTCCTCGAAGCCCCGGAAGAGAACCGCGAACTCGTCGCCGTCGAAGCGGGAGAGCTCCCCCGAACGATCGAAGAACTCGTTCAAATGCCACGCCGCGAGGGCGAGGAGCCGGTCCCCGGCCTCCCGCCCGAGCGAGTCGTTCACCTTCGCGAAGCCCCGGAGGCTCAAGAAGGCCACCGCCACCTTCCCCGGCTCCTCGATCGCCTCGGCGAGCACCTCCATGAAGGCGGCCCGGTTCGGGAGGCCCGTAATCTCGTCGTGGTACGCAAGGCGCTTTATCTTCGACTCGAACTCCCGCCTCTCGCCGATGTCGCGCACGAAGCACGTAACCTCCTCCGAGCCGCTCTTCACGAGCCGCGCCTCGCGGTGGAAATCCTCGCCCCCGGCGGTGATCTCGTACTCGAACTCGCGCCTCCCGCCCGTGTCGAGAACCTCGAGTATGGCCCGCATGAACTCATCCGCGACATCCGGCGGGAGGATGTCCTCCACGGTCTGTCCGAGGAACGTCTCGGCTGAGCCATAAAGCTCGAACTCCTCGTTGACGTGGACATCGAGGTACTCGCCGTCGCGGTTATAGCGGAACACGGCGTCGGGGATCGCCTCGAGCATGGCCCGGTTTCGGGCCTCGCTCCTCCGGAGGCTCCCGATCGCCTCGGTTTGCTCGGTGATATCCCGACTGAAGCACATAACCTCGCCGGGGCCGCTCTTCACCATCCGCGCCTCGAAATACGCCACCCCGCCGGGAGGGTCGAGCCGATACTCGAAGCATTGCATTCCCCCTTCGTCGAGGGCCGCCGATATATGCCGGAGAGCCTCCTCCGCGAGTTCGCGCGGCAGGGTCTCCTCCAACGTACTCCCGACTATCTCATCACGCGAGACATAGAGTTCGCCCGTACCGCTGGCGTGTAAGTCGAGGTATACGCCGTCTCGGCTGAGGCGGAACACGAGGTTGGGGATGGACTCGAGGATCATCCGGTTTCGGGCCTCGCTGCCCCGGAGCCGCCTTATCACCGCGTTCCGCCCGCTCACGTCGCGGGCGAAATATATGGCCTCGCCCTCGCCGCTCGCGACGATGCGGGCTTCGATCTCGAACTCCCCATCGGGCGATTCGAGCGCGTACTCGATGGTCTGAACCGCCCCCGTGTCTATGGCCTTCTCCACGAGCGGAAGGAACCTGTCAGCAACCTCGTCGCCCAAAACACTCCGCACGGTGCCGCCGAGGACGACCTCCCGCGGCTGGTAAAGCCTCCTCGCCTCCCCGGCCCACACGTCGAGATACTTCCCCTCGCGGGTGACGCGGCACACAGCGTCCGGTATGGATCAGAGGACGGCCCGGTTCCTCGCCTCGCTCCGCCGAATCTCCTCCATCGCCTTCCGGCTCTCGCTCACGTCGCGGGCGAGGGAGAGGACCGCCCGCTCCCCCTCCGCCTCGATCAAGCTGAGGCGCGACTCCACCGGAAACGTCGAACCGTCTTTCCTTTTGTGGATCTCGTCCACGGTAACTTGCTCACCGGAGAGCAAAAGCCCCCAAATCCTTTGGAAGCCCTCGGGGTCGAAGCCCTCCTCGACCTCCGACACATTTCTCCCGACAAGCTCCTCCCGCGAGTACCCGAGCGACTCCCATGCGGACTGGTTCGCGTCCAGAATCTCACCGGAGAGGTCGTGGATCACGATTGCGTCGGCGGCCTTGTCCACAACGCTGCGGAACGCCCTCTCCCCGCGCCGGAGGCTCTTCTCGGAGCTATCGAGCCTCCGCCAATACACGAACGCGAGAAAGAGCGCCGCAGTGAACATCGCCGCCAGCAATTCATCCATGCGCCACACCTCGTGCCAGCGGGCATCGAGTGCGAACCTCCCCAGAAAATCGAAGGCAACCAGCCCGAGGAACACGACCGCGCAGAGCGCGGCTGCCAAAGCCACACTCCGCATCGCACCAAGTTCACGCACAGCCACACACTCCTTGCAAAATGCCCCTCGAAAGGAAAGTCGTATGCACTCCGGCACCTTTTCGAGCTTACGAAGGGATTATCGTCTAAGACACTATCATTCTTTAGCCTGAGACGCCCTTCCCGCGTTTTGCTTGTAATTTGTTTCACTTTCCGCAGAATTGCGAAGCCCACAGCGGATTGCGGAAGTATCGGCCCTCCCGCAATCCGGGCCTCATACGGGATCCGGCCATGGGTTCCTTCCCGGCATCGGATTTCAGGAAATACCGCTGCGGATATCGCTAGCGGGGTGGAGGACGACTTTGCGGACTCCGACGACAGATCACCGGAAGGACGCGCCGTTCAACGCCGTGTCCGCCGACTTCGCGTACCTCGCCGCATAAGCCGATGTTTCGGGCGTGGCGGGTTTGAAGCGCTTCCGCTTCGCGAAGTCCCTCGCGCCGACCGAGGTGAGGATGCGCCCGTCTTCGAGGTCGAATCTCAGGAAGTCCCCGTGCTCCAAACGGCCGACGATCCCGCGCGATGCCGCCTCGGGGGAGAAGAGCGAGATCCAAACCCCCGGAGCTTCCTCCGGCGCGACCCCGTCCGTGAGTATGGACATGCCCTCGATCCCGGCCTCCTCGATTGCGTGGGCAAGCTCGTCGAGGCGGCAAAGCCCCGGATAGCCCCGCGGCCCGCACCCGCGAACCACGAGTATTCCGACATCCTCCAAACCGCCCCCGAACACGGCCTCCACCGCCTCCGCCTCGGAGTCGAAGACGCGGCACGCCCCCTCGACCGCCGATCGCCCCTCCGGCGCGAGGCATACCGCCTCCGCCCCGGAGGTCCGGGCCTTTATGAACGAGAGCTTCAATCTCTCGTCGGAGGATTCGCTTTCGGCGGCTCGGGCGTGGCTCTTCAAAGTCCCGGAGACCGTGCGGGTATCATGGAGGTCGTCGCCGAGGAGATTCAAAACGCCGGGAAGACCATTCTCCTCGAACCACTCGGAGAAGACGGAAGCTGCGGCGGGGGTCTCCGGGGCGAGGACGCGGAGCATTTGATCGAAGCCGACGACATCGGCCTCCTTCGCTATGGCCGCGAGGTGAACCATCACCTCCGGCCCGCCCCCGACCGTGAGCCCCGCCCGGAGCGCGTTGGCGAACGAGAAGTTCTCCGCGAGGCTCCTCGCGTCCGGCTCCGCGTCGCGGGCCAGCCTCACCGCCGCCTCCGCCGGGTCTTCATCGAGCGCGCAAAGCCCGAGCGCGGCGACGGCTATGGCGAAAGGAGTTTCCGGCTTGGCGAGGGAGACGGCGGGGAGGCCGAGCCGTATCGCCGCGACGACGGCCCCGGCGAGCTCCTCCGGGGAGTCCCCGTCGAATGCGAGGGCTTCGACGCCGAGGAAGGGGAGCGAAACTTCGAGGCGGTCGGAGATCCACTCCCGAACCAAAGCGACCCCCCACTCCTCGTAAAACTCCGGCACCGGAACCTCGACGGCCTCGCCCCCCGCCTCGCGAACCCTCTCCGGGAGATCCAGATCGGCGGACAAAACCCCGATGCGCGGCGAATCCGATGAAATCTCCGTCATGAACCGAGCTTTTCGAGGAGCCGCTCCCTCGCCTGCCCGCCGTCGGCGTTGCCGCGAGTCGCCTTCATTATTTGCCCGACGAGGAAGCCGACGACCTTTTTATCGCCGCCCCTCACCCGCTCGGCCTCATCGGGATTGTCAGCGATGACGGCTTCGACGACGCCGTCGAGTTCGTCGCCGCCCGTCTGCGCGAGACCATCGCGCTCGACGATGGAGGAAGGCGCGTCGCCGCTCTCGAAGACGTGCTCGAGAACCGTCCTCGCGGCGGAGCGTGAGACGGTGTCGGTCTCGACGAGGCTTATGAGTTCGATCATGTGCTTCGGCCCGACCTTCGAGTCGGATATTTCGATGCCTTCCTCGTTGAGAAGGGCGCGGAGGTCGCCGGAGATCCAATTCGCGGACTGTTTGGGATCCGCGTTTTCCGCCACCTCCTCGTAAAAAGCCGCGAGGTCGCGGTCGGCGGTGAGTACCCCCGCGTCGTAATCCGAAAGGCCATAGCTTTCCACGAAGCGCTTCTTCATCTCGGCGGGGAGTTCGGGGAGGCGGTTCTTTTTGTCCTCGATCCATTCGCGAGAGAGTTCGAGCGGGAGGAGATCCGGCTCGGGGAAGTACCGGTAATCGTGGGCCTCCTCTTTGCTCCGCAGCGAATACACCTCGTCCTTGTTGGGGTCATAGTGCATCGTCGCCTGTTCGATGCGCCCGCGCTCTTCGATAATTTCCCGCTGCCGCTCGAGTTCGGCGGCGATTCCCTTCTCGACGAAGCGGAACGAGTTCATATTTTTGAGTTCGGTCTTCGTCCCGAAGGAGCCATCGAGGTTCCGTATGCTCACGTTCGCGTCGCAGCGAAGCTGCCCCTTCTCCATGTCCGCCTCGGAGACGCCGATGGCTTGCAAAATCGCCTTTAATTGATTCGCCGTCGCCCGCGCCGCCTCCGGCGTCGGAATATCCGGCTCGGTGACGATCTCCATGAGCGGCGTCCCGCCACGGTTGAAATCTATGAGGGAACCCGTCGAGCCGTGCATCCGGCCCGACTCCCCGACATGGACGTTCTTCGCAGCGTCCTCTTCGAGATGAAGCCGCGTGATTCCGACCCGAACCGTCCCGTCGGAGGTCGGCACGTCAATATGGCCGCCGACGCATATGGGTTCGTCGAACTGCGAAATCTGGTACCCCTTCGGAAGGTCGGGATAAAAATAGTTCTTCCGGGCGAAGACGGCGTGGTCGGCGACCTCGCAATTCAAGGCGATGCCCGCCATCGCGCCGAGTTCGATCGCCTTCTCGTTCAATACGGGAAGCGCTCCCGGATGCCCGAGGCACACGGGGCATGTGTGGGTGTTCGGAGGGTCGCCGTATGTAACGCGGCACCCGCAAAACATCTTCGTCCGGGTGGCGAGATGGACGTGGAACTCGAGTCCGATCACCGCCTGATAAGTCTGTTTCTCTTTCGTCTCAGCCATTGTTTTCCACCTCGCGGATCTCCGGGAACACCGAATATTTTACAAGTCGCTTCGCTCCGGTTCTCGGTTTTAGTTCTTGGTTCTTGGCTAAAAACTGAGAATGAAGAACCGAGAACCGAGAACGGTCGCAAAGCCACCTCACGGCTTCATCTCGAACCGGAAGTCCGATGATTTCTCGGCGGCGTACGAGGCGCGGAGGAGCGTCGGCTCGGTGAAATGGTCGCTCATTAATTGAACGCCGACCGGAAGACCGTTCGAGAGGCCGCCGGGGATGCTTATGGCCGGGACGCCCGCGAGGGACGCCGGGACGGCGCATATGTCGTTCGCGTACATCGCCAAAGGGTCGTTGACTTTGTCGCCGAGTTCGAAGGCCGCCGTCGGGCATGTCGGGGAAATGAGAACGTCGAAATCGCGGAAGGCGGAGCGGAAGTCGTCTATGATCTTCGTCCGCACTTTTTGCGCCTGCGCGTAATATGCATCGTAATATCCGCTCGAAAGCGCGTACGTCCCGAGCATAATGCGCCGCTTCGCCTCGTCCCCGAAGCCTTCCTCGCGCGTCCGCCGATACATCTCATGCACGCCGGAAGCTTCCGCCCGCTTCCCGTACCTCACCCCGTCGAAGCGGGCGAGGTTCGAGGAAAGCTCCGCCGGGGCGATGATGTAATAAGCGGGAAGTCCGTACGTCGCGTGCGGAAGGCTCGCCTCCCCCACCTCCGCCCCCGCTTCTTCGAGGTCGCGGGCCATTTTCTCGGTGATGGATTTGACTTCCGACTCGACACCCTCGGCGTTCATGAGTTCCGTGACGACGCCGACGCGGAGGCCCGAGATGCCGTCTTCGAGGGTCGAGAGATAGTCCGGGACTTCGACCTTCGCGCTCGTGGAGTCATTCGGGTCGTGGCCGGAGATGGCTTGGAGGAGGAGGGCCGCGTCGCGCGTGTCGCGGGTCATCGGCCCGATCTGATCGAGCGAGGACGCGAAGGCGACGAGTCCGTACCGCGACACGCGGCCATACGTCGGCTTGAGTCCGACCATGCCGCAGAAAGCTCCCGGCTGGCGCACCGAGCCTCCGGTGTCGGTGCCGAGGGCCCACCATCCCTCGCCCGCCGCGACCGCCGCCGCCGAGCCGCCCGAGGAGCCGCCCGGCACCCGGTCGAGATCCCACGGGTTCCTCGTCGGGCCGTACGCGGAGTTCTCGGTGGAGGAACCCATCGCGAACTCGTCCATGTTCGCCTTCCCGACCATGACGAGATCTCCACCGAAGTTTTCGAGCGCGGTGGCGTTATATACGGGCGTGAAATCTTCGAGGATCTTCGATCCACACGTCGTGCGCGTACCCTTCGTCGAAAGCACGTCCTTCACGACGAGCGGGACGCTTTCCCACAACTTCACGCCGTCGGCTCCACCGTTTTTGAGGCGTTCGTCCACGCGGTCGGCTCTTTCGAGTGCGATCTCCGGGGTGGTGGTGACGAAGGCGTTTATGTCGCCTTCGACGGCATCGATCCGAGCGTTCGCGGCTTCGGCGGCTTCGCGGGCGGAGAGTTCGCGTGCCTCGATCTTCCTTGCGAGTTCGTATGCGGTGAGGTCGAGCATCGTTCGATCCATCAGTCGATCCTCGGCACGGAGAAGAGGTCGTCCTCGGGGGCGGGGGCGGACGCGAGCGCTTCGTCCCGGTCAAGTTCGGGCTTCGGCTCGTCGGGGCGGAATACGTTTGTCAGACTTAGGGGGTTCGCGGTCGGCGGGACGTTATCGAGGTCGAGTTCCTGAATTTTCTCGATGCTCTCTAAAATAGCGCCGAGTTGGCCGCCCATGCGCTCGACTTCCTCGTCCGTGAGGCCGAGCCGCGCCAAATTGGCGACGTGCCTGACTTGTTCCTCGGATATCATCTTCCACCTCCGGAGTATGTAAAGACCGGGGACTATCTTAGCGCAGATTGGCGGCGAGTCCGGGAGCGGCCGGGGGTATGCTCATCTCCGAGAACCGGGATGCGAACATCCGCGAGGAGAAATAACAAAGACGTGCGGAGTACGTGTCTATCAGGTACCGTACGATGCGTCCGGCCTCGCCGTAGAATTCCATCGAGGCGATGGCGGACACGAATTGACCTTCCGCTTCTGCGAGATCGGGACGCTCTGCTCCAGCGTCGCCGCCGACCTCATGACCTCGTACCAACTTCCACTCATTGCGCTCGCCGCCCCTCCCGCATCCCCGCCGCCCGAAGCGTGTTGTGAAGCAGCATCGCCCGAGTCATCGGCCCGACACCTCCGGGAACGGGGCTTATATACGAAGCCTTCGCCTCGACCTCCTCGAAGCGCACGTCGCCCGTGAGGCCGCCCTCGTCCTTGCGGTGGATGCCGACGTCCACGACGACGGCCCCGTCTTTGACGTACTCTGGGCCGACCATCTCTTTTTGCCCGGCGGCGACGATGAGAATGTCGGCGCGGCGTGCGACGGAGGCGAGATCCTTTGTGCGCGAATGGCACGTCGTCACGGTCGCGTTCTCGTTTAAAAGGAGTCCGGCGAGCGGCTTTCCGACGAGGTTCGACCGCCCGACGACGACGGCCTCGCGCCCTTCGACGGCGACTCCGTTTCTTACGAGAAGCTGAATCACGCCGTGCGGCGTACACGGGAGGAGGCTCGGAAGCCCGACGGCAAGCCGCCCCGCCGAGAGCGGCGAAAGCCCGTCCACATCCTTCAATGGTTCGATGGCGGAGATGAGGGGGATGTGGTCGAGGCCGTCGTAGAGCGGAAGCTGCATGAAGAACCCGGAGACGGCCTCGTCGTCGTTGAGGCGTTCGACGAGTACGGCGAGCTCTTTTTGGGAGACGCCCTCCTCGAAGCGGTGTATCTTCGATTCGATGCCGACTTCGGCGCAGTCGCGCTGTTTCATGGAGACGTACGTGGCCGAGGCCGGGTCATGGCTCGCGAGGATCACATCGAGGCGAACCGGGGTTCCTTTCTCACGGAGTTCCGCGACGGCGGACTTTATCTCCGAGCGTATTTCGGCGGCGACGGCCTTTCCGTCGAGTATCTTCGTCATAGAGCCTTTCTCATTCTTCGAGGCTTTGTAGAAACGTAGCATGCTACGTCTCTACGTTCCCCGTGAACTCTCACGCTAAAAAGTTGCGAGGAGTTTCGGGGCGACTTGCTTTTTGCGGCTCATCACGCCGGGGAGGTCTATCATGCCGTCCTCCGCCTTCGCGTCGAAGGCGCTCTCGACGAGCGAGCATTCGCCGACGCACAAAAGCTCCGTACCCTGCTCGATGATGTCCGTGACCATGAGCGCGGAGAGGAGGTATCCGTTGCTTTGGCGCTCCTTCTCGAGGGTTTCGAGGAGTTCGCCCTTCCGGTCGAGGAGGGCTTTCCCGACGGTCTCGACCTGTGCGATGCACATCTTCTCGCCGCCGCTCGTCGCGTACTCCTTCGCGTCGCGGTTCGTGATCTCCTTCGCCGACAAGCCCGTAACGTCCGACGACGCCTCGAACATCTCCATCCCGAACTTCTCCGCGTCGAGTCCGAGATACTCTTCGAGGTATTTCACGACCTCGTGGTCGCGCTCCGTCGTCGTCGGGGAATTCAAAATCACGGTGTCCGAGAGGATCGCCGCGAGGAGGATCGTGGCGGTGGACTTCTCGGGGTCGAGGCCCGCGGCGCGGTACCGCTCGATTATGAGCGTGGCGGTCGAGCCGACGGGGTCGAAGGTGGCGGCTATGGGTTCGCTCGTCTCGATGTCGCCGAGTCGGTGGTGGTCGAGAATCTCGACGACCCGGGCCTTGTCCACGCCCGCGACGCTTTGGCCGATCTCGGCGTGGTCAACGAGGAGGATCTTCCTCGGCTCCGGGTTTATGAGGTCGGTGCGCGAGATGACCCCGACGGGCATCTTGTCCGAGTCAACGGCGATGGCCGCCCGGTAATGGACCTCCATCACCGAGTCGGTGATGTCCGTGATGAGGTCGTCGGGATCCACGGTGAGCGGGTTCTCGCTCATCACCTCCCAGCATGGGACGGAAAGCTGGATCATGCGGCTCGTCACGTACGAATCTAAAGGCGAGACGATGACGGAGGTTCCGTTCTCGTTTGCGATCTCCAAAATCTCGTCGTCGGGGCGGACTCCGTTCGAGACGACGAGGACGCCCGCCCCGAGTTCGACGGCCCGTTTCTGGGCGCCCGGACGGTCGCCGACGACGACCACGTCGCCCTCCTCCATACGGCCGCCCATGGAGTCCTTGCTCATCGAGATCACCCAC
This sequence comes from Rubrobacter sp., assembly GCA_013697825.1. Lineage (GTDB taxonomy): Bacteria > Actinomycetota > Rubrobacteria > Rubrobacterales > Rubrobacteraceae > JACCWD01. Next base: position 10,081 of record JACCWD010000188.1, read on the forward strand.
AGCTTGCCCGATGTCGTCGTCTTGTCCGCGCCCGCGACGAGTTCGCCTTCGAGGACTTCGAGCATCGCTCCGACGGAGACGGGGGTGTCCTCGAAGGTGGAGGCTTCGCGCGATTCGCGGACGTACATGCGGGCGAGATCCCGCTCGGTGATGATACCGGCGAGGGAGCCGTCGTGATCCACGATGGGGACCTGTCCGATGTTCCCTTTCGCCATCGCGATGCCGACGTTCCGCAACGGGTCGTCGCGGTGGGCGGTTATGAGCTTCTTGTGCATCACATCCTTCACGCGGAGCATGACGTGGCGGATGAGCTTCGGACTCTCCGCCCCGCTCTTCTCGAGCGCCCACGCGGTCTGCGCGTTCACCTCCCCGAGGCGGGCCGGGGCATAGAAATTATGCGGGTCAACCAAATTCTTGAACTCCGCGTAGCCGATCGCGGAGGCTATGGTATCCGTGTCGGGGTTCTTATGCCCCGTGACGTAGACATGGCTCAATTCTCTCTCCATCCCCTTTTTCTCATACCGGCATCCCAAAAACCGGATTGTAACCGAGATGGGGCCGCGCCGGATTTCGGGCTAAAGGATTCCACCCTCCGTCCGATAACCACTACGAAGAAGCAGGCGAAGGCCAGATCGATTTTGGACAACGTCCGGGTTCGGGGGAGAACCCGATGCCGAAACGAAACCTTTGGGCCAGCCTGCCTCTTTGGCGGGTTGCCGGATTTCCGGCAACCCGCGCCGTCAGCAATCAGCTTTTTGTTGCCGGGGCGAAACGTGTTTCGGGAATGCCTCACCGTTTCGGACAAGCGAAGTCCGTCTCCCCGGCGTTTTCGGGAAATATTCACAGCGGCTTGCGCCGGGATTGATCCTTTCGCAAGCCGGGTTTCAGGAGCCGCCCTCGCCGATCGAGGCTTCGATGGCGTGGTGGATCAATGCTCATGAACCCTGCTGTCAGCCTCTTGCAAGAAAGCTGATTGCTGACGGCTGATTGCTGAAAGCGCGGATTGAAGAATTCAGTCCGCTTTGCTAAGCGGCGCGAGGTCGGGGATGAAGATCCTCTCCTCGCCCCCGAAGCGAACCACGATCTTCCCCTCCGAAGCATCCACGACCTCCCCGACCCCGAACTTGGCGTGGCGCACTTTCTCCCCCGCTTCGTACGAGGCGGAACTCAAAGCCGCCCGCTCCCTCCCGCCGGACTTCCTCCCCGGCGGTGAGATCCTTCCGCCTTTCGAGCCTCCCGGCATCGCGCCGGATTTGTATTCGTCGGGGATCTCCGAGAGGAACCGCGACGGCATTTGGTACTCGCGGTCGCCCCCCCAACTCGAGCGGAGCTTCGCGTTCGCGAGCGTCAATGTCTTCATAGCCCGCGTAACGCCGACATAGAAAAGCCTCCGCTCCTCCTCCA
>JACCWD010000008.1 GCA_013697825.1 Rubrobacter sp.
TCTCGACCGTTGTCGCCATCGCCATCGCGACGGCCCTCGCCGCTCTCATCCCCTCGGCGATCGCGTTGCGGCGCAAGTTGAGAAAACTCCCCGAGCGAAGCGGTAGCGATTTCATGTCGCTCGGCGAAGTTTTGGCGGTGTCGTCGCCGCTGCTCGCGACCAACCTCATCGTCTTCGCCCTCGCCTACGCGGATTTGTGGATAGTCGGGGCGTACCTGCTGCAAGAAGACGTCGCGCTTTACGGAGCCGCGCTTCGCACCGTGCTCCTCGTCGCCGCGCCGATGGTCATCGCCGAGGCCGTGGTTCCGCCCTTGATCGCCGAGATATTCCGGGGTTTCAGCGATATTCGCCTCGCCGTGATCTTCCTGAATTTCAACGGCATCCTCTCGGCGGGGCTCCTCGTCTCCGCCCTCGCCTTCATATGGGTCTTCGTCGGAGCGACGACCCTCTCGACCGTGATGGCGATCGCCGCCGCGGTCGCCCTCGTGTGCCTCGTTCCGGCGGCCGTGCTTTTGCGGAGGAAACTACGCCGGCTCCCCGACGGGGACGACGACGGCGGCTCCATGCCCCTCGGAGAGGTATGGGTGGTCGCGTGGCCCCTCCTCATGACGAACCTCATCGTCTTCGCCCTCGCATACGCCGATTTGTGGATCGTCGGGGCATTCCTTCCGCAAGAGGACGTCGCATTGTACGGTGCCGCCTTGCGAACGGTTCTTCTCGTCGCCGCTCCGATGGTCATCGCCGAGGCCGTGGTTCCGCCTTTGATCGCCGAGCTTTACGGGCAGGGCCGGAGGCGTGAGATGGAGCGCACCCTCCGGGCGGTCGCCACCCTCGCGGGCATCCCCGGCTTCATGGTTCTCATGGTGTTCATCCTCTTCGGCGGGCCGATACTCGGCCTCGTGTTCGGGGACTTTTACCGGGACGCCGCCTTCGTCCTCGCCGTTCTCAGCGTCGGCCACCTCATGACGATCTCCTTCGGCCTGTGCGCCTCCGCCCTTTACATGACCGGAAACCAGTTCGCCTCGATGGTCATAACCACCGTCGGAAGCTCCATCGCCATAGTCGGGGGACTCCTCATCGTCGAGCCGTACGGCATAGCCGGGGTGGCCGTCGCCGCCACCGCCGGACACATCGTCCACAGCCTCCTCAGCTTCATCGTCGCGAGGCGGAGGCTCGGCGTGTGGACGCACATCGGGTTCTCGGGCCTCGCCGACGCCGCGAGCGAGGCCCGGAGCATCATCCGGAGATCGAGGAGCGGACGATGAGCGCGCCCCCGAAGCCCCCGGTCGTGATCCTCACGAGCGTCGGATGGGACTTCCTTTGGCAACGCCACCACGTCCTCGCCACCTTCTTCGCCAAAGCCGGACACCGCGTCGTCTTCGTCGAAGGGCTTTCCGGCTCGTACGACTACGCAAGCCCGGCTTATTACGCGAGGATCTTCAGAAAGCTCGCACGGACCTCGCTCCGCAAAACCGGGGAGACCGGAGAACGAAACCTCCTGGAGAACCTCTCCATGTACGAGTGCGCCGTCGCCCCGCTCCAGCCGAGGATCCTCCGCAAAATAAACGAACTTGTCCTTTCGTCCCGGGCGGCGAGGGGCATAGCCGGACTCGCCGGAGGCCGGCCCATAGTATGGAACTTCCAGCCGACGACGACCGCCATGCAAATCGCCGAGAACCTCGAACCCGGTTTGCTTGTATACGACTGCGTGATGAACTTCGAGGAGGTGCGGGGGATGCCGCCGGACATATCCGAGACCGAGCGCGAGTGGGTCCGGAGGGCGGATCTCGTCTTCGCCGATTCGCGTTTTCTTGTCGAGAAGCACACGCCTCTCCGAGAGGATATAAAGCAGCTTCCGCCCGGCGTTGACTACGACCTTTTCAGCCGGACCGGCGGCGGGGCTGCGGAAACCGTCGAGAAGGTGTGCTTCTTCGGCGGTATGGGGGAGGGATGGTTCGACTTCGAGCTTGCCGAGAGGGTCGCCGACGCCGGGTTCGAGGTGTCCTTGATCGGCTGGGCCGACACGGGTCATTCCCTCTTAATAACTATCTCAAAAGGGATAAGCGATGCCGACGACGATACCACAGCAAGATACAGGCGACCTTGATGAGTCCCAGATAGTTGACGGCCCTTTTCTCGTAACGCACCAGAATCGCCCGG
>JACCWD010000011.1 GCA_013697825.1 Rubrobacter sp.
GGCTCATCGGCTTCGGGCATCGCGTCTACAAAAACTACGACCCGCGCGCCCGCATAATCCGGGGCCACGTGGACGAGGTTCTCGAAGCTACGGGCAAGCAAAGCCCGCTCCTCGACGTCGCCATCGAACTCGAGAAGCACGCCCTCGACGACGAGTACTTCACGAGCCGCAAGCTATACCCGAATGTGGATTACTGGTCGGGCATAATTTACGAGGCGATGGGCATACCGACGAACGCCTTCACCGTATTGTTCGCCATAGGCCGCACTCCGGGCTGGATCGCGCAGTGGATCGAGATGATGAACGACGAGGAACTCCGCATCGCCCGCCCCCGCCAAATCTACACCGGCGCCCGCGAAGCCGAGTACGTCCCGATGAACAAGAGGTAATTCAAGCAGTCAGCCATCAGCCGCCAGCCTCCAAGCTGGCGGCTTTTCTTTGCGTCAAGCCGCGAGGGAATTGCCTTTTCTGATAGCTGACCGCTGACAAGCGCGAAGCGCGTGCGCGGGTTTCGCCAGAAACCCGCTCTCAAAGAACCGCGCCGTACAAACGCTTTTGCCTTTCGAGGGCGTTCATATAGGTTTCGTGGTTCTTTTCGTCCGGCGCGAACGTCTCGCCCGGCGGGGTGGAGAGTTTGTCTATTTCGATCTCCCCGAGCTTTTCGAGGGCGAGGAGCGCCGCTCCGCGGCTCGATGCTTCTTCGACGTTCGAGAGCTTCACAGGCCTCCCGAGCGCGTCGGCCATTATCCGCGTCCACGCCGGAGAGTTCACGAGGCCGCCGCCGGTGGCGATGACTTCTTTTTCTCCGGACGACGCTTTTTCGAGCATCCCGGCGATGATGGCGAAGCGGAGCGCGACCGACTCCATCGCCGCCCGAAGGATGTCCATCGGCTCGCTCGCCATTGAGAGTCCGGCGACGACACCGTTAGCCCGGTCGGCCCATCCGGGGCCGCGCTCCCCCGCGAGGAGCGGAAGGAACGTGAGGCCGTGCGAGTCCGGCCCCATCTCCGCGAGGAGCTTCTCGGCCTCGTCCGGCTCCGGGAGGCGGAGCGTGTCCCGGAGCCACTCGACGAGGTTCCCGCCGTTCGATAATGCTCCGCCCATGACGACCCTTTCGCTGTCGGCCCGGTACCGCCACACGCCGGGCGGAACCTCGATGGCCTCGGCTTTCCATAAAATACGCATTGCGCCGCTCGTCCCGACCATGAGGGCGAGCTTTCCCTCGTCCACGCACCCGCACCCGACGTTCGAGGCCGCCCCGTCCCCGACCGCCGGAAACCACGGAACTTCCGCGAGCTTCGGCCACCGTTCGGCCCACTCGCCGCGAAGGCCGCGCATCGGCGCGTCGGAGACGGGGGAGAGGCGATCCTCGGGGAGGCGTATCGCTTCGAGGATTTCTTCGTCCCACCGCTTTTCGTTTTGCTCGAAGAGTCCGTTCGCGGACGCCATCGAGGTTCCGACCGACGTTTCGCCGAAGAGCCGGAGATATATGTACTCGCCGGGCGAGATCCACCGCTCGGATTTCTCGAAGGCTTCGGGGCTTTCGTTTTCGAGCCACGAGAGCTTCGCGGGCCAATAACTCGAATGGAGGACGCACCCCGTCCGGCGGTGGACGGCCCCTTCGTCGAGCCTCGCCCGAAGCTCGTTCGCCGCCACCGCCGAGCGTCGGTCGGCCCACGTGAAGACCGGGGTGGTCGGGGTTCCGTCATGGCCCACGCCGAGAAGGGAGTGCCAAAACGTACACATGGCGACCCCGATGATCTCGTATCCACCGCCCTTCGACATCGCTTCGTCCACCGCTCTCGCGGTGAGGTCGAGGAGTTCGTCGGGGTTTTTCGTGGCCGCGCCGTCGGAGTCGTATTCGAGGTCGTGGTCGAGTTTCGCCTCCGCGCCGGGGATGGGTTCGCCGGAGGTGTCGTAAAGGGAGGCACGCACCGAGGAGGAGCCGATGTCTATGGAGAGCGCCGCCCGGTTTTTCCCGCTCGTCGAATTCACCGATCCAGTTTAACAATCCGTGGAGCGAAAAGGCCGGGGCGCGGGAGCCACCGACCGTGTTCCGCTCCGTCCTCTCCGGGAGCGGGAGCGCGTGTTCGGGCCGCCTCACCGAACTAGCCGCCCGTGATCGTGTACGCATTCCCCGCGTCTCTCTTCGGCGGCGGATGTCTCGCTGGAAGACACGCCATCGGCGCGTTTTTGCGTGGGTGGAGTATGATGCGAAGCTCTCCGCGTCCGGGCGGGAACTTCACGGGCGAGGGTATCCCGCCGAGAGGACATGCGGTGGTCGGGTAAGGCGGGGCCGTCCGACCGAGTATTCCTCACGGTGATGGTTCACCGCGGGGCGTCCATGCTCCGCCCGGAAGCCGCTCGCCGGACGGGGAACCCATGACATACGCCCACGCCGCGAAGACCTTGCCGGAGCGTGTCCATGCGGGGATGAGGACGCGCCGGTACAAACTTTCGCCGTTCGGATCAAAGCCCTCGAAAACATCGAGCGCGGGGAGGAGTCGCTCGGGGTCGAGCCGGAATATCTCTCCAGAAATCGTTTCACCGGAGGCGGGGTGCGTCCGGCACGCGAGGAGAGTTTCGCGTTGCCTCGCCGCGTCGCAGCGAGCGTCCGCCGTTCCGATGGCGAGGATGTCCGCGTCTGGGACGGCGAGGGCGGGATACCCCGCCGGGAGGTCGAAGAGGGAGCCGCGCACGACCGCGCGTTCGGATTCGGCGTCCTTTCCGAAAAACCGTTCGTGCGCGGGGAAGCCTTTTTTCAGGGTTCCGTACACGAAGAGGGCGAGGGGCGCTCCGCTATCCAAACTTCTCGGCGAGGTCTTCGAGGTCGGAGGCGACGAAGTCCGGCTCGAAGCCCCACGGGTCGAGGACGGCGTCCCCGCTCCGCTTTATCCACGCCGCGTTCATGCCGATGGCCTTCGCCCCGATCACATCGAAAGGGTTGCTCGACACGAGCCATACGTCCTCGATGTCTCTCTCGAAGCGCTTCGCCAAATATTCGTACACCGCCGGGTCGGGTTTGAAGGTTCCGATGTCGTCCACGGAGACGATCTCATCGAGGTGGGAAAGGATGCCGGCGTTCTCGAAGAGCGTCCGGGCCGTCGCCTCGACCCCGTTCGAGAACGCCGCGAGGCGATGGCCCCGCTCCTTCATCTTTTCGAGTCCGGGAGCCACGTCCGGGAAGGCGCGGAGGTTTTGGTACTCTCCGATGAGCGCCGCTTCGTCGTCCTCGGAAAGCGAAACCCCGAAAGACTCGGCGGCGAAGCCGAGGGCTTGTTTCGTGCATACGCCGAAGTTCTCGTACTCTTTCATGAGGCCGCGGCGGAAGGTGTATTCGAGTTGCTTTTGCCGCCACAATGCGCTCATCGCGTCGGCGTCGTCCCCGGCGAACGGTCGGAGATGCTCGTTCATGTCGAGCGGGTCAACGAGGGTTCCGTATATGTCAAAGCCGATAGAGTGGGGCAAAGGTTCGTCCTTTCACGGAAGTTCACCGGGGCGAGTACGTACTCGCCCCGGTGATTACATGGTGGTTAGTCGCCGTGGACGGGCTGGCGTTGCTTCGGCTCGACGGCGGGGACGTCCACCTCGGTCTCGATGGTGTCGTTCAGGTAATTGGAGAACGTCGTGAGGGCAACGTTGGCGACGATCTCGATAAGTTCCTCGTCGCTGTGTCCGGCGGCCCTCGCCTCCTCGAACGCCGAGTCCGAGGGGCGGCCCCGGTTCTCGACGACTTCACGGGCGAGGGTGAGGGCGGCCCCTCGCTTCGGGTCGTCGGACTCGAAGGTTTGGGCGGCTTCGCGCTCTTCGCTCGTGAGTCCGGCTTGCTCCGCGGCCGCGGAGTGAACCGACAGTCAATATTTGCAGCCGTTGAAGTCCGAAACCCCGACGGCGATGGCTTCCTGCGTCCCCCGATCCAAAGCTCCGCCTTGCATCGTCCCCGCGAAGTCCATGTACGCCTTCAACGAGGTCGGAGAAGCGGCCATTTGCTTGAAAAAGTTTATGTCGCCCCCGGCCTGCTTCCTCCCCGCTTCGAGCAAATCCTCCGCCCCACTCGGAGCATCGTTCGGATCGACCGCTTTCGTCCGCGCCATGTGTGTTCCTTTCTCGTCGCTTTCCTCGTCCGACGTACCCGAAATGGTGGATGTGAAACGGGGGGGCGCTCCGCCTTCGGCCCCGCTCCCGTTCACAGTTCTCGGTTTTTAGTTTTTAGCGAAGAACTGAAAACTAAGAACTAAGAACGCGAGCGAAGCGAGCCGTAGTCCACCCTTATGCACCGATTCATCACGACCATGAGGCCGTGTTCCTTCGCGTATTCCGCCGCCTCTTCGTTCATCACGCCGAGTTGGAGCCACAATGCCTTCGCCCCGATCTTCGTCGCTTCGCGGGCGATGGGCATGACTTCCTCGCTCCTTCGGAATACGTCCACGATGTCCACCGGAGCTTCGATGTCCGAGAGCGAAGGGTGTGGCTTTTCGCCGAGGAGCGGGGCCGAGAGGTTCGGGTTGACGGGAAATATGTCGTATCCGAAGCTCTTCATCGCCTTCGCGACGCCGTGGCTCGGGCGGTGGGGTTTGTCGGAGAGGCCGACGACGGCGATGGTGCGCGAGTTTTCGAAAAGGGTTTGGATCTCTTCGGGGTTCGGATTTTTATGCACGGTTTTCCTCCTTGGCGAGTTTCGGGACGTTCGCTCCGAGCGGGATGAGGGCTTGTTCCTTCCCCTTCGCCTCGACCATGATGTCGGCATCTCTTCCGTCGAGCGCATTTCGCAAAACGTCCCAGTCCTCCGCGTGTATCGCGTAGTCGTGCGCTCCGGCTTGCTTTTCGGGATTTTGGCTCGAAATATGGAGCTTCGGGCGATCCCCCCTCGAATTCCACGTCGGAAGCGAGAGGTCGAGGGCTTCGGGGAGCGCGAGGCCGCCGGGGTTGAGCGCGTGGTGGAGAGTGTCGGTGATGGCGGGTATCCCGAGGGCGGCCGCCGTCCTCGATACCTCCTCGACCGTCCATATCCGCTCGTCGTTCTCGAGGGCGAGGTATCGGAGGGTTTCCGTCTCGGGCTTCATGGTTTCGATGAAACGTTTCGCCGAAGCCTCTTTGTCATCGTACGCGCCGCCGAGGTGGAGGACGAGAACGCCGTCGGAGATGCCCATCGCGTCGAAGATGGCGGCGACATACCGGAGTTCGTGAAGGCTCCGTTCCACGACCTCGGGTTTCGGGCTTCCGGGGTTTATGTATTGCCCGGGGTGCATCGAGAGCCGGACTCCGAGCGAGGCGGCGAGGCTTCCGGCGCGGGCGAGTTCTTCGCCGTGGACTTCTCGCCACTCGTATGAAAACTCCGGGTGGGAGGCGAAGGGGATAAGGTTTTGACCCATTCGGAAGAGGCCGATGTCATGCTCGGCGTTCCACCGGAGGATCGTTTCGAGGTCGGAGGTATTGTCGCGGATGAGGGCTTTCAATTTCTCCTCGTCCCCGAGGTTCGCGAGTCGGAGCGAGCGGTTCGTGCTCGCGGGGATGAAGAGGTTTTGGGTCGGGTATCCGAGTCGAATCATGAGCGTGGTGATACACCATTCACCCCTCTTTCGTCGGAAGTCGCTTCACTTTGGAGCGAACCGCCGCTTTTCCGTATACGTCTCTGTTAGCATTGATGGCATATGGAGAGAGAGGAACGAAGCGAGGATCCGAACCTGTCGGGCATGGCTCGGCGGGCGGCGGAGGTTTTGAAGGGGAACGACATGGGTGGGTGGACGCGGGCCGCTCCGACGTTGTATCCGCACCAGTGGAGTTGGGATTCGGGGTTCATCGCGATCGGGTTGGCGCATTTGGATACGGCTCGGGCGGCGAGGGAGCTCACGCTTCTCTTCCGGCGGCAGTGGCGGACGGGGAAAGTTCCGCACATCGTCTTCAATCCGCTCGCCCCTCCGGAGAGTTATTTTCCGGGGCCGGAGCATTGGATCAGCGCGGGCGTCTTCCCCGACGCGCCGCCCGCCCCACCGTATACGAGCGCGCTTTGCCAGCCGCCCATCCACGCCGTCGGCGCGCTGCGAATCTGGGAGGTGGCGAAGGGGAGGGGGAAGGACGAGAAAACCGCGCTCGCTTTTTTGCGCGAGATATATCCGAAGATGCTCCGGTGGCACCGGTATTTATTGACCGACCGCGACCCCGAGGAGTCCGGCCTCGTGACGATATACCATCCGTGGGAGAGTGGGACGGACAATTCGCCGAGGTGGGACGAGGCTTTGGAGGCGGTGGAGATCGGGGTGATGGCGAGCTTCCGGCGCCGCGACCTCGCCCACGTGGACGACCCGTCCGAGAGGCCGACCGACAAAGACTACGCCCGCTACATTTGGCTTGTCGAGATGATAAAGCGGGCGCGGTGCGACGAGAGGGAAATCTACAAAAACCATCCCTTTCGGGTGAAGGACGTTCTCATGAGTGCGATCCTCGTCCTCGCCAACGAGGCGCTCCTCGAAATAGCCGGCCTCGTGGACGCCCCCGACGAGGAGCGGGAGCGGATTTCGGCTTGGATCTCTCGCGGCCGCTCCGGCCTCGAAAGCCGATGGGACGACGAATTCGGCCTTTGCCTCGACTACGACGTGAGGTGGCGAAAACCTCTCCGAGTCCGAACCGTCGCGGGCCTCGCGCCGCTCATATCCGGCGGAATCCCCGAGTCGCGTCGAAGCCGCCTCCTCGATACGCTCGACTCCGGGTATTTCGGCGGAGCTTCGGGGCTTCGGCGTCTCTCGCTTCCGCCCTCGACGAGTCCATCGGAGAGGAGATTCCATTCGCGGAGTTATTGGCGGGGGCCGGTGTGGCCGGTGATAAATTGGCTCATATGGAAGTCGCTCCTTCGGGAGGGGGAGGAAACTCGGGCGGCGGAGGTTCGCCGGGAGGCCATCGCGCAGATCGGGGCCGGAGGCTTCGCGGAGTATTTCGAGCCGTTCACGGGGGAGCCGCTCGGCTCCGACGACCAGTCATGGACGGCGGCGGTCGCGCTCGATTGGGTCGCTTCGCTCCGCGACGCTTCGTGAGGCCGTATTTGTTTTTTCCCGACCTCATGCCGAGTCCGGGTGAAGGACTCCATGTCCGGCGAGTCCACGAATCATGGAGTCGCGAATCGGGAGTCGCTTGCGGCGTTTTTCGATTCGCGTCCCCGCGCGGACGCGAACGAAGTATTCAATCGGATTCGGTGTCACACGGGGATGAAAGCGGCCACGACGAGTGGCACGGCGACGACGGTGGCGATGACTCGGAGGAGGTGTATGAAAGCGACGGTGAGGAGGTCGGCGTCGGTGTCTCCGACCATCGAGAGGGTCGCGCCCATGCCTCCGGGGGCCGAGGCGAAGGTGGCGGTTTGGAGGTCGTAGCCGACGACGGCCACGAGGAGATAATACGCCGCGAGCCACACGGAGATTTGGATCGTGTTTATGAGGATGGCGGCCCCGGCGAGTTGGAGGAGGGTTTCGAAGAACTCCGCGGATAGTCCGAGGCCGATCAAAACGCCCGCGACGCCTTGAACGGTGAGGTGGAACCGCTTCTCCGGCACCGCGCCTTCGACGAGCATCCTCGCGAGTCCCGCTCCGCACAGCGAGCCGACGACGCCGCCCGCCGGGAGCGGGGTGAGGGCGAGGCCCATTATTCCACCGACGACGCCCGCGGCGGAGATCGCGGCGAGCTTGAAATATCCGGAAGGTTTGCCGGACGGTCGCGCGGCGGCGCTCTCCGTTTCGCTCTCCGTTTCGGCGGCGGGGTTTCTTTGGAGGCGGGAGGCGAGGAAGCCGACGGCGAAGATGACGAGGAGGAGGCGCGAGACGTGGACGGCGGCGACCGCCGGGCCGTTCGCGCCTTGCGTGGCCCCGATGGTCGCCATCTCGGTGAGGCTGCCGGGGGCCGCCGCGAAGAGGGCGGTCTTGGGGGAGATGCCCGTGGCCCATACCGCCGCGAGCGCCGCCGCCCCCGACGAGACGAGGAAGAGGAGTGCGAGCGCGAACGCCGGGAGGGCGGCTTTCGCGCCGCTTCCGAGGGATTCGCGGGTCATCCTCAAACCGACGAGGATGCCGATGAGGATTTGAAGAGCCCATCCGGCTGTGTCGGGGAGCGGTATCTCGGGGAGGCCGTGGAGGCCGAGGGCGCATCCCACGCCGAGGAACGCGCCGATGAAAGTTCCGGCGGGGAGCCGGAGCTTGTGTCCGGCGATCGAGCCGAGAAACCCGAGAAGCGAGATCGAAACGATGAGCGATAGCGGCGGCAGCCTGTTTTCCCCTCCCAAGGATTGTTGGCCGACATCGGCAAGTATACGAGTTCGGCGGAGGTCGCCCACAGAGAAAAGCCCCCGGCCGACTGGCCGGGGGCGCTGCCGTGTTTACGCCGGTTCGTTTACGACGACGCGTCGAGGACGAAAGTTATCTCCATGTTCACTTTGTAGCCCGTGATGTTGCCGTCCTCGATCATGACGTTCATGTCTTTGACCCAGGCTCCCTCCACGCCGCGCAGCGTGTTCGTGGCGCGGCTGACGCCTTCTTTGATGGCGTCCTCGAAGCTGGTGGTGGAGGTCGCGCTGATCTCGGTGATTCTCGCTACGGCCATCGTCTCTCCTTCCTTTCTTTTCCCTTTCGTGTCCCTCTACCCGCGAAGGCGAAGGTCTTAAACAGGAAACAAGCAGGAAACGTCGAAGGAGGCGCGAGCTTGCCTATTTGCTCAAAGTTGGGTCGAGAGCATCGGGTCGGTGGTCGGCTGCGGGGATCCGCCCTCGGGTTCGACGGTGACGGCGACGGTCTCGGCGCCTTCGAGGGAGTGCTCCACGACGGCGGCCACCGGGCCTTCACCCGGCTGGAAGATTCCGCTCGGCTGGGCCTCACCGTCGTTTATGACCCATATTTGCAAAGTCCGGTCGTCCGGGATGGAGGGCATGTTTCGGGCGACGAGGACGGCTCGGTCTCCTTCGAAGGCCATAAGCTCGGCGTCGGAGCCGCTCATCTCGCCCTCGCCTTGCATGGCGAGGATGCGGCTACCTTCCGCGCCGGAGCGGGCGTCTTCGATCTCGGCCTGGAGATCGGTGTTTTGCCCGCTGAGGTTTTGAACCTCGCTTTGAAGGAGGGCGTTCCATCCGAGGAGCCCGACGACGAGCGCGGCGGCGAACCCGAGGGCGAGCCTCGGGGTGAAGAAGCCCCTCAATCCGGCGAAGGAGGGCCACCGGGAGACGGTTCGCCGTTCGCGGCGGCTCTCCGACTCCGCGTTGACCATCGCCATGACGCTTCGGCGGAGTCGCTTTGGCGGCTCTTGATCCGCGGGGGTGATGGCGAGGAGGGTGGCTATGGAGGCGATGTCGTCCACTTCGGATTGAAGCTCGGGGTGGTTCGCGAGGTATGCCTCGAAGTCGCGAAGCTCGTCCTCCGGCAGCGCGCCGAGGGCGTATGCGTCCTTGAGGTCGTCGAACCTCTCGCGGTTCATTTCGTTCATCGCGGCATCGCCACGTCTCGGGAGTCGAAGTAGTCGCGCATCTTTTTCAGCCCCAGTCTCATACGTCCCTTCACCGTTCCGAGCGGGATATCCATAAGCTCGGAGATTTCCACGTGCGTGTAGCCGGAGAAATACGCGAGTTCGAGTATTTTCAGTTGCTCCTCGGGGAGCGTCTTCAACGCCTCCCGGACTTGATCTCGCTGCGAGTTCCGCCATGTCTCGGCGAATGCCTCGCTCGGCTGGGATTTCTCCGCCGACGCCTCGAAGCGGTCCTTCGTCCTCTGGCGGCTCGCCGTCGCCCGAAGCTGGTCAATGCCGCGGTGGTGGACGATCGAGAGGATCCACGTCCGGACGCTCCCGCGCTCCGCCCGATAGCTCCCCGCCGAGCGCCACACTTTCAAAAACACTTCCTGGACGAGATCCTCCGCCGTCTGACGCTGGCCCATGATGCGGTACCCGAGCGAATACGCCGCCCGGCTGTGGCGGTCATAGAGCGCGGCGAAAGCGTCGGGGTCCTCGTCGCCGACCATCGAAATGAGATCCTCGTCCGCGAGGGTCAAATATTTTTTGGAGTTGTCCACCATGAAAACTATTCTACGCCACATACGCCCGAGCGGATCACGCCATGCCAAAAGCGCCGCAAACCGCCAGAGACGATTCGCGGTCCTCAAGAAAATTTGGGAAATCATCGAAAAACCCGATGTAACGATTTTTGAGTTGTGTTAAGGTGGGTTACGCTTCTGCGACGAGAGCGGGAAATTTGGAGATGATCCAAGTTAGGGCTTGCCCCGTAGAAGCAGTGTAAGAAGGGCGCAGGGCAAGAAAGTCTGGCGTCAGGAAACCCGAACAGAGGGGAGAGTGCAGATGAGTGAAGTAGACCGCAGCGCATCGTTTGCGGTTAATCGGGAGGTCGCCAGGCGCGATTTCTTGAAGACCGCAGCGTGGGCCACGGCCGCGATAT
>JACCWD010000016.1 GCA_013697825.1 Rubrobacter sp.
GCCCGAGAACGTGAACCTCCTCAAGCTACCTTCGTACTCCCCCGAGCTCAACCCGGTGGAGAGGTGGTTTCTGGAGTTCAGGCGATCGCTCTCCAACAAGATGTTTGACAGCGTCGAGGCCCTCCAGCGAGCCCTCACGAAAACGCTCGAACCCTACTGGAAAGAACCCGCCCTCTTGAAGAGGCTCACGGGTTATTCGTGGTGGGTCGAAGCCGTCGAGGGCTTATGACATCCAGTGTCCTTGATCGGTATAAGTTCGTGGCTCGCGTCCGCGACGAACTTCCTTTGGGCGGCCATCGCCTCGTCCCGCCGTTCGAAGGCGGCTTCGAGGCGGCGTACCCGATGCCCTGGATGGTCTTTATGAGCGGCGCGTCCCCGTCGCCGTCCACCTTTCTCCGAAGATACCCGATGTACACGTCAACGACGTTCGTCTCGATGCCGTATTCCTGCTCCCACAACCGCGAAAGAAGAACCTCCCGCGAAAGAACCCTCCGGTGGTTCTTCGCCAGAAATTCGAGAATGTCGTACTCGCGGGCGGTGAGTTCGATGTCCCTCTCGCCGCGCCGGACCTCCCTCATGGCCCGGTTTATGGTGAGGTCGGATATTCTTCGGATCTCCTCGCCCTGCGAGCGTCGAAGAATCGCCCCGATTCTCGCGAGGAGCTCCTCGACGTCGAAGGGCTTTGTCAGATAATCGTCCGCGCCGTGGCTGAGGCTGTGGATCTTGTCGAGCGTGTCGTCGCGGACGGTGAGCATCACGACCGGGATCTTCTCGCCTCGGCTCCGGAGGACGCTCACCCCGTCCATCTTCGGGAGCATAATGTCGAGGACGATCACGTCCGGCTTGAACCTCGCGGCCTCCTCCAGCCCCGCGACCCTGTCGAGGGCGCACCGTACCATGAAGCCTCGATGCTCGAGTTCGAGGAGCCGGGTTATCGAGGCTTCATCCTCGACGACGAGGGTCTTCGTCCCTTCCCGCATCATTCGCGACCGTCCTTATGCATACGCTCCATCTTCGCGCAAAATGCTAAACGGCGAAAGTGAGAATAAGATAAGAAGGGGAACCGGAGGCTCTCGGCGCATTGCCGCCATCGCCGGAACGGCGACATCCACGGCAAGCGGCCCGGTAGCTTGTGGCGGTGGGGTTACTCTATACTACCGGGATCTTCATGATCGCCCTTCGCGCGGCCTGGGGCGACTCGCAGCCACTCGACAGAGGAGGAGATCGTGGACGAGCCGAGGGAACCCGAGGATCAAAGCACTCAGCCGAGCGAAGAGCCGAACGCCCGCATAAACCCGACCGTCTTCATCGGCTCCTCTTTGTGCATCGTTGCCATCGCGCTCTGGGCGATCATCAGCCCGGAGGGGGCGAGCGAGACGATCGGGGTTTTGGTCGGCTGGATCTCGGAGTGGTTCGGCTGGTTTTATATCCTGATCGCGACGGTGTTCCTCGTGTTCGTCATCTTCCTCGCGCTCTCGCGCTACGGGAGGACGAAGCTCGGCCCGGAGCATTCGGAGCCGGAATTCAGCACGTTCTCGTGGGCGGCGATGCTCTTCGCCGCCGGGATCGGCACCGACGTTATGTTCTTCGCCGTCGCCGAACCCGTCACGCAATACATGGCCCCGCCCGTCGGCGAGGGCGAGACGCTCGCCGCCGCCCGCGAGGCGACGGTGTGGACGCTCTTCCACTACGGCATCACCGGATGGGGGATGTACGCGCTCATGGGGATCGCACTCGCGTACTTCGCGTACCGGATGAATCTGCCGCTGAGCATACGGTCGGCTTTGTATCCCCTTTTCGGGAACCGCATTTATGGGCCGCTCGGGCACGGCGTGGATCTCGCCGCCGTCCTCGGGACTATCTTCGGGATCGCGACTTCGCTCGGGATCGGAGTGGTTTTCCTCAACTACGGGCTGAACGCCCTCTTCTCCATCCCCGAAGGTTTGTCCGCGCAGATCGGGCTGGTTGTCCTCGCCGTCGCCATCGCGACCGTCTCGGCGGTCAGCGGCGTGAACAAGGGCATCCGGCGTCTCTCCGAACTGAACGTGTGGCTCACCCTCGGACTCGCCGCCTTCATCCTCATTACCGGACAAACCGTATTCCTCCTCAACGCCTTCGTCCTCAACATCGGCGACTACGTGAGCGGCTTCGCGGGGCTTACGATGCAGACTTTCGCCTTCGACCGCCCGACGGAGTGGCTGAACGGGTGGACGCTGTTTTTCTGGGCGTGGTGGATCGCATGGGCCTCCTTCGTGGGGCTTTTCCTCGCGAGGATCTCACGCGGAAGAACCATCCGGCAGTTCGTCGCCGGGACGCTCATCATCCCGTTTTTGTACATCCTCATGTGGGTTTCGGTCTTCGGAAACAGCGCGATATCGCTCGTGAGGAGCGGGGCCGCCGGGTTCGGCGAGGCCGCGATGAACACACCCGAGCAAGGTTTTTACACGCTCCTCGAACAATACCCGCTCTTCCCGATAGTCGCGTCCGTCGCCACCTTCTGCGGGCTTCTTTTCTACGTCACCTCCGCCGACTCGGGCGCTTTGGTGATGGCGAACCTCACCTCGTACCGCAAGACGCCGCGCGACGACGCCGCCGTCCCGGTCCGAATTTTCTGGGCGGTCGCCACGGGGCTTCTCACGCTGGCGATGCTCGTCGTCGGCGGCATCACGGCTTTGCAGAACGCGACGATCATAATGGGCCTCCCGTTCGGGTTCGTGATGGTTCTCCTCATGCTCGGACTGTATAAGGCGCTCCGCGTGGAGGCGCACCGCGAGGACAGCCGACGGTACAGCCTCCCCGCGCAGCTTTCGGGGCGAAGCTCCGGCTCCGATGTCGGCGACCGGGCGCTCGCGCCGCTGTCGTGGCGGCAGCGACTGAGGCGCAGCATGAGCTTCCCGGACTACGCGAAAGCCTCCGCCTTCCTCTCCGAGGTCGCGCTCCCGGCGTTGACCGAGGTGGCCGAGGAGCTTCGCTCACACGGCATCGAAGCGGAGGTGCGCGACCGCTCGGGCGGCGGATCGGGCAACGGATCTGAAAACGGGTCGAGCAATGGGTCGGAGAACGGCTCCGGGGTTCCGCACGTCGAGCTCGTGGCGGATCTCGGCGAGGAGGAGCCGTTCCTGTACAGGGTCGAGCCACGGGAGGCGAGGACGCCGGTGTACGGGGACTCGTCCATGCGCGACAGCGACTTTTATTACCGCCTCGACGTGCATCTCCGCGAAGGCGGGCAGGGCTACGATGTGATGGGCTACACCCACAGCCAGCTCATAGACGACGTGCTCGACCAATATGAGCAGCACGTGGAGTTCGTGCGGCTGAACGCGGGCGCCGCGCGGTGAAACAAAGCCAGCGCGGCTAGCGCCCGCATCGGCCATCGCCGCCCTTCGAAGCCGCGTTTCGACCGGGCGGGGAGGATCGACCCCGGGACGTTACGTGGCCGACAAAGGAGGCCTCTCTCGTGAACTCCGGCGGATGGCGCGGTGTGGGTTCGGGCATTCGAGCCTCCTCTCCGAGGGGCGCGCGAGCCTGACGGCCCCCTCCCTGAATCCCGGCGGGTACGGCGGTCTCGTGAAGGAGAGCCGAAGGCGAGCGTGGTGGAACCCCCATCCGTGTATGAGACAATAAAACATCGGCGGTACGTGCCATGAGAAAGGATGAATCGCTTTTGCCGAAGACGATATCGCTTTTCAGCGGGGCGATGGGCCTCGACCTCGGACTCGAGGAGGCGGGCATCGGGGTCGCCGCGTGCGTCGAGATGGACGGCCCGTCGTGCCGCACGATCCGGGCGAATAGATCCGATGTCCCGGTGGTCGAGGGCGACATCCGGCGAGTCGAGCCGCAAAGAATCCTCGACCTCGCGGGCCTCGAAAGGGGCGAGGCGTTCCTCGTCTCGGGCGGGCCTCCGTGCCAGGCTTTCAGCACGGCGGGGCGGCGGGGTTCCTTCGGCGACCCGAGGGGGAGCCTCTTCGCGGATTTCGTCCGCTTCGTCGGCTATATGAGGCCCGAGTATTTCCTCATGGAGAATGTCCGCGGGCTTCTCTCGGCGGCGATCGAGCATCGGCCGCTCGCCGAGAGGGGCGACGGGCACGCTCCCCTCAAGCCCGAGGAGCGGCTCGGCTCCGCCCTCGAGGTCATACTCGGCGAGTTCGACAAGCTCGGATACACCGTGGGATATCGGCTTCTCAACGCCGTCGACTACGGGGTTCCGCAAAACCGCCAGCGAATAATATTCATCGGGAGCCGCGAAGGACGGGAGGTGGCGTTCCCGAAGCCGACGCATTCGAGGGGGGGCATCGGCGGCCTCCCGCCGTGGAGGACGCTCGGCGACGCCCTCTCGGGCCTCGCCGACGAGTCGCCCGAATATCCGAAATACAGCGAGGAGAGGGCGGGGATCTTCGAGATGGTTCCGGCGGGGGGGAACTGGCGGTCGCTCCCCGAGCCTTTGCAAAAAGAAGCGTTGGGCGGAGCGTACACTTCGAGCGGAGGGCGCGTGGGTTTTTACCGGAGGCTCTCCTTCGATAAAGCGTCGCCCACCATCATCACGAGCGTCTCGCAGAAGGCGAGCGGCATGTGCCACCCCGAGGAGACCCGCCCCCTCAGCGTCGAGGAATGCCGCCGCATCCAAGAATTTCCCGACGGCTACGAGGTGTGCGGGAGCATGGCCCAAAAATACACGCAGATCGGCAACGCCGTCCCGGTCGGCCTCGCCCGCGCCGTCGGCGAGGCCATACTCCGGGACGCGAGGGGCGAGTCTCGCAAAGGCGACATTCGAGGCGAAGTCGCCGGGCGGCCGCGGCAGCTCGAACTCGACTTCTTCGGAGCTTCGTAGTTGCCCGCTCCCGAGGAAGAAGTCGAGCTGATAGCGTATTTGATCGAACATAAAGCCGACCTTTCCATGGGACGATCTAAAAATATAGCCGCGATGTTCGCGGAGGGTGGCATAGACGAATTCTGCGAAACCACTTCAGAAGAGCTTGCCGACATGAAATCCCCGAAAGGTCGGGCTCTTCTCCGGGGCGACGAGCCGGAAAGGGTCGAGACGGCCTCACGGACATATGACAGAAGCCAGGATGTGAGGGGGAATTGGGTCTCCCTCCTCGCCGGACGCTTCACGGCCAGGCAGCTAGAAACCATAAATTCCCTGAGTCTGGAAAGCCTGACTATAAACCCGTTCCTTGTAAGATCGCTGAAATTGGAGGAGCCGGATGACATAGTGCGGTTCAATGTCTATCAGGCGGTTACGAGATCCATAGTAACGAGCATGGGGAATGCGATCGAGGCGATCGCGCTGCGAAGCGGGGGAGAGCGGATCGAGCAAGGCAACTCCGGGTTCGACCTCAAGAAAACGTTGGGCGATGAGACTTTTTGGATACAAATCAAGAGCGGCACGAACACGATGAACGTGGACATGGTTCGCTATTTTCGGGAGAAGGCGAGTCAAAAGGAGAGGCAATCGGAGCGAAACGTGGCGCGGCTCGGATTGACGTATGGAAAGAAGGAGCAAGTTTCCGGACAAATAAGGGGGAACCTGCCGGAGTTCGACGAGAGGGTGATCGTGGGCCGCGAACTCTGGGAGTTCGTCAGCGGGGAAGACGGGTATCATGAGCGAGTCCTCGCCGCCATGGAAAACGCCGCTCAAAAGTCGCTCGGCTCGAACTCCGTAATAGATGCCGTCGAAGACTCCATTGTGAGGATCACAGCCGAATTCCAGGCGAAGTACGGTGTCGGCCCGGACGCCGTGAAGAGATCCATAGAAGGATTTATCTGAAAGCCGCTATTTGAACCGCGCCTGGCTCTCGGCGGCCCTTCTCTTCTCTTTCATTCCGAAGAAGCTCATGGTTGCGAGGACGAGGGCTATGAAGGCCCACACCGACATGTCGGAGAAGTCCGAGCCTACGCCGACGGCCAGCGCGAGGACTGCGGAGAACACGAAGGCGGAGAGCGAGACTATGGGGAAGGAGATCGCGAACGCTCCTCCGAGAAGGAACAAGAAGGCCACGAACATGCCGATGGCTCCGCCCCCGGAGAGGCTCTCATCGCTTGTGAGAGTCCCTCCGAACGCAACGGCGCAGGATTGAAGGCCGACGATCAGCATCAAGAACAGCGAAATGATGGTCGTCGCGATCCTCATGTTCAGAAGCCGAGGTTTATGAGGCCGTTTTCGTCCGAGAACATGTCGGTGTCGCCGGCTTGAAGGGTGAAGCCCGAAGCGCCCGGCGCCACCGAGAAGATGACCTGACCTTCTTGAGTGACGCCGGGGTTTACCTGCTCAAGGAAGAGATCCCTTCCATCAGGGATGTACTCGAATTGGTCGGTGTCCGCGTCGAACTGGCGATCCTGTCCGTCTATGAGTGTCATTGTCGCCGGGTCGAGGGTGACGGCCTCTCCGGTGTTGTTCGTGAACGTGAAGTCCACCACAATGAGGTTGCCTTGCGCTGCCGGGCCTCCGAACTGCGACTGAAGCTGGTCGGTCTCGATGGCGCTGTTGACGATCCATTCCGCGTCCCCCACAGTCAGGTTTTCCCCGACCGCGCCTGTGGGCTGCTCCGCTTCACCCGTGTCGGAGCCACCGCCATTGCTCTGACCACCGCCACCGCCGTCCTCTCCCGCCGTCTCCGTGCCTCCGCCGCTGAGGCCGACCACGACTACCAAGAACACGATGGCTAAAACCGCAAGCACGGACAAAGCTCCACAACCGATCAGTACTTTCTTCCCCATGTTCCCCTCTCTCCAAGAAACGACCCTATGTCAACAGGTTTCAACGGCCTCCACCTATATAATCCCCCGCAATGGCAAACGCCCTCCAAAACGTCCGCCTCTTCGTCGCCATCCTCGCCGCCCGCTCCGCGCAGCTCGCGAGCCGCGCCCTCCGAGCCGGCGGAGGTTCGACGATGCCCGGCGTGGTCTCCCGCCGCGTTGACCCGACGGTCCTCACGAAGCTCTCGAAGCGGCTTCCGGGAGGGGCGGCGGCGATCACCGGCACGAACGGGAAGACAACCACTGCCCGGATGGTGAGCCATATACTCCGGACAGCGAACGTGAAGGCCGTGAACAACTCGACCGGAGCGAACCTCGTGACCGGGGTGACGGCGGCTCTCGTCGCCGACTCGACCATCTCGGGGAATCCTCGCTCGGAGGTGGCCCTCTTCGAGGTGGACGAGGCGAGCGTCCCGAAGGTCGCCGCCGAGGCCGAACTGAAACTCCTCGCCGTTTTGAACCTCTTCCGCGACCAACTCGACCGATACGGCGAACTCGCGTACCTCGGCAAGGTCATCGCCTCGTCCTTCGGGGATCTCCCCTCGGACGGCTCCGTCCTTCTCAATGCCGACGACCCGCTCGTCGCGAGCCTCGGAAGGGAGGCGAGGAAGGCCGTGTACTTCGGTGTCGAAGACTCTTCCCTCGATATGGGTCGTTTGCAGCACGTCGCAGACTCGAAAAGCTGCCCCGTGTGCGGCGTCGATCTGAAATACGGAGCGGTCTATATGGGACACGTCGGAACATACGACTGCCCGAACTGCGACTTCACGGGGCCGGACACCGCATACCGGGCGACGAGCGTCCGCTTCGACGGGGCGAAGGCGACGAGCTTCGCCCTCTCCGCCCCCGACGGCGAGATGGAGATGAAGATACAGCTTCCCGGCCTGTATAACGTATACAATGCCCTCGCCGCCGCCGCGGTCGCCTCGGAGATGGGCGTGGCCCTCGAAGACATAAAGCGCGGGCTGGAAGGTTTCGGGGGGGCGTTCGGGAGGGTCGAGAGGATACAAGCCGGGGAGAAGGAGGCGTTTCTTCTCCTCATAAAGAACCCGGTCGGCTTCAATGAGATCCTCCGCACCTTCGTCGCGGGCGAGACGAGCGGAGCCAAGCACGTCCTCATCGCCATAAACGACAACGACGCCGACGGCCGCGACGTCTCGTGGCTGTGGGACGTGGACTTCGAAATGCTCGCCGAGTCCGAGGCCCCTCGGGAGCCGTTCACCGTCTCGGGCATCCGTGCCGGGGACATGGCCGTGCGCCTCAAATACGCCGACCTCCCCGTCGGGGACGTCGTCCCGGATCGGGGGAAAGCCATAAAAGCCGCCCTCGAAGCGACCCCGCCGGGGGAGACGTTATACGTGCTTCCAACGTACACGGCGATGCTCGAGATCCGGCGCACTTTGAGCGACCTCGGACACACGCATCCGTTTTGGGAGGACGAATGAAGGTTTCAGGCGTCAGGTTTCAGGCATTAGGAAAAAGCGTGGGTGGCGCACCGGGAGAGGGCGAACAGGCGCGATGGAAATACTCACGCCGCAAGCATGGTCGCGGAAGCGCGGGTAGTGGCCCGTCGCCAGACCTGAAACCTGATGCCCGAAGCCTGAAACCAGCGACCGAAAGGAGCAACCCATCAAACTCACGATCCACCACCTTTACGCCGACATGATGAACCTCTACGGCGACCGCGGCAACGTCATCTCCATACAAAAACGCTGCGAGTGGCGCGGCATCCCCGTCGAGGTCGTGGACGTGCGGCTTGGCGAGTCCATCCACCCGACGGGGTGCGACATCTTCCTCTTCGGAGGCGGGCAAGACCGCGAGCAGGCGCTCCTCGCCGACGACCTCTCCGGCTCGAAAGGCGCCGACCTCCGCTCCATCTCCGCCGCCGGCGGCGTCGTCCTCGGGGTATGCGGCGGCTACCAGCTTATGGGGAGCCACTACGAGACCGCCGACGGCGAGAAGCTGCCCGGCGTCGGCATCTTCGACCTCCACACCGAGCCGAGGAAACCCGACGAAGAGAGGCTCATCGGCAACGTCCTCGTCCGGATTCCGCTCGAAGACGGCTCCCGAGGCGAGATCGTCGGCTTCGAGAACCACGGAGGACGGACGAGGCTCGACGGCGCCGCCCCCCTCGGCGAGGTCGTCTCCGGCTTCGGAAACAACGGTGAAGACGGAACCGAGGGCGCGAGAAAGATGAACACATACGGCACATACCTCCACGGTTCGCTCCTCCCAAAGAACCCGTGGTTCACCGATCGCCTCATAGAAACCGCCATAAAACGAACCGACGACACCTTCGAACTCGAGCCGCTCGACGACGGGGTGGAAAAGAGCGCCTTCGAGTCGGTGTCGGCGAGGGTTCGGCGGGGATGAGGCGAGTTCGCCGCAAACCGCGCCGTCGGCTTTTCGTCTTTACTGAAGCCTGATGCCTGAAACCTGAAGCCGCGGTTCGACGAAGGAGAACCGCTAAAAACTCTCCACCGCCGAACGAAGGTCGAGTTCCAAAGTCCACGTCGTCGGATCCTGCGTATGGAGTTTCCAGTATTCATCGGCGATCGCGTCCGGCGAGAGCATGGTGGACGGGTCCCGATCCGGACTCATCCCGCGCACCCTTTCCGTGTCTATTTGCCCGTCTATGACGGTGTGCGCGACATGTATCCCCCGCGGCCCGAACTCCCGAGCCATTGACTGTGAGAGCGCGCGAAGCCCGAATTTCCCGACCGCGAGCGCGGAGAACCTCGCCGAACCCCGCAACGCGGCCGTCGCCCCGGTGAGGATGATGGTCCCCCGCCCTTTCTCGGCCATCGCCGGAAGCACTTCCCTCGCCGCGTAAAACGCCCCGGCGCAGTTCGCCCGGAAGCACTCGTCGAACTTCTCGGGCGAGAGGTCGAGGATGCCCCCCGTCTCGAAAGCCCCCGCGTTGTAAACGAAGACCTCCGGATCTCCAATCTCGGACTTCGCCCTCTCGAACGCGTTCTCGACCGAGGCGGGGTCGGTCGCGTCGGTGGGTATGGAGAGGGCTTTGCCTCCGTCGCTTTCTATTTCCCGCCTCGCGCCTTCCATGCTCTCTTCGCGCCGGGCCATGAGGGCGATCCGAAACCCTTCCCTCGCGAAACGCCTCGCCACCGCCGCCCCGAGTCCGGGGCCGACACCGAGTATCGCCGCTGTTTTATCGCTCATGCTTCGCTCCTTGTTCTAATTTTCTTGCCAGAACCCACAGCCACATTTCTTTTTCATCTCCGGTTCCTTTGCCCGATTTCGCCTCCGCCGACACGACGGCGAACCCGGCGTCGCGGAGCATTTTCAGGTTTTCCTCCCCGTCGTGGTGGCTCCACCACATCGCCGCGCCCCATCCTTCCCAGTCGCCCTCCTCGCCCTCCCACTCCCCGACGGAAAGCGTCGCGAGGAAGTATCCACCGTTTTTCAGCCAGCCGTGTATCCTCTCGAACACCCCGGCATGCTCCTCCCGCGGGACGTGGATGATCGAGACAAAGGCGACGACGGCATCGAAAATCCCCGGCTCGAAGCCGAGGGAGGCCATGTCCGACTTTATGAAGCGGGCGTTTGGCGCGTTGTTCTTCGCAAGCTCGATCTGCCTCCCCGAAATATCCACGCCGACGGTGGAATACCTCTCGGCGAGCCACCTCGCAGCCGGAAGGCCCGCGCCGCACCCGAGGTCGAGGACGGAGGCGCTTTTCGGAAGCCTCGAAGCGAGTTCTTCGAGCGCGGCGATGGTCATCGGGTCGTCCGGCTCCTTGCTCGCAAGGTACTTCTCGGCCATCCGGTCGTATCCGGCCTCGACGAGCCGTTTTCGAGGGTCTTCCGGCATCTTCCCCCTTCCATGAAAGGTTCGCGCCCATTCTCGCACGGCGAGAGCCGCCCCCTCATTGGTATACTCGCACCCGAGCGGCGAACGGGAGGAGATTTTATGAAGGCGGCCCTTTTCATACCGTGCTACGTGGACGCGATGTACCCCGAGGTCGGCGTCGGCGTGGTGAGGACTTTACGCAACCTCGGCGTGGACATCGTGTACCCCGAGGGCCAAACATGCTGCGGACAGCCCGCATTCAACTCCGGCTTCTTCGAGGAGTCGAGAAGCGTCGCAAAGCACTTCATGGACGTGTTCGAGAAGGAGCGCGAGAAGGAAGGCTTCGACTATATAGTCTGCCCGTCCGGCTCGTGCGCCACGATGGCCTCGCATTATTACCCCTTCATCTTCAAGGATCTCCCGGACGAGCGGGAACGCTCCGAGGAACTCGGCCATAAAGTGCGCGAGTTCTCGGACTTCCTCGTGAACGTGCTCGGAGTGGGGGACGTCGGCGCGAAGATGAGCGGCAAAGCCGTCTTCCATACCGGGTGCCATCAAAGACGGGAGCTTGGGATTTTGAACGAGCCTCGGGAGCTTCTCGAAAGCGTGGGTGGCCTCGAACTCCTCGAATGGGAGAACGAGGAGCTTTGCTGCGGATTCGGCGGAACCTTCTCGGTGAAGATGCCCGAAGTCTCCACTGCGATGGCCGACGAGAAGATAGACGCCCTCGAAAAAAGCGGCGCGGACACCCTCGTCTCATGCGACTCGAGTTGCCTCATGCACCTCGCCGGACGAATGAAGCGGAGGCAAACCGGTACGCGCGTGATGCACCTCGCCGAAGTCCTCGACCCCGGAAATCCCGTCAACGGAAAGGTCGGATAGCAATGACGACGAACAAGCCGGCCCTCAAACGAGACACCGTGGACCACAGGAAAGAAGGCGTCGAGAGCAAAGTCGAAGGCTTCAACGACCGCGCCCGGAAGGCCGTCAAAGACCGCGAACTCCACGACTCGGTCTCGCTCTTCGTGAACAAAACCCTCACCGGGAGACAGGCGAACCTCGCTGCGCTCCCCGAAGCCCCTGAGCTTCGCGAAAAGGCGTATCACATAAAGCAAAAGACGATGGCGAACCTCGATACGTACCTCGATCAAATGGCCGACGCCGTCGAGAGCCGGGGCGGGAACGTCCATTTCGCAAGCACCGGGGAAGACGTGGTTCGGTACATCGGGGAGCTTGCGAAAAGGCGCGGCTCGAAGGTGCTTGCCAAATCAAAGAGTATGGCGACCGAGGAGATCGAACTAAATCGCCACCTCGAAGAAGATTACGCTGACCTTGCCCTCGATATAGTCGAGACGGACCTCGGGGAGTGGATCGCGCAACTCGCGGGCGATCATCCCTCCCACATCGTCGGCCCGATCCTCCATATGAACAAAAAACGGATCGCGGACGTTTTGTCCGAAACCGCGGGCGAGGAACTCCCCCCCGACGTGAAGGCCCTCGCCGGATTCGCCCGCCAACGCCTCCGGGAAAAGTTCCTCTCCGCCGACATCGGCATCTCCGGGGCGAACTTCGGGGTCGCCGAGTCCGGGACGATATGCATGGTCACGAATGAAGGAAACGGGCGCCTCGTGACGAGCGTCCCCCCCGTCCACGTCGTTGTCATGGGCATCGAGAAATTGGTTCCGAAATTCGAAGATTTGTCCGTGTTCACACAGCTCCTCGCCCGCAACGGCACCGGGCAAAAACTCACCGTATACACGAACTTCATAACCGGTCCTCGCGGCGAGGGCGAGCTCGATGGGGCGGAGGAGTTCCATCTCATACTCATGGACAACGGGCGCTCGAAGCTCCTCGGCACGGAGTTCGAGGAGGCTCTTTATTGCATCCGGTGCGGATCGTGCCTCAACGTATGCCCGGTGTACCGCCAGACCGGGGGCCACGCATACGGCTCTACGTACTCCGGCCCCATCGGCGCGGTCATCACGCCGCTCCTCAAAGGCGACAAGGAGGCGAAAGACCTTCCGCACGCATCGTCGTTGTGCGCGGCATGCACGGAGACGTGTCCGGTGGGCATTCCGCTCCACGAGCTTCTTCTCAAGCTCCGGAACCGCCAGGTTGACGAAGGACTCGCGGGCAAGGCGCAGGAAATGGTCTTCAAAGGCTTCGAGAAGACGATGACGAGTCCGAAACTTTTGAACATCTCCACCAAAGCCGGGCGCGTCGCGCAAAAGCCGATGACGAAGAACGGATCGCTCCGACCGATGCCCGGCCCGCTCTCCGGATGGACGGACACACGCGACCTTCCGCCGCTCGCGGAGAAGTCGTTCCGCGAGATGTGGAGGGAGGGGATATAGTGTCGAACCGGACGGAATTCCTCGACTCCATACGGCACCGCACACAGGCCGGAAGATACAAGCCAACTAAGGCCCCCGACTCCGCATGGACCCGAACCCCCGAACGACCCTTCGCGACGCCGCCTATCGAAGACCCGACCGCCCGCTTCCTCGAAGAACTCGAAGCCCTCGGCGGACACGGAAAAAGAGTGGAGGACATGGACGAGGCGAGGGAGCATATACTCGCCCTCGCCAAAGAGCGCGAAGCGAAGCTCCTCGTCCGGTGGGACGTGGATGAACTCGAAGAACTCTCCGCCGACGAGCCTTTGTCCGAAGCCGGGACGGAGGTTGCCATATGGCGGGATCTCGAAGACTTCCGCGATGTCGCCGCGAAGGCGGACATCGGACTCTCCACCGCCGAGTGGGCGATAGCCGAGACGGGCAGTTTGGTTCTCGAAGGCGGCGTCGGAAAGGGCCGAACCGTGACGCTCCTTCCGCCAACGTACATCGCGGTGGTTCCCGTGGATCGCCTCCTCCGCACGACGACGGAGGCGTTCGGGAAGTACGGCGGCGGGAACCTTCCAGCGAACTTATGTTTCCATACCGGGCCGAGTCGAAGCGGGGATATCGAGATGTCGCTCGCCATCGGGGTTCATGGGCCGGGGGACGTGCATGTTTTACTGGTGGGATAGTCATGCCGAATCCGGTCGGAGAGCATCGTGCATTCGACACATAGCGCATATCCGCCAGTAGAAACTTCGTAGGGGCGGCCCGGTCGGTCTCCTCGCCGGGAGGCTTTTCTTCGCCGGGTAGGCGTTCCGCCGCGATGCCTCCACGAGGTATGCGGATGCGAGGCTCTTCATCCGCGTTCGTTTCCCTCGATTCGCGCAAAGGCCGTTCGTGCAAAGGAAAAACTATCTTCCCATGAGCCTTTCGACATCTTTTTGGGTATTCAGAAGATGCTCGGTCATCGCGAGGCGTGCCCCGGCCACGTCGCGGGCCTCCACCCGGTCGAGGATGGCTTCGTGGCCCTTCACCGCCCGGCGGGCGTTCTCCGGCAAGGAGCCGGTGATCTTGCGGCTTTCGAGGAGGAGGTCGGTTATCGGCTCGTTCATGAGGAGGAAGGTGTGGTTCTTCGTGCTCCTCGCGAGCAGCGTGTGGAACTCGGTGTCGGCGTCCACGTAGCCTTCGGGCGCGTCTATCTTCTCGCGCATCCTCTCGTTCGCGTTCCGCATCGCTTCGATGTCCTTCGCCTCCGCCCTTTGCGCGGCGAGCCCGGCGACTTCGATCTCCAATGCCCGCCTCACTTCGAGGAGGTCGAGCATCGTCTCGGGGCGGCTTCGGAGGTGGAACTCGAGCGTGTCCCGAACCGCCGGGAACCCGCCCTTCGAGACGACTGCACCCCGCCCATGCTCGATGCGAATTAGCCCTCGGCTCTCCAGCGAATTCAAAGCCTCCCGAACCACCGTCCGGCTCACGCCGAGTTCCTCGACGAGCTTCCTCTCGGGAGGCAAACGATCTCCCTCGGAATACGGCCCGGAGAGAACCATCTCCGCGAGCCTCTCCGTTGCTTGATCCCGCAGCTTCACCCGTCGTATCTCTTGCGCCATATAAGTAGTCTACCAGTGACCCTCACATTGAAACGCCGAGCAAACCCCGCGTGAATTGGAAACCGACGTTTCCACGCCCGAAGAGTCGGGGCGTATACCGCCGCGACGCCACGTCGAGGACGGAGTCGAGGAGGACTTCGGTATCGGTGTCCGGATCTCCTTCAAAAACCGCGTCGAGGTCTTCGCCATACCTCTCGATCGTCTCGCCGTCCGATGAAACTTGGAGGAGCGGAACCATCCGATGGGCCGTGAGCGGACGCCCCGAGACGTGCGCCGCCATGATTTCCACCCCGGTCGCCCCGAGTCCGGTCGCGGCCTCCATCGGGTCGCTCGTCGGCGACTCCATAACATGGAAGCCCGGAATGCCGACGGCCTCCCCATGAGACAATGTATTCCGTACCTCGCCCACGGTTCCGGCGAGGTACGCCTCCGAACCGAGCAATCCCGACCTCTCCGGCACGACGACCGTCCCGCCCGCCCCGACGACCGCCGCCGTGAGCGCGGCAAAAGTACGCGCCGCCTCCTCCGTGAGCGGGCCGGATGCGTCGAGGCCGAGGCGGAGGTGTTCGAGGCCGGACGTCTCGTATTCGAGGTCGGGGGATTCCTCCATCATGTTCTCGAACCATTCCTCGACGCGGGAGATCACTTTCTCGATGCCGCCGTCGAGCTGGACGCTCGCCCATCCGAAATGCTCCGGTTCGAGGCCGGCTTCTTCGAGGCGGGCGCGAAAATAGTCGTTGTGGGTCTTCTCGCAGCCGTGTTCGAGAAGGAGGCCGAACCGAACCAATGGATGCGCGAGATGCCCGAGGACCGTCCGCAAATAAAGAGCCTCCGACGCGCCGCCAGAGCTTCCGCATCCCTCGGTGTGGGGAAGGGCCGCGAAGCGCGAGAGCTTCCCTTCCGCGAAGCCGCGCTCGCGGACGCGCTCGTTCATATGGTCGGAGATGCGGAGTGAGATCTGCCCCGAGCAAAGGCTCGTCGGCATAATGAGTCCGACTTGGTCGGCGCCGTAGCCTTGACTCGTCCGTATCGCCTCGAAAGTCCGATCGGAGCCGGGTGCATCCACGACGAGCGGGAGCGGCTCGCCGTCGGGGGCGGGGGCGTTTTTCAGCCGTTCGAGGTTCTCCGTCCCAGTCTGCCGCCAGTTTCGCCAGATCGAGACTTGAGAATGCCCCGCCTTCTCCCCGGCGGTCTTCTCCCCCGAGGCGGACCGGATCGTGCGTTCGAGCATGTTTTGCCCGACTTCTTCGAGAGGCTCGCCGTCGAGGTATGCTCCGGCGTTCACGTCCATCTCGTTTTCGAGGAGTTCGTATCGTCCGGTCGTCGTCACGACCTTCACCGTCGGGACAAACGGGAAGTTCGTTATGGAGCCGTTCCCGGTCGTGAAGAAGATCATATTGCATCCCGACGCGACCTCCCCCGCGACGCTTTCGAGGTCGTTGCCGGGGCTGTCCATGAAATGGAAGCCCGGCCCTCCGAGCAATTCCGCGTACTCGATCACATCGTCGAGGCGAACCTCTGGGTCGCGCTTCGTCGCCGCGCCAATTGACTTTATGGAGATGTTGTAAAGACCCCGGTAATTGTTCCCGCCCGACGGGTTCCCCTCGGCGGTGTGTCCGTGCCACCCGACGCGCTCCTTGAAACGCTCGACCATCGAGAGGAAGCGTTCGGCCACATCGAGGCTCCGGACGTTTTCGAGGACGTATGACTCCGCTCCGATGAGCTCGTCCGTCTCGGCGAGAACCGCGCTTCCGCCGTTCCTTATGACCTCCTTCGCAACCCACGCGCTCACGGGGTTGGCGGATACGCCCGAGAAAGCGTCCGACCCTCCGCATTGGAGCGCGATCTTGAGTTCGGACAAAGGCTCCTCCGTCCGCCGGATGCTTCCGACCTCGTCGAGCCATCCCCGGACTATCTCCTCCCCCGCTTTCAGATCGAGGCCGAAGCTCCGCCCGAGGCTCATGAAATGGTGCGGCACGTCCTCCACCGGATAACCGTTCTCCTCCATGTACGAGCGAAGCGCGTCGTTATTCACGGCCCCGGCCCCCTCGTCAATGACGAGAGCCGCCTCGACGTTCGGGTTGACGACGAAGCCCGCGAGGGTCCGGAGGAGGAGTTCGAGGTTGTTCGGAGTCTCTTCCTCGCCGCCCTCGGTGTGCGCGACCGCCACGATGCCGTCAATATTTTCATGGCCCTTCGCCGCGTCGCGGAGGTTCCATTCGAGCGCCTTCGCGAAGCCGCCCGTGCGGGAGGTCGCTCCGATGATGACGATGAAGTTCCGTGTCCCGACACCGCGATTTCCGGTGCGACGATAGCCTCGGAAAGTGCCGGGGTTTTCGTGGACGGAAACTTGTGAGCCGGATCGGAAGTTCTCTTTATCGAGGTCGAAAGCGGTGAGTTCGGTGTCGCGGAAGTTCGGCTTTTCGGGGAGATCGAAGTCCACGTTCCGTTCGGAGAGGGCTTTGAGAATCTTTTCATTGCAAAGGTATTCGCCGGGGGAGACCTCTCCGAGGGCTTCCCCGAAAGGAAGGCTCCACGAGAGAAGTTCTCCTCCGGCGAGTATCTTCTCGGCGGCGAATCGGTGTCCTTCGAGGATGGTGTGCGGGATGGTGAATCGAGAGCCGTCGCGCTCGACGGTGGTTCCGGCCTCGAGGCGTTCTGTCGCGATGGCCGCGTTGTCGCTCGGGGCGGGGAGCTTCGCGATCTCATCGAAGTTTCGCGTTCTGTCGCTCATGCGTTTCTCGGGCCTCCGATCACATCATAAAGTCATTTATGGCTTGCGACTTCGCTCGCAGCCACCCGCCATCCACCGAGGGTTTGCTGAAACCTGAAACCCGATGCCTGAAGCCACGTTTTGTCGAAGGCGAAACGCTTCAAAACACGCTCACCGCCGTATACACACCGAGGAGCGCGATGGCGACGCTGCTCACGATGAGGAGCGCGTTGAATAATCCGCTCCCGTGGAGCCTCGGGTCGGTCTCGGTGTTCCTGAGATACCATACCGCGACGACCGCCGCGAGGAGGAACACCCCGGTCATGACGCCGCCTATTTGAACCATGATCACGGGCGACTGGATGAAGAGGTACGCGCCTCCCCAAAGTATCGGAAGGATGATGGTGAAGATGCGTATATACTGCATCCTCGTTTGCGTATCCTGCCAGTCGAGGACGCCGACCGTCGAGAGGAGGTTCGTGTACATCCGCGACCAGCTCGGGAGCGAGGCCCACAACGTCGAGCCGAGGACGGCTATAGCCCCGAGGAGGAACAATGTGCTCGCCCAGTCCCCGAGAACGTCGGTGTATATGCGAGAGAGTGTCGTGATCATTTCGTTTCCTTCGGGGGCGAGTCCTTGCGGATGGAGAACCGCCGCGCCCATGATGAAGAAGGCGAGGGTTCCGAAGGTGTATACGATCCACGACAGGAAAGCGTCTTTGTACATCACCCCGATCCATCCTTTGGCGCGATTCGCCCACTCTTCGCTCCCGTCGTTCGGGCCGACGTACCGAGCGTATCCTTTCTCGACGCACCAATATGTGTAAAAAGTGAGTTCGTCCGCCCCGACGCCCGTGATGCCGAACATCGCGATCGCCGCCCCGAGCGCGCCCGCCGGAATGGCGAATTGAAGCCCGCCGAGAATGTCGCCCGTTTCATAAGCGAACGGCGTGAACGGCAGCCCGATCGCGATGGCAATGGTGATGAACGAGAAGATCACGACGAGGAAAACGGCCCCGCGCTCGATGAGCGTATACCGGTTTGAGTAAAGGAGCGCGATGCTGCTCGCCGCGACGATGACCGTCCAGAAAACGAGCGAGCCGAAACCGAGCGGGTCGCCGCCGATCGGGAATAAAATACTGCATGCCACGGCCACCCCGCCGACGATACCCCCGATCTGCAAAATCTTCGAGAGGGCCATGACGCTCCACAATATGTTCACCCACCCGATCGGGCCGATCTTCGGCGGGACTTTGTTGTATCCGGTGAGCGCGGGCTGCCCGGTCGAGATCGTCCACCGCGCAAGCTCCACTTGCACGGCGACCTTCACAAGCGTGCTGAAAATGACCATCCACAGAATAACGAACCCGGCCTGCGCCCCGAGGGCGGTCGTCGCTATGAGTTCGCCCGACCCGACGATTGACGCGCTCAAAATCAAACCGGGGCCGAGGTGCTTTATGCTCGACTTCCACCCCGTCGGCGGATCCTTTATTCCCTCCGGCGTCAAATGGTACGGGTCGTCCCCCCGCACCACCGACCCCGGTATCTCCTCGGAACCCGGCCTCTGCGTCGTGTCCGACATCGCTATACCTCCCCCGAAGTAATCCGGCGTTTCCCCTCGCCCGACACAGCAAACTTTAGCGGATCATCATACCAATTTTTGTAACCATGAGTCCATGCGGTTTTGGATTCCTTGTTTCGGATCCGTCGCCGCCGAGCCGCCTTTATTCGTCGAGCGGCCCGAACTCCTTCGCGTCGGAGACATTGTAAATTTGGACATCTTCTCCGCTCCGGACCATCCGTTTTCCGAGGCGGGGGAAGTCGGCGATGTCCATGTCGAGGGCTTCGCCGCCCATGAGGTATACGAGATCCTCGGTGTCCGAGGCGTTTTTGAGGTGGTGCGGCGGCTGCGGGGCGGGGAAGCCCATGAAGTCCCCCGGCCCGACCTCGTATTCCTCGTCGTCTATTTCGGCGAGGCCGCGGCCCGAGAGGATGAAGACCCACTCCTCCTCCCGACGGTGCGAATGGTACGCGAACGACTCTTTCCCCGGCGGCACCCGAACCCGGCTCACCCCGACCCGCGAAAACCCGACCATCGAACTGAAACGCACCCCGCGCACCTCCGAGTTCGGGTTCCACGGGTGCGAGAAGTCCGCCGCGCTCTCCTCGGCCTCCTCCGCCCGCACGATGAACTTTCGTTCTTCCGTCATGCGATGAGCCTCCTATCTCGCCGTCACGCCGCCGTCCACGACCATGCACGCCCCGACGACCGAAGCCGATTCGTCGGAAGCCAAATACGCGGCCATCGCGGCGATCTCCTCCGGCTGGACGAAGCGTCCGTGCGGCTGCCTCGCCTTCATAGTCTCTTTCGCCTCCACCGGATCGTCGTATCCGCTCGTTATGCGATCCACCCACGGCGTCTCGACGGTGCCGGGCGCGATGCAATTCACCCGTATCCCTTCTTCGATGTGGTCTATGGCCGCCGCGCGGGTGAGCGCGAGGATTCCGCCCTTCGCCGCGCTATAAGCCGCCCGGTCTTTGAGTCCCACGAGAGCGGCGATGGACGACATGTTCACGATGGAGCCTCCGCCCGAATCCCTCATCGCCGGGACCGCGTACTTCATTCCGAGGAAAGTCCCCTTCAAATTGACGCTCATGACGAACTGCCAGTCGTCGAGGGAGGTGTCCGGCGCGTTCGCGGCGACCCCGACGCCCGCGTTGTTCACCATCACATCGAGGCCGCCCCACTCCGATACGACCCTCCCGACGAGAGCCTCGAAATCCTCGGGGTTCGCCACGTCGGTTTTGTGGATGATGGTGTCGCCGTCTATCTCCGAGGCGACCTTTTTCGCAGCCTCTTCGTCGAGGTCCGCGAGGGCGACCATCGCGCCTTCGCTCGCGAGCCGGAGCGATATTTCGCGCCCGATGCCGTTTCCCGCTCCCGTTACGATCGCCCGCTTTCCTTCGAGCCTTTTCATCCCTCCGCCTTTCCTTCGCTTTGCGATTATCCTCCCACATCCACTCTATCAAAATTGGTCATACAACTTTGCTATGCTTTCATCGGACGGGAGAGAAAATTTCAGGAAACGGAGTGGATGGATGAAGAGTCTCGTGTGGCAAGGCCCGGAGGAAATGACCGTCGAGGATATGGCCGAGCCGGGAGCCGATTCGGGTGGTGTGGTGCTTCGGGTCGGGTCGGCGGGGATATGCGGGTCGGAGATCGAAGGTTATCTCGGGAGGATGGGGAACCGGACACCGCCTTTGGTTATGGGCCACGAGTTCGCCGGAACCATAGTCGAGGTCGGGAACGGTGTCTCCGAGGAATGGGTCGGGAAGAAGGCGACGGTCAATCCGCTTCTTTCGTGCGGGGAGTGCCGGATGTGCCGGGCCGGGATGGATAATTTGTGCGCGAGGCGGACGTTGGTTGGCATACAGCATCCCGGAGGGTTCGCCGAGTACGTCGCCGTCCCGGAGTCGTGCCTCACGGAGGTTCCCGGATCGCTCGATGTCTCCGCCGCCGCGCTCGCCGAGCCGCTCGCCAACGGAGTACACGTCGCCCGCCTCGGCCTCTCGCGCGGCCCGGTCGAGAGCGCCGTCGTCGTCGGGGCTGGAACCATAGGCCTCATGTGCCTCCAATCCGTCGTGCTTTCCGGCGTGGCCGATGTGTCCGTCGTCGAGCCGTACGAGGCGAGGCGGGAACACGCTCGGGAGTTCGGAGCGAGCGCGGTTTTCGCCTCCGCCGGGGAAGCGAAGGAATATCTCGACGGACGGACGGAAGGGTTCGGGGCGGATCTCGTGGTGGACGCCGTGGGGGCGGGCGAGACGCGGAGGGCCGGGGCGGAGCTTTCGCGGCCCGGCGGGTCGGTCGTCATGATCGGGCTTCACGAGGACGAGACCTCCGTCGGATTCCACGATGTCATCCGGCGGCAAGTCGCATTGCAAGGGTCGTACGCGTACACGAAGGACGACTTCGCGCAGGCGGTCGCTTGGATCTCCTCGGGCGAAGCCGGGATCGGGGAGATGGCTTCGCCGCTCCCCCTCGAACACGGCCCCGGAGCCTTCGCGGATCTCGTACGCGGCCCGTCCGAGCAAATCAAAGTATTCCTCGCGGAACCGGAGTCGAAGTGAGAAGGGCCGGGAGCGGGGAGGGGCTTCGCCCGTCGTCCTTCGTTTTCGGTTCTCGGTTTTTGGCTAAGAACGAAGAACTGAAAACCGAGAACGGAGCGAAGCGATGACCCAAAGCATCGAAGGAAAGACGGCCATCATAACCGGGGCTTCGAGCGGCGTCGGCCTCGAAACGGCGAAGCTCCTCTTCGACCACGGCGCGAACGTCCTCGCCGTTTCCCGCCGCGAGGACGCGATGCGCGAGGGGGCGGGCGAGGAGCGGATGTCCTCCGGACGCTTCGCCACCCACGCCCTCGACGTTTCGGATCGGGAGTCCGTCGAGAATCTCGTGCGCGACGTCGGGGGGAGCGAAGGAATAAACATACTCGTCCTCGCCGCCGGGATGAACGTCCCGGATCGGAAGCTCGATCGGCTCACGCCCGAGACGTGGGATCGGATGCTCGCCGTGAACCTCTCCGGCGCGTTTTATTTCGTCCACGCCGCATTGCCGTACCTCCGGGAGTCTCGCGGCGACGCCATCCTCATATCTTCCGTTTCGGGGACGTGGCCGGATGTTTCGGGGGCGGCTTACCAGGCGTCGAAGCTCGGCATGATCGGCCTCGCGAGGGCCGCCGGCTTCGAGGAACACGAAAACGGAGTGCGCTTCTCCACCATCCTCCCCGGCATCATAGACACCCCCATCCTCGACAACCGCCCCGAACCCCCTCCGAGGGAAGTCCGGGACGCGAGTTTGAAGCCCGAGGACGTTGCCGAAGCGTGCCGCTTCCTCACAATGCTTCCGCCGCACGTCTCCATCCCCGAACTCACGATGCTCCCGACGCAAATACAAGCCCTCGGAAAATCATCGGTGGCGACGCCGAAGATGGGAGAGCGATGAAAATAACCGATGTCCGAACCGCCGTCGTCGAGGCGAACTACGATTGGACGTTCACACGGATATATACCGACGAGGGGATCACCGGACTCGGGGAGAGCTTCCTCGCTCCGGGCCTCACAGCGATCATCGCCGACTTGAAACCGCTCCTCGTCGGCGAAGACCCGCGCAACGTGGACAAACTCTTCTCGAAGATGCGGTGGGCGGCCTCCGGCGCGGGTTCGATGGGGGGCATCGTATACAACGCCATCTCCGGCATCGAGGCGGCGTTGTGGGATGTGGTCGGGAAGTTTTACGGGATGCCCATTCACAACCTCCTCGGCGGGAAGTATCGGGATGAAGTCCGCATATACGCCGACTGTCACGCCGGGGAAGCCCTCGAAGCCCTCGACTCGGTGATGGTCGCCCGCCACCCGAGGTGGCTCCCGGAGGCGGAGAAATCGGCCATCGCCTCCGAGATAAACCATCCCGTCCACGGACGCGCCTTCGGAGAGGCCGCCACCGATGAAGTTTTCACGCCGGAGATGTACGCGAGTCGCGCCCGCGAGGTGGCGGATATGGGCTTCACGGCGATGAAGTTCGACCTCGACGTGCCGAACCCGTACACGAAGGACACGCACTCCGGGACGCTCACGCACGCCGAGGTGAAGTTCATGGCCGCGCTCGTGGAAGGTGTTCGCGAGGCCGTCGGGGATGCGGTGGACATCGCCTTCGACCTCCACTGGCGATACAATGTCTCCGACGCCGAGAGGCTCGCGTGCGAACTCGAGCCATACGGCCTCATGTGGCTCGAAGATCCGGTTCCGCCGGAGAACATCGAGGCGATGAGGCGAGTCACCCAAAGCACGAAGACCCCGATATCGAGCGGCGAAAATTACTATATGAGGTACGGTTTCCGCGAGGCGCTCGAAAAGGGAGCGCTCGACATCATCGCACCCGATCTCCAGAAAACGGGCGGCCTTCTCGAAGGGCGCAAAATAGCCGACATGGCCGACGCGCATTACGTCGCCGTCGCGCCGCATTGCATCGCGAGTCCCGTCGGAACCATCGCCTCGGCTCACGTATGCGCCGCCATCCCGAACTTCCTCGCGCTCGAATGGCACGGTATGAGCGTGCCTTTCTGGGAGGATATGGTGGTTGGCTTCGACGGCCCGATCATAAAAGACGGTTACATAAAAGTTCCTGAGGCTCCGGGACTCGGTGTGGATTTGAACGAAGAGGTCGCCCGAGAATACGCTCGTCCCGGCGAGCCGTTCTTCGGTGAATAAGGAGGGAAGTATGACGCTTTCAGGGAAAGTCGCGTGGGTGACGGGGAGCAGCACGGGCATCGGGGCGG
Source organism: Rubrobacter sp. (assembly GCA_013697825.1). Lineage (GTDB taxonomy): Bacteria > Actinomycetota > Rubrobacteria > Rubrobacterales > Rubrobacteraceae > JACCWD01. The sequence goes on from JACCWD010000016.1 coordinate 23,556, forward strand.
CGTGCGCCGCCGCCCTCGCGAGGGAGGGATGCCGCGTCGCGGTTCACTATAATCGCAGCGAGGACGAGGCGAAGAAGGTCGTCGAAGGAATAAAATCCTCCGGCGGCGAGGCGATGGTCGTCGGGGGAGATGTCTCGGACGCGGGCGAAGTTTCGCGGATGCTCTCGGAGATCGAAGACCGTTTCGGTCCGGTCGAGGTTCTCGTGAACAATGCGGGATCTCTCCTCGAACGTCGCCCCTTCGCCGATATGACGGAGGATTTGTGGGATCGGGTGATGGACGTGAATTTGAAGAGCGTCATGCTTGTCTCGCAGGCCGTCCTCTCGAAGATGAAGGAGAAAGGCGAAGGCCGCATCATAAACACGACCTCGGTGGCGGCGAGAAATGGGGGCGGCCCCGGCTCCTCGGCGTACGCGACCGCGAAGGCCGGGGTCAGCAATCTCACGCGCTCGATGGCGAAGGAACTCGTCTCCGACGGCATACTCGTGAACGGCGTCGCGCCGGGGATCATCACGACTCCCTTCCACGATCAATTCACGCCGCCTGACGTGCGAGAGAAGATGAAGGGAGCCATCCCCATCGGGCGCGAAGGCGCGCCGGAGGAAGTCGCCGGGGCGGTCGTGTTCCTCGCGTCGGACGGCGGAAGCTATCTCGTCGGGGAGATCATCGAGGTGAACGGCGGTCAGTTGATGGATTGACGGCGAAGGTCATGGCCTTCGCCCCCTCAATGATTTCTAAGTATCTCCAAGTTGAGAATGAATCTCCACGGCTCCCAGCAGGCGCAAAGCATGAAGCACGGCCTCCTTCAACTGGGCCACCGAGTCGTAGAAGCGGCGGGGCATGAGAAAGCCCTTGAGCCTGCGCCACACCCCCTCGACGAGGTTCAGATGCGGGCAGTACGCGGGCAGGTGGTAGAGATTGAGTCCTTTGGATTGAGTCCTTTGGCCTCCCACTCTGGCCGCCTCTCCTTCACCGCCTTCGCCGTGTGGAACGGCGCGTTGTCGAGAACTACCACGACCTCCCTGCCCGCACCCTCGGCCTCCTCGGCCAGGGCGTCCAGGTAGAGAACAACCTCTCCGGTTCGGCACGGCCCGTCGAGCATCGCGTACTCAAGCCGCCCTCCCTCCGCGCCTGAAGCCATCGTGCCGATGAGGTTTATACGCCCGCGCGACCCCCACCTCGTCGGAGTCCGATGCTGGTGAGCTTGCCCCTTCCTCGTCCAGCAACTCGTCGGGGGCAGGCACAGCGAGAAGCCGCTACCGTCCAGGTGTTTCAAGACCAGCCGACCCTCGGAGGCCCCTTTTTCAGCCCCTCCAACTCCTTGCGGGCCTCCATCTCCTCCTCGGGGTCCGGCTCTCTGGCGGGCGCGTAGCGGGTGCGCTTCCACGAATAGCCCATCGAAAGCAGATGCTGGCGAACCGCCCCCGGCGTCACCGCGACGGAGAACCCCCCCTCAAAGCCTCCGCCAACTGCGTGGCGTTCCACGTCCTCTCCTCGGCGAGCCTCCCCTCCATGTAGCTTCTCGCCTCCTCGGTGATGCGCGGAGGGTTGCCGGGGGCCGCGCCGTCGGCGAG
>JACCWD010000018.1 GCA_013697825.1 Rubrobacter sp.
GCCCCAACGTCCTCCTCAACCAAATGTCCGACGAGGAGCGCGAGAAGCACATCAAGGAATACAAGGCAGGCTTCACTATAAACAACTCGCTATAGCTTATAGCCGCGTCGGCTTTCAGCCGGAGCATTCGAGGAGGGGCCGGGAATTCCCGGCCCCTCCTCTTTTTGTCGGTAATTCCAGCCATGTTGGAAACGAGGGGTTTTCCAAAACGGTTCCGGTTATTTTGGAAATATAAACATATAGAAACATATTGACTAAGCGATGAGTGGTATATACGATCACTCATTACCGATGGGGATCGAGTCGTTACGGAGTGAGGGGTTATGTTTTTGAAGGGACTAAGGAACTGAATTATGGGGGAAAAGCACAAAGTCTACTTCGCGCCGGTTGACATCGAGATCGAGGTGGACGAGGAGGAGACCGTCCTCGACGCCGCGTTCCGGCAGGGTGTCATTTTGATGCATGGGTGCCGCCAGGGGCAATGCTCGGCTTGCAAAGCGTTCCTTCTCGAAGGGGATCTCGAGATGGATCCCTTCTCCACCTTCGCCCTCAACGAGATGGAGGAGGAAGAGGGGTTCGTCCTCCTTTGCAAGTCCTTCGCGTACAGCGACCTCGAAGTCGAACTCATCGCGTACCACGAGGACATGCTCGAGACGGGCATCCCGATTCAGATGATCCACGCCGAAGTCGAGGCGATCGAGTCGCTCACCCACGACATTCGGAAGCTCGTGCTTAATCTCGTGGATCCACCGGAGATGAACTTCATGCCGGGGCAATACGCCGAACTTTATATTCCCGGAAGCGAGACGCATCGTGCGTATTCGATGGCGAACACGACGACGACTTCCCAGCGGGCCGAGTTCATCATAAAGGTGTATCCGGGCGGGCGGTTCTCCGGGATGCTCGACGGCGATCTCAAGGTCGGGGACAAGATGCGTGTGAAGGTTCCGTTCGGGGTCTTCTCGCTGCGGGAGAAGTCCGACGGCGACATCATCATGGTCGGCGGCGGCTCGGGGATGGCTCCGATATTCTCGATCCTCACCCACATGGTCGAGACGGAGAACGAGCGGAAGGCGACATATTATTATGGCGCGAGGGCGAAGAAAGACCTTTTCTACCTCGACGAGCTGAAGGAGATGGAGGAGAAGCTCCCGAACTTCAAATTCGTCCCGGCCCTCTCCGAGCCGGACGACGGCGACGAGTGGGACGGTGAGACGGGCCTCATCACCGATGTCGTCCAGCGTTTGGAAGGGGATCTCTCGGGTTGCGAGGCGTATCTCGCGGGGCCGCCGCCGATGATAGACGCGGCGTTGCCCGTCCTCGAGATGATGGGCTTGGATAAAGAGCACGTCTACTTCGACAAGTTTACGACGACCGGGGAGATGGAAGGCTCCGAGCAGAAGGAAGAGAGCGGGCCGACCTTCCCCGGAATGCCCGGATAACGAACACTTTGGAAACTTTGGAAAGGGAAAGGGGTGGTGCTTTTGCCGAGGTGACATGAGAGTCCACGAGATGAGCAAGCAAGGGCAACGAAACAGGGAAAGGAGGTTGCCCGTCTGTGACTGAGGAAGCTATCACCAAAGGCGCCGGAAGAGGCAACAGAAGCATACCCCCGATCGTGCTGACCGACGCCGAGGCTGGCGCGGCGGAATTCGCCGGCTCCGACAGCCGGTCATACAATTACTTCGAGCCGAAGGGGCGGAGGGCCACCAAATACGAGGACGTGACGGTGGACGTTCAGCCGGATCCGGACAAATACCTCACGCAAGGTTGGATCCTCGGCTGGGCGAACGGCGACATCGGGTACGACGCGAACTGGACGAAAATAAAGTGTTCGGACTGGCATCGCTTCCGCGACCCGAACGAGGAGTGGGAGCGCACTATATACATCAACGGCTCGAACTCCGTGCGCCAGGTTCGCCAGAGCATCGAGAACGCGAAGTCCGAGAACGTCTTCGAGGACTGGAATAAAAGCTGGCTGACAATCCTGGCCAAGCACATGAGCGCGTTCGCCCACGCCGACCACGGACTCGGCATGTACGTCTTCATGCCCGCCCAAAGAGCGGCGATGAGCAACATGCACAACAACGCCATCGCCGTGAACTGCATGCACAAGCTCCGCACCTCGCAGGACATTCTTCTTTACAACATGGAGCTTGAGGAAATATTCGGCGACGATTTCAATGCGACGATCCACCAGGAAGTCTGGATGGAAGACCCGGCGTGGCAGGGCGTGCGCGAGAACGTCGAGCGGCTCATCAACGCGAAAGACTGGGCCGAGACGACCTTCGCCTCGAACATAGTCTTCGAGCCGCTCGTAAGCGAGCTATTCCGCAGCCAGTTCATGATGCGGTTCGCTCCGGCGCACGGCGACTCGCTATCTTCGACGATCATCGGCGTGAGCGAGCGCGAGTTCAACGAACGCGACCTCAAGTACACGATGGACATGATGAAGGACATGCTCGAAGACCCCGAGCACGGCGATGCCAACCGGAAGCTTATGGAGGAGTGGCTCGGCGAGTGGGTGCCATACAGCATGGCGGCCGCGAAGGGCCTCGAGCCCATATGGTCCGAGCCGGAAATACAGCCAAACAGCTTCGACAAGTCGTTCGAGCGGGCGAAGGCCCGGTTCGAGGCGATACTCTCCGAGCTTGGCCTCAAAGTTCCCGAGGGGGTGAAAGCATGAGCAACAAGCAATGGGAGTACGAGCGCACCTCGTCGAACATGTGCGGCGTCACGATGAGCGCGGGCGTCGAAGGAAACGCCGTTGCCGAAGTCATGGGCGAGAAGCCGGGAGTGGAGATCACACGCTTCCCGGCAATGGTCCGCATAGACGCCGCCGACAAACTCGAGTTCGACCTCGAAGAGATCGCCGAAGCCCTCGGAGTGGAGGAATTCACCCCGGAGGACTTCGAGATCGAAACCTCCACCCACTACGGGCGGATGGTCAAAATGGACGACCGCGTCCTCCTATTCGCAAACCCCGAGGACGCCGCCGAGGCCATCGGCTTCGAACTCCCGGAGGTGAATCAGTAAAAAACCGGGAGTTGCGAAGAACGAATGAGACTCCCGAACTTCCAATGAATACATGCACAATGGAGAGGGCGTTTCCTTTATGGGGACGCCCTCTTTACTTGGATGATGTCCGATTTTTTGGTGTTTACGATGGTGTATACTGCGATTCCGAGATGCAGCCACTGGATGAGTTTGAATGGGACGAGTTCAATGAAGGCAAGCTCGCTGCTCGGCACGGGGTTGATCGTTACGAGGCCGAGGGAGCCGCGACCGATCCCCGAGCGATTATCAAGAGGATGGGCGTTGACAAGGTCGGCAATCCCGAGTTCATCTTCGTCGGGAAGACGGATGACGGGCGGATCCTTTTCATGGTGGGGGTTCGCAAGAGAGAGCGGCGTTGGCGCATTGGCAGCGCGAGAGACGCGGAGTTTCGAGAAAAGAGAGCGTACCGAAGGCGGAATATATGAGCCACGAAACAAAGCCAATCAACAGCTTGAAGGATATACCGAAGAATCTCAGCGATGAAGAGCGGATGGACTTTCTGGAAAGGCACGGCGTGTCCGAGGAATTCTTAGATACGGTCGAGGATGCGCCGGAAGACGAGCGTCCGCGTCCACGGACGAAGCCCATCAATGTACGCTTCGACGATTTCACGATTACGCGGCTGAAAGCGTTGGCGGACAGCCGGAATGTCGGGTACCAGACTTTGCTGAAAACTTTCGTGCAAGAACGCCTTTATGAAGAGGAGAAGCGGCAAGGGACGCTCGGCGAGGATTGCAGCCGGGAGAAGCGGACGGGATAGCGAACTCCGATAGCGCGGAGCTTTCTATCTCGACAGCGTCCGGACCGCTCGTTCGGGGGAGGGGAGTTTTCGGAGGCCGCGCCATTTGCCGCTCAGGATGCCGCCTCCCCTCCCGATGTGCGCGATGATCACGGAGGTCGGCTCCCCGCTTTCGCCGAAGCTGACCATCACGCGGCATTTGCCGCTTCCACCGACGACCGCCCCCGTGTCTGCCACCCGAACCTCCCACCCGAGGTCGGCGAGCTTTCGTTTTATGTCTTCTTGCATCGGTGTAGTCATACGCGGGTCGCGAAGCGAGCATCACCCGATTCGGAGATCGTGATCCCCATGTTCGAGAAGTATGTGCGATGCGTCCCGGAGGCTGATGATCCCGGTTTCGAGATCCACTAGCGAGGCGGCGAATTCGTGGTCGTTGTGCTTCGCGATCGTCGCCTCCGACTCTCCCGACCCGGCTGTGATTTCCTGCCCGTCGTCCATCGTTAGCAACGCTTCCCTCGCTTGCTCCAATGTCTCGATCCTCGGCAGGCTACTCATGGGACGGCCCTCCTTTTTGTGGGTTTGGGTTTTCTGTGGCAAACTTTGCCGAAGCGAAAAGGGAGATGAGAGGGATGCCGAAGCTGGAGATCGAGGGTGTGGGAACCTTTGACGTGGAGCCTGAGAAACGCCTTGTGCTTGCCATCGAGGAGGACGCCGGGGTGGATATCATGCACGCTTGCGGAAGCTGGGCGAAATGCACCACCTGCCGCGTCGAGTTTATCGAGGGCGAGCCGGAGGACATGACCGAGGCCGAGCAAATGATCCTCACCATGCGCGACCTTCTCGAGAAGGAGCGCCTCTCGTGCCAGATTCTCTGCGACGACGACATGAAGCTGCGGGTGTCCATGACCGTCAGCGGCACGAAAGCCAACGACCCCGGCGCCAAGCCCGAGGAAGACATCACACCCGAGCCTATATGGGTCGAGAGGCCGTACTGAGGCTTCAGGCTTCGGGTTTCAGGCATCAGGAAATACCGCTTCGCACAGCCGATGGATGAAGCGTCGCCGGGACGAGATCAGGCGACTCCCGGCAGAGTCCATAAGCGATCCACCCATCGGCGAAGTCCCGACACGCGAACATAGCCGTCCGTCGAGTGCATGCTGAAACCTGAAACCTGATGCCTGAAACCTTCTATTTCAGATTCCCCCGCGCGATCTGCCTTTCGAGGTCGCGCTCTTTTAGTTCGATGAGGCCCTCGCGGAACTCCTCGGGGGAGTTCGCCCGCTCGAAGAGACGCTCGATGTCCTCTATGTCGGTCTTGTGGGTGAGGATGTATTCCCAGCTATCTTTCGAGTGCATCCGCTCGTGGGCGCACAGCGAGACGGCCACGATGTGCCACGGATCTTCGATCTCGCATTCCTGCCGAAGCAGATAGCATAACCGGGCCGCGTTCAACGTCCGCTCCCCGTACTCCTTGACGACCGGCTCTTTCTCCTCGAACATCTCCGCCTCTCCTTATGTCCGCAAGCATCGTTACATAGGGTATCCACTCCCCGCGCACGCGGCAAGGCGTATGGGAAATTTTGCACATTGTTGGAAAATGGAACCCTCGCCTCGCGCCTCGTCCGAGGCTGCTATATTTTACGAAGGCTGCGGGGAGTGTATGATACTTTCGCGGTAACGGTGGAAAGGGTGATTCGCGACGGGAAATTTGGGTCTTCCGCGCCTTCGGCGATGGAAGGCGTTGTATTCATGCGAGTCATGCGGTCAGCGAACAGAGGAGGAAGAATGAAGTTCAAGCCGATAGGCGAGCGGGTTCTTGCGAAGCCGACCGAGGCGGAGGAGACGACGGCGAGCGGCATCGTACTCCCCGCGACCGCGAAGGACAAGCCGCAGACCGCGACGGTCGTGGCGGTCGGAGATGAGCAGAACGGCGGGGTCGTCGAAGGGAGCGTCGTGGTTTACGCGAAGTTTTCGGGGACGGAGATCAAGCTAGACGATGAGGCCCACCTGATCCTCGACTCCGATGACCTCCTCGGAATCATCGAGGGATAGCGGATGGCCCACAAAAATATAAGGTTCGATACGAACGCCCGACGCTCGCTGGAACGCGGCGTCAACCAAATCGCCGGAGCCGCTCGGGTAACGCTCGGCCCGAAGGGGCAATATGTCATCCTCGGCCAAACCTTCGGAACCCCGACTATCACGAACGACGGCGTGACGATCGCGAAGCAGATCGAACTCGGCAACGTCTTCGAGAACCAGGGAGCGCAGCTCGTCGTCGAGGTCGCCACAAAGACGAACGACGTCGCCGGAGATGGCACGACGACCGCCCTCGTGCTCGCGCAGACCATTGTGCATGAGGGACTCAAAAACGTCGCCGCCGGGGCGAACCCCGTAATTCTGAGGACCGGGATCGACAAGGCCGTCGAGGTCGCGGTCGAGGAGATAGCGAAGCAGTCGAAGAAGATCTCCGCGAAGGGCGACATTTCGCGGGTCGGGACTATTTCGGCTCGCTCAAAGGAGATCGGCGACACCATCGCCGAGGCGATTGACAAGGTCGGTAAAGACGGGGTGGTGAACGTCGAGGACGGGCAGACGCTCGCGATGGAGCTTGAGTTCACCGAGGGGATGCAGTTCGACAAAGGCTATGTTTCGCCGCACTTCATAACCGACCAGGATCGGTTGGAGTGCGTCCTTGACGATCCGTACATACTTCTCGCAACGAAGAAAATCTCGAACGTGCAGGAAATTCTGCCGCTCCTCAACCAGGTTCAAAACAAGCCGCTCCTCATCGTCGCCGAGGATGTGGAGGGCGAAGCCCTCTCGACGCTCGTTGTGAACAGGCTGCGCGGGACGCTCAACGTGGCCGCCATACGCGCCCCGTCCTTCGGCGACCGCCGGAAGAGGCAACTCGAGGACATCGCCATCCTCACCGGCGGCGAAGTCATCACCGACGAGCTCGGGCGGTCGCTCGAGAACACCGAGATTTCGCAGCTCGGGCGAGCGAGGCGGATCGTCATAACCAAAGAAGACACGACCATCGTGGACGGCGCGGGGAAGGCGAAGGACATAAAGGCGCGGCTCGCGCAGCTACGGGGCGAGCTCGAAAACACCTCCTCCGAGTTCGACCGCGAGAAATTGCAGGAACGAATCGCCAAGCTCTCCGGCGGCGTCGCCGTCATAAAGGTCGGCGCGGCCACCGAGACCGAACTCAAAGAGAGGAAGCACCGAGTTGAGGACGCATTGTCCGCGACTCGCGCCGCTCTCGAAGAAGGCATCGTGCCGGGGGGCGGGGTCGCGCTTTTGCATGCACAGGCGGCTGTCGGCGCCCTCCTCGACGGGATGGAGGGCGACGAGCGTACGGGGGTGAGGATCGTCCACCGCGCCCTCGAAGAGCCGCTGCGGCAGATCGCCAAGAACGCCGGAGCCGACCCGTCCATCGTCGTCGGGGAAGTCCGTTCGCAACGGGGGAAGGCGAAGGGCTTCAACGCGCTCACGGGCGAGTATGAGGATCTCGTGAAGGCCGGGGTCATAGATCCCGCGATGGTTGCGCGGAGCGCGCTCCAAAACGCGGCGTCCATCGGGAGCCTCATCGTAACCACCGAGGTCATCATCGCCGAGGGGCCGCCGGAGGGCGCGGGCGGGGCGTCGGAGGTCATCCGGGCCGGCCGGAACATGGAATTCTAAAGAGTACGGGAGATTTCATCGGGCGGCGTTCGTTTCGGGCGCCGCCCGCCGATTTAGGAGGAGAAGATGGCGGATCAAGCAAGCGTACTTTCGGATTGGGTCGGATACGGGGTCTTCGTAACGTACATGTCCGGCCCCGTCCTCGACCAGGATGAGCCGACGAAATCCGTCAAAGGGCCGCCCGAGACGATAACCGCGTCGTTCCTTCTCGAAAAGTGCGGCGACTGGGGCATCGAGGTGAAGCGAAGCGCCGACACCCCGACGACCTTCATGTCATGGGGGGCGGTTCTTTATATTCAAGGGCCTCCGCCGGAAGTCCGAAAGCAAATAGACGCGGAGACCGCGAAGCAAAGCAAAGGCAACTCCGCGAACTAAAGCGGTTTCGGGTTCCCCGTTTGAGTTCCCCAAAACCGCGCACGAGCTTCGCTTTTTCAGCGTCTCGGCTGTGATCCGGGTGTGCGCCGTTCGCGCATCGTCGGGGGGTGCGCTCCGCGTCCCGCTTCGCTCGCTTCGGGAGCCGAGGCATCCTCGACTCGCTTTTCCGCCCGATGAACTTTCACCGAACTCGAACGGATGCGTCCGGATCCCGGAGCCTCGCCCTCATGCTCTTGCCGATACCCGTTCATTCCGGCTTTCGCTTTTCGGGAAAAGAATCGCATCCCGATGGGAGCTTCGCGGATAGTCCGGGTCGGCTCATGGCGCTTCGCTTTCTATCGGTTCCACCTCCGTATCGGGGTCGCCGTCTATGGCGGCGGCTATGCGCGGGACTATTTCGTCGAGGGCCGTCGGGAGGCTGAGGAGGGTGGAGAACGTGATCGCCCCGTTCGCGAGGCTCATCTCGGGCATGGAGAGCGTCCGTCCTTCCTGAGAGACGTCGAGCGCCTGGAAGACGGGCCGTTCGGCGACGCCCTCGCCCTCGGGGCCGTATGTTCCCATCGCGAGGACGTCGGCTTCGAGGAGTTCGAACTGTTCGAGGCTGAGCGGCACCGGGGCGCGATCCTCGCCCGTGAAGATTTCCTCCGTTTCGGAGGGCAAATCGAGGCCAAGCGAGGTCAAAAACCTCGGGGCCGGACCTTCGGCGTACACGTATACGGTGCCATCCTCGAGGTCGGCGGCTAGGAGGCCGGTGGAGCCTTCGAACTCGGGATTGTTTTCTCTCGCCCCGTCGAAGCGGGCTTCGATCTCGGAGACGAGTTCCTCGGCCCTCTCCTCGCGTCCGACGGCTCGACCGATGATGCGCGACATTTCCTGCCACGGAACGCCGAAGTCCGCGTATTCGGCCGGCTGGGCGACGGTCGGCGCGATCTCCGAGAGCGTGTCGTACTCGTCCTGAGTGAGTCTCGAATTCACCCCGAGGATGAGATCCGCATCCAGCGTGGATATTTGCTCGAAGTTGAGTTCGTCTACCGGGAGAACCTCCGGCACCGGCTCGTCGCCGAGAGCCTCTTTCGCCCACGGCCACAACGCGCCCGGATACTCGCCGAACCATTCACGCGTCCCGACCGGAACCACCCCGAGCGCGAGGAGGTAATCTTGCTCGGTGAGGCCGACGGTGACGATCCGCTCGGGATCTTCGGGAATCTCCGTCGAGCCGTATTTGTGTTCGATGGTCTGGGAAGCCGTCGCGGTCGCCTCTTCGCCGGAGCCTCCGCCGCCGCATCCGGTGGCTCCGAAGGCGAGGAGGCTTCCCGCTCCGGTGAGGAAGTCCCGGCGGGTGAGGTCGTTGTGGATCTCGGGTAGTTCGGAGAGCGAGACTTCCATATGGCTCCGGTTTGTTTTCGTGTCCATCTTCCCTCCTTGAGTTGTCTGGCTAATAAAGGTTCTTCGCGAGCTTCCCGCGGTCGAATGCGTCGTACCTCCCCGCCTCGACGCCGCCCTTCGTATGCGCGGCGAGCATCGCGCCCATCGTCGGCACCGCCTCTCTTTCGGCGAGCTTCTCCGGGTTCCACAAATCGGCCCGGAGGAGGGCGCGGGCGCATTGCGTGTACGCCTCGACGACCGAGACGGCGATGACGCTCCTCGGAGTCTTCCCCTTCACGGCGAAGCGTTCCAAAAGACCGGGCTCCACGGAGAGCCTCGCCCGCCCGTTCACGCGAAGCGTGTACGTAATCCCCGGCACGAGGAAGAGAAGCCCGACGTTCGGGTTCTCGACGATGTTCCGAAGCGAGTCGATGCGATTATTCCCCGCCCGGTCGGGGATGAGAAGCGTCTTTCCGCCGTCCTCGAAGCCGACGAAGCCCGGCCCGTCGCCCCTCGGCGAGCAGTCCGCGCCGGAACCACCGAAGGTGGCGAGGAGGAAGAACGGCGAGGCTGAAAGGAACTCACGGCATCCCTCATCGAGGTGGTCTATTTGCTTGTTCATCACCATTTCGGAGGGCGGGTCGTAGAATTTCCCGAGTTCCTCGACGGAGGTTATATAGTGGCCGTCCATGATTCTCCTAGTTTGTGGTTTCTTCGTCCGGGGTTCCCGCTGCTTGCGCTATACTCGCTGCATGAGCGTGCTCCATCCCCTCACCGTCGAGGAGTATTTGGAACTCGAAGAGAGTTCGACGGTCAAGCACGAGTACGTGGGCGGTGAGATCCACGCGATGACGGGCGGAAGCTATGTCACAACGCGATCACGGGCAAGGTTTATCGAAGGCTCGCAGACGCGGCGGAGGGGACTCCTTGCCGCGTATAGGTAAGCGACATGAAGGTGAGGATCGGGGACTCGCCTTTCTATTATCCGGACGTGATGGTCGTCTGCGAGCCGCTCGAATCGGAGAATCCCGTCTTCGAGGACAAGCCGTGCCTTCTCGTGGAGGTCGTATCCTCGTCCACCGAGAAGACCGACCGCCGCGAGAAGCTCGCCAACTACCAGCGCGTCCCCACCTTGAAGGCGTACATCATCGCCGCGCAGGATCGCAAATGGGTCGCCCACTACGTCCGCGACGAGAGCGGCGTGTGGCAACGCGGCGACCTCGTCGAGTAAGGGCGCATCCCCGTCCCATGCCCGCCGGGGGCGGAGCTTTCGGTGGAAGACGTTTACGCGGGTTTGTAAACCGGCGCCGCTCACGAAGCCGACTCCACCTTCGTTTCCGGGTCGCCGTCCACGGCGGCGGCGAGGCGAGGGACGGCTTCTTCGAGGGCGAAGGGGAGACTCAACGGGCTGCTGTATCCGAGGGCGCCCGCGAAGTCCGTTGTGAGATCCCCGAAGTACACGACGCGTCCTTCCTCGGCGGCCTCGAGGCTTTGGATGAGTTCGTCGTCGGCGAGATCCTCGCGGTCGGCTCCGACGAAGACGAGGGCGTCCCGGTCGAGGAGATCCACGCGCTCGCGGCTCACAGGGCCGGTCTCCTCCGGCATCTCGAAGCCGAGCGAGGTGAAGAGGAGTGTCCGGAGGTCGGTCGATTCAAGGACGTAAAATTCCTCTTCGAAGATGAGTGTGATCGCCGCCGTCTTCCCCTCGAAGTCGGGGTGGCTTTCACGTGCTTCGTCGAAGCGTCCCTCGACCTCCGCGACGACCTCCTCCGCCCTCGCCTCCATGCCGAGGGCGCGGCCGGTGATGTGCATTTGTTCTTGCCACGGGGTTCCGCCGTCCTCGTACTCGGCGGGCTGCGCGACGGTGGGGGCGATCTCCGCGAGGAGGTCGTAGTTTTCCTGCGTCATGAACGAGTATATTCCGAGGATGACATCCGGCTCCAAAGCCGCGACGGCCTCGAAGTTGATCTCCTCTCCTCCCACAAGCTCCGGCTCCTCGCCGCTTTCGAGCGCATCCTGCGCCCACGGACGAGTCTCCTCGGGATACGGCCCGATGAAGTCCCTCACCCCGACCGGGACGACCCCGAGCGCGAGCGCGAAATCTGCCTCGTTGAATCCCACCGCGACGACCCGCTCGACGTTCTCCGGCACCTCCGCCGAACCGAACTTATGCTCGATGGTGCGAGTGCCGCCGGACGAGTTTGTTCCTCCGGAGCTTTCCCCGCCGCTTCCGCACGCGGGCGCGAAGGTTATGAGACCGACTCCGATGAGGAACTTGCGGCGGGTGAAGTCGTCCACAATCTCCGGGGGAACCTCCACCCCCGGAAAGTCGTTCGTCTTCATCATGCTTTCCTCCTTTTCGTTTGCTCGCACACTGCGTGTAAAATGGACTCATGCCTGTGGTGAAGGTCAACGAAGCGAAGCATCGTATCGCCGAACTCCTCGCCGAGGCCGCGAAGGGCGGAGAAGTCGTCATCGAAGCCGAGGACGGAAATGTTTTTAAACTCGTCCCCTCGGAGAGGCCGAAGAAGCGGGGCTTTGTCGGGAGCGGGAAGGGGCGGATCTGGGTGTCGGAGGATTTCGATGCGCCGCTCGAAGACTTCGACGAGTACATGCGGTAACGACGCATCGTCATAAAGTCTCACTCCCCCTCTTCGTCGAGGAAAAGGAAATCGAATTCTTCGGCGGAAAAGACTTCGAGCGTATCCGGCTCGTCTTCGGAACTCATCGCCACGTACCGGATGCCTGTCGCATCGAGTATGTTTCGGAGGTCTTCGGAGGAAACTTCGCGCGGCTCGGGGAGGAGCGGGTCTTCGTTCATCCATGCGGGCATCTCCGTGCCGTATCTTTCGAGGGTGTCAAGGTACATCTTCGGCTCGGTAAGGTTTTCGAGGTGGTCTTCGGCGGCGTCTTTCGAGCCGAAGACCCACAAGGCGGCGCGAGGGTCTTCCCCGGCGGCGCACAGGAAGAAGTTCCGCGCCTCGCTTTTGAGTACCCACCGCCGACCGTCCATCAGAGAAGCGCCTCCTCGATGTCGTCGAGGACGGCGTTCGCCGCATAAAGTCCGGGGAAGAACCACGCCGTCGAAGTAACGGGGTGGACGTTTCCGCTGCGAAGTCAGGTTGTGTCCGTAAACTTCTGTAAATTGATGGCAGTCTAGAAATAGAGGCCATCGCCCTCCAAGATAGTGAACGTTTCCATGACCACTATCGAAGACACGGAGTGACGACGACCAAGGACAATCGT
>JACCWD010000090.1 GCA_013697825.1 Rubrobacter sp.
CCGGGATCATCAGACGTATTTTCATTCTCGCGGCGCTCCGTGTCATGGAGTCGGGTTCTTGGTCGAGTCGATTCTACTCCCGGAGTCGCCGCTATTGTTTTATCCCACCGCCCGTGTGACGGTTACGTTCTCGTCCTCGGGGCGCCGGACGAGGATGGGGAGGTCGTTTTGCTCGCTCCCGACCGGGATGTTCCACCCGGCGGCCGGATGTTTTAGGTTTCGCGGCTAAAGTTTTCGGCTTTCCCTCCGATAAATGCCTGTGAACGGAAATAAGCTCGGAGGGAGATCCACGCATGAGCAAATGCAGTCGTTGCGAGACGTTGCCCGCGCCCTTGAAGGATGAGGTGGTGCTTTATATAGCTCCGCCTCTGTCTCATACTAAAGGCATCCTGTGCGGTTTATTGAAGGAATCCGGGCTTTCGTTCGGCGAACCTTTGGAGGGGATTCTCGCCGTGGATCTCGGGCCGGAGGAATTGCGCGATGTCGGGGGGGCGATCTCCGAGGAATTGAGCGGCGGGGAGTTGAGCGACTGCAAAGCGCTCCTTTTGGAGAAGGGGGCCGAGCCGGGGCTGCGGGATCTCGCCCGGATGCGGAGCCTCGGAGCTTTGATAGCCGAAGCTCGGGGGGAGTGGCTGCTCGACATCCTTCGCGAAGACCGGATAACCTCCCACTTCCAGCCGATAGTCCACACCTCCGACGCCGGACGGGTCTTTGCTTACGAATGCCTCCTGCGAGGCTCGGACGAGGAAGGCTCTCTGGTGAGTCCCGGTCGCATGTTCGACGTGGCCCGCTCGGCGGGGCTTCTCTTCAACCTCGACCGGGCAGCCCGGCTTAAGGCCATCGAGGAGGCTTCGAGGTTCGGGGTGGAGACGAACGTGTTCATCAACTTCAATCCCACTTCCATCTACGATCCCGTGTACTGCCTGAGAAGCACGGTGGACGCGGTGGAGCGTTCCGGCATAACGGCGGATCGCATCGTGTTCGAGGTGACGGAGAGCGAGGAGATCCGGGACACCGGACAACTTCTCGACATCCTCGCGTTTTATCGGCGGGCGGGATTCCGGGTGGCCCTCGACGACCTCGGGGCCGGGTACAGTTCGCTCAACCTCCTCACCGAACTGCGCCCGGACTTCGTCAAGCTCGACATGACCCTCGTTCAAGGCGTGGACAAAGACCCATACAAAGCCACCATCGCGGCCAAGCTCCTCGAATTGGCAGCGTCCCTCGGGGTGAGCACGATCGCCGAAGGGGTGGAAACACAGGAGCAATGGCGCTGGCTTCTCGCCAACGGGGCGGACTACGTTCAAGGCTACTATTTCGCAAAGCCCGCCTCGCCGCCCCCGATCCCGGCCATGGCCTACGAAGCGACGCGGAGATAAACCCTCCGGCGAAGACGCACGCTCCGGCGAACGAACGTTCCGAAACCATGTGGCGTGGAGGCTCGTGCGGGAGTACGATGCTCCATGGAGTTTGGGGCGCCGGCCACAGACAAGGAGGTATGGCGTTGAGCGAGACGGATTTGCGAGAGTTCGGGGAGGTCGCCGCAACGGAGCGGTTCACGCTCCAGAATTCCGCGATGCTCAAGGTGAAGCTGGAAGGCGACGAAATTCAGGCTCTCCTCGGCTCGATGGTCGCTTACCAGGGGGACGTGAAATTCGAGCATAAGTCGGGCGGGCTCGGGAGGTTTTTCAAGAAGGCGATGACCGGGGAGGGCGTTCAATTAATGGGCTGCTCCGGCTCCGGGGACCTCTTCCTCGCGCAGGATAAAAGGAAGATCATGGTCATCGAACTCGACGACGAACGCATGACCGTGAACGGCGGAAACATCCTCGCCTTCAAGCCGAGCATCGAGTGGGACATAAGGCGCGTCGAGGGGGCCGGAAGGCTCGCGGGCGGCCTCTTCAACATCCTCCTCGAAGGGAGCGGGAAAGTGGCCGTCACCTCAGCCGGGGAACCCGTCCTCCTCGACACGAACACCCCGACCTTCGCCGACCCGGAATCCGCGATAGCGTGGAGCGGCGGCGTAAGGACGAGCGTCAAGAGCGACGTGTCATTCAAGACGTTCGTCGGGCGCGGGAGCGGCGAGTCGTTTCAAATCGCCTTCACCGGGCCGGGATGGGTTCTCATACAGCCATCGGAAGGCGCGGTCATCCCGCCGCATTCGCACGGCAACGAAAGCTGAGTTTTCTCCGAGTCTTCGCCGTTTTTCGGAAACCCGGTCGGCGGGTTCCGCACCACACAACAAAATCGCATAACGAGGAGAGAGCCGGGAAATCCCGACTCTCTCCGTTCGCGTTTTCGTCTCGTTCGTCGCCGCAGTTTACGGGCAGCTCCGCTTTATGTCCCGAACGTCAGCCTGGCACACGTCGCGGCCCGGTCCGCCGTTCGCCACGTCGTTGCCGCGAACCCCATCCCTCGCGAGGAGGCGGTCGTTCCCGGCCTCGCCGCGGAGGATGTCGCGTCCGGGGCCGCCGAGGAGCGTGTCGTTGCCACCTCCGCCGTAAAGGATGTCGTTTCCGGGGCCGCCCCGGAGGACGTCGTTTCCGCCCATGCCCTTTATGATGTCGTTGCCCGCTCCGCCGCATATCACGTCGCGTCCGGGCGTGCCGCGCAAAATATCGTTTCCGGGCGTGCCGACGATGGTGCATGCGTTCGGGTTCGTACGCGGCCGGTTCGGCGGTTTGGGTGCGGCGAGAACCCGTGTCGGCTCCACCGCGACGTTGTTTTCGAGGTTGGGATCCGTAAACGCCTCCGGTGGGAATGAGAACGGGCTACCTCGGAAAATTTCTCGAATGTCGTCGTTCGTGAGGAAGCCAGGCTGGCCGGAATTTTCCGGATCCTCGAAGATGAATACGCTATCTTCTTCCGGGTTCCCGCCCTAGGAAGACGTTAATCCGATCAAGCCGGTGCCGATCCTGGCGGTGTTCTTTATCAGGCCGGGCTTCGTTGTCCTGACGGTTATCTTTATCTGCGCCAACTCTTCGCTCTCAGAATCAGACGCGGAGAAAGGATTGTAAAGACAGAATATGCGCCGCTGCGCGTCGGGGTCGCTGCATATGACCCCATCGGCGTTCGGGCCGACGGGCCGCACGGAGACGAAATTGACCGAGGCCGGGAGCGTATCCTGCACGATAAAGGTCGGAGACCCACTGCCGGCGAAGCCTTCGGGCGGCGACTGTATCGGCGGAAAGGGCATCCCCTCGGCGAATGCGCGGCTCGTGTCCATGCTCCGGAGTTCCGGCGAGACTTCCGACGCGGAATTCGGAGCCGGAAGCTCGGATTCCACCATGTCCGGTGTCACCGTGTATGTGAGGAGCCTCCCGGCTTGGATCGGGTCTTGCGAGTCGGTCTTCGCAACCTGATAAGTCGCACCCCGCTAAAAGCAGCGCGAAAACTACGAGGGCCAAAGGCCCGAAGATACGCTTCATTTCTTTCCATCCTTTCATCAAGGCGCCCGTGGACGCTCTCCCATGCGACCCCCGGCAAACCCGCCCGGATCACCATTCCCTGATCCACTTCGGCCCCGCGAACGCAACCGCTAACGCCGACTACAAGGATCTTAATCAACCGCCCCATGGCGGCGCATCACACAATCTACGTAGTTTTTGGGAGTTTCCAGAAGTTTCCGACGCTTTTCGGCTAGAAACGAGCCGGAACCGCGGCGAGGAGGTGGTTCGTTGCCGCGTCTACGAGTTCCCGTCGAGTATCCGGGCGGCCTCGGCGAGCGAAACGGAGAGACGGGCGTGTCCCGTGCCTTCCAGCCTCCTCAGCAATTTATCGTCGGCGGTCGCCACGACGGTATTCGACTCTTCCGCGAGGGCAAAAAAGAGGGCATCGTATATGCTCGCGCCGCTCTCGAAGTGGAGTTCGGCGGCGCGTTCTATGAGGTCTTCCGGGGCGTACGTGTATATGGGGGCGTGGAGCAAATCATCCCAGGCGTTGCGGGCATCCTCTGCGTCGAGGATTCCCCTCCGTTCCTGGCGGCGTATGGCGTTGAAGCCTTCGGCGAGAATTGTGGACGGGGCGATGAGTTCGGCTCTCCCCTCATCGGCGGCGTCGAGGATTTCGAGCGCGTCTTCATGTCCTTCCTCGACGACGTAGAATTTCACCGCCACACTCGTGTCGACGACGAGCGGTCGCGGTCGTCTCTCGCCCACGGCTAGCTGCGAGAGTCCCGGTCTTCGCGGACGATCTCCGTGGAATCCGGAAAGACGCGACCGGGATATTTCGCCCTGAGCCGGGCCGCCGACCGCCGCGCCCGATCCCCCGCCCCCTTCACATCCTCCGGCCTCGGACTCCTCGTCGGTTTGAGCGGTGTTCTTTTCTTCGACAAGATCAAACCTCCTCGCCCCATTTTACCCCGCCGCTAAAACCTCGCCGGGATGGTGGCGACGGCGCCGCCCGTATGGCCCTTCTCCGCGTCCAAAAGATGGTTCATTGACTCGATGGCGACCTCGAGTTCGGCCCGGCGCGGCTCGGTGGTGGTGAAGTGTTTTTGGAAGAAGTTCCCGACGGCGATGGACGCTCTCGTTTGACCGAGGATGAACCACGCCTCGGAGATGAGGATGAACTGGAGGATGGCGTACCCCCACCACCCGACGAGCGGGTCGAGGAGTCCGGCGGCGAGGATGTATACGAGGATGTTCGTCCCGCACCTGGGGTGGAGGCGGCTCGAGGCGCGGGCGTTTTGCATCGTCACCTCACCGTACCTCTCGTATGCCGCGACGACCTTATGCTCCGCCCCGTGGAAGCGACCGATCGAAGTGAAGCGCATCACGAGGAAGAAAAGGAGGAGGACCGGAAGTATCGGGAAGAGGGTGAAGAACTCGAAGAGGCCGCCCGCAGCCCCTCCCGAGCCGCTCCCGAACTCGAAGAGGCTCACCATCAGCCAGAGCACGGCGAGCGTGGCGGCGAGGAACACAAGCGTCCACAAAGAGCCGCCGACTTGCCAAATGAGCCGCCCCCAGAAAAAGAACGACCGGATTATGGGGAGGCGCGAGAGGAAAAGAACCGCCTCGTTCTTCGGCGGGTGTATGCGCGAAGGCTCGACGTTCACGTGGATGTCGCCCTTCTTCTTATACGCGACGCTCATGAAGTTCGGGCCGAAGAGGTCGAGGCCGTCGAAGCGGGCCATGCCCCCGAACGTCATGGGATCCGGGCCGCGTTCTTGCCCGCTTCTATTTTCGGACTTCTCCGGCAAACGATCTCCTCGGACATCTCGGACAGAGACAAAATTTAGCACGAGAGTGGCGAAAGGATAGAATTACCAAACTTTGAAGGCCGAAGAGCGAGAAAACAAAGCGAAATCGGCGGAGCCGCCCCGAAGCGAAGAAGCCACGAAGGAACGCGCCAGCGAGCGGCGGGTGTATGTCGGGATCGGACTCGTGTTCGCCATCCTCCTCCTCGGGTACCTCATCTACGAGATCGCCGTCGTCGTCCTCGTCATACTTTTGACGATGCTTTTCTCCATCATTATCAGCGGCCCGGTGGACACCCTCGAAAAGCGCGGGTGGAGCCGGGGACTCGGAACCCTCGTCGTGATGGGCGGACTCCTCGTCGCGCTCGTCGCCCTCATCGCCGCGCTCGCCCCGACCGTCGAGGAGCAAGCTGTACAGTTCGCCGGAACTTTGCCCGCCCTCCTCGAAGGTACGCAAGCCTTCGCCCGCGACGCGCAAAACCGCCTCGGCCTCGAACTCCCGTTCAGCCTCGAGCCGCAAAGCCTCATAGACTCCGCCCGCGACTTCCTCTCCGGCGGCGCCCTCTCGACGGTGGCGAACGTCGGGGCGGGCGTGGCGAACGTCGTCTCTCTCGGGGCGGTCGTTCTGATCGCCACGATCTATTCCGTCCTCAGTCCGGGGCCGCTCGTCAACGGCTTCGTGGCGATATTCCCGGCGGGAAAGAGGGAGAGGGTGCGCGAGATCCTCTTCTCGATGTACTCGACGGTTCAAAGATGGTTCCTCGGGCAACTTACCTCGATGCTCATTATCGGAACTTTATGGACGATCGCCCTCTTCATCATCGGGGTTCCATTCGCGCTCCTTTTAGGCATCTTCGCCGCCGTCGTCTCCTTCGTGCCGTATGTCGGCCCGGCGATCGCGCTCGTTCCGCCCGCGCTCATCGCGCTCGTGAACGACCCGATCCTCGCGGTGTGGGTCGTCGCGACGTACCTCCTCATCCAAACCGTCGAGTCGTACATGATCCAGCCAATCATCATGAGCCGCGCCGTCGCACTCCACCCGGCGGTCGTGATCTTCTCCATTTTGATCATGGGAACCCTCTTCGGACTCATCGGCGTGCTTTTGGCGGTCCCCCTCACCGCCGCACTCCTCGTCCTCGCCAACGAGATGTGGGTGTACCGGATGGACGAGGTGGGAACCGACCCGAACCCCCCGAAGCCGAAAGCCTCGGACGAAACTACGCCGAAGCGCCACCATCTTCCGGCGTGGCTTCGGAGAGCCGCAAAACGCCTCCGCCGTTCGTAAGCTCCCGCCCGGAGAGGAAGCTCGTCGAGACCCCGCCCCGCCGAAACCCCTCGTCCTCCAAAATCGCGAGGTGGAGCGGAAGCGTGGTCTCCAAACCGGAGATCGCAAACTCGTCAAGGGCGCGCGTCCCACGCCGGATCGCCGTATCCCGGTCTTTCCCGTGGACGATGAGCTTCGCGAGGAGCGAATCATAGTGCGGCGGGACTTTGTATCCCGCATAAAGGTGCGAGTCCACGCGCACGCCGGGGCCGCCGGGCGGATTGTAAAACTCGACGGGGCCGGCTTGCGGGAGGAAGTTCCGCCTCGGGTCTTCGGCGTTTATTCGGAACTCGATGGCGTGGCCGTCGGGTGATGAGGCTCTTTTCGGCACATCGAGGCTTTCGCCGGAGGCGATGCGGATTTGCTCGGAGACGAGATCCACGCCCGACACCATCTCCGTCACCGGATGCTCGACTTGAAGCCGCGTGTTCATCTCGATGAAATAAAACTCCCCGCCCGAATACACGAACTCGACCGTCCCCGCTCCCTCGTACCCGAGATGCTCGACGAGCGAAGCCGACGCTTCCATGAGTCCTTCGCGGTCGCCGTCCGGCAACCCCGGCGCGGGCGTCTCCTCGATCAATTTCTGATATCGCCTTTGCACCGAGCAATCCCGCTCCGGAAAGGCGAACGTGTTCCCGAGCGAGTCCGACAAAACCTGAACCTCGATGTGCCGAAGCTCCTCGATATACCTCTCCACATACAAAGAACCGTCCCCGAAGCTCGCCCCCGCCTCGCGGCTCGCCTCCGAAAAAGCCCCTTCCACCTCGCCCTCCGAATGGACGACGCGCATACCCTTCCCACCGCCGCCCGCGCTCGCCTTTATGACGAGCGGATACCCGAACTCCGAGCCGACCTTCTTCACCTCGGAGACATCCGCGCAAAGGCCGTCCGATCCGGGTGTGATCGGCACTCCGGCCTTCTCGGCGGCGGCGCGGGCGGCGGCTTTGTCGCCCATCATCGAAATGACCCGCGCCGAAGGCCCGATGAACTTTATCCCGATCCTCTCGCATATCTCCGCGAACCGCGCGTTCTCCGCGAGGAACCCGTACCCCGGATGAATCGCGTCCGCCCCCGTGAGTTCGGCGGCGGAGATAATCGCCGGGATATTCAAATAACTTCCGGCGGCTTGCGGAGGTCCGATGCACACGGCCTCGTCGGCGAGCATCCGGTGGAGCGAGTCCGAGTCGGCGGTCGAATAAACCGCCACCGAGCGAACGCCGAGTTCACGGCAAGCCCGGACGACGCGGAGTGCGATCTCCCCCCGATTCGCGACGAGGACTTTACCGATCATGGTCGCTCCGCGACCGTTAGCCGAGAACCGGAGCGACCGAAGGGAGCGACCATCACTCCGGCTTTATGTGAAAAAGAGGCTCGTCGTATTCGACCCCGGCGGAGTTTTCGGCGAGGATCTCGACGATTTCGCCGGAGACGTCGGCGGAGATCTCGTTCATGAGCTTCATCGCCTCGACGATGCATAGAGTTTGCCCGGCCCTCACGCTGTCGCCCACCTCGACGAAGAAGTCCTCGCCCGGCGCGGGGGCGCGGTAAAACGTCCCGACGAGCGGCGACTTTATCGTGTGGAAGCCGTTCGTCTCCGGGGATGGCTCGGCCTCGGGGTGGCGGATCGTCTCGGGGATGGTTTGCGAAGGGGCGGTCGCCGGGACTTCCGGCATCGCCTTCACCGCGACTTCGAGGTCGCCTTTTTTTACCCGGATCTCACCGACGCCGCTCTCTTTGAGGAGTTCGACGAGTCGTTCGACCTCGCCGAGGGGGAGTCCTTCCGCTTCATGTCCGTTCGGTTCGTTCACAGGCTCGGATTCTACACATACGAACGTGGGAAAACCGAGCGAGGTCGGTACAATCTTCCCGGACTATGGGAATAAAAGTTTTGGATGCCAGAGTGGCGCAGCAAGTCGCGGCGGGGGAGGTCGTGGATCGCCCCTCCTCCGTCGTGAAGGAACTCGTGGAGAACTCCCTCGACGCCGGAGCCACACGCATCGAAGTCGAACTCGAAGACGGCGGAACTTCGAGGATAATGATCCGGGACGACGGGAACGGCATGCCCCCCGACGACGCGAAAATGTGCGTCCTCCGCCACGCGACGAGCAAAATCTCCGCCATCGAAGACATCGAAGCCGTGAACACTTTGGGATTCCGGGGCGAGGCACTCCCCTCCATCGCGAGCGTTTCGGCCTTCCAAATTACAACCTCGACCGGGGAGGGCGCCGGAACGAAGGTCGTCGTGGACGGCGGGTCGGAGGCCGAAGTCTCCCCCACCGGAACCCCGAAAGGCACGACGGTTCTCGTGGATCGCCTTTTTTATAATGTCCCGGCGAGACGCGCGTTTTTGAAAGGCTCGCGCCCGGAACGCGCCTCCATCACCGAGACCCTCACCCACATCGCCGTCGCCCACCCAAAGGTCGCGTTCCGCCTCACGGAGAAGGGAAGGGATTATCTCTCCCTCCCGGAAGCGAATGACCTCCTCGAACGGCTCGCGCAAATTCAAGGGGTGGCAAAGGCACGCGCCCTTCGGAAGGTCGAGTACGAGTCGGGGGCTTTCAAGATTTCCGGGTATGCCGCGCTCCCGAGTTTGACGGAGGGGAGTCGGTCGCATCAAACGGTGTCGGTGAATGGTCGGTGGGTTCGGGGGGATAATTTGCATCGCGGCCTCGACGATGCGTATCGGGCGACGGTTCCGGGGGGGAGGTATCCCCCGGTGGCGGTGGAGATCGAAGTCGATCCCCGCCGCGTGGATGTGAACGTCCACCCCACAAAGCAAATAATCCGCTTCTCCGACGAACGCGCCGCCCGCGCCGCCATCGCCGCCGCCGTGCGTTCGGCCATCGAGTGGCGTCCCCCGAACGCCCCGTCCACACCGCGAACCTCGGAGCGGGCCTTCACACAAGATCGCCTCTCCGCGCCCCCCGAGTACCGTCCTCGGGAGAACGAGTATTCGCGGGCGGCGGAAGGCTCGGCGGCGTATTCCTCCGGGACGAACAAAAGTTTGCGAGAGGTTCGGGAGGAAATATCCGCCGCCTCGAAGCCGGAGAAAAAGGCCGAAGACACACCCTTCGCCGCCGAGCTTCCCGAGAGGGGCGCGCTTCCGAGGCTCGAAGAATTGCGGGTCATCGGGCAATTGGGGGCGGGGTACATACTCGTCGAGGAGCCGGAGGCGATGTGGGTCGTAGATCAGCACGTTGCCCACGAGCGGGCGATCCTCGACCGCCTCCACGACGGGGAGAACCCGGCCTCCATACAAAGCCTCCTCGTCCCGGAGGTCGTCGAGCTTTCCCCCGGCGACGCGGAACTCGCCGCCGAGAACCTCGAAGAACTCGCCGTGTATGGTTTCGAGGCCGAGCCGTTCGGCCCGAGGTCGGTGAGGGTGACGGCGGTCATCTCCACTCTCGCCGACCGCGACGTGGCCGGGGCTTTCAAAAACGCGCTCGCCGCCATCTCCGGCACCGACCCCGGAAGGCGGCGCGAGGATCACATCCTCGCCACCATCGCGTGCCACTCGGCGGTGAAGATGGGGGATCGCCTCTCGCAGCCGGAAATGGAGGCTCTCATAAAAAGCTGGCTCACGAGCCGGCTTCCGGCGACGTGTCCGCATGGTAGATCCATATGTTATCGGACGAGTTTGAAGGAGATCGGGCGCAAGCTCGACCGTCATTGAGGGGGTCGCTTCGCCCCGGTTCCCGGTTCACAGTTTTCGGTTCTCGGCTCAAAACTGAAAACCGGGAACTGTGAACCGGAGCGGAGCGACATGACCGACGCCCGCGAACGCCTCGTCGGGGTTCTTCTCGTGGCTTCGGCGGCGGCGATATGGGGGACGCTCGGGCTTGTGGCGAGCTTCGTGTACGCGGAGGGGGTTTCCTTCGAGGCTTTCGTCCTCACTCGGGCGGGCGGGGCTTTTCTCGTGGTTTTGGCTTTCGTGGTTTTGACGGGGCGAGCGGCGAGTTTGCTTGTTCGGGGGCGGGATTTTGTTTTGCTCATCCCGCTCGGCGTCTTCGCGATCGGGTGCTTTTATTTGTTTTATTTTTATACGATTCAGGAGAGCGCGGTCGGCACGGCGGCGGTTCTTCTTTACAGCTCCCCGGCCTTCGTGGTCGTTTTGGCGCGGATATTTTTGGGCGAGGCTTTGAGTTTGCCGCGCATCGCCGCTCTCCTCCTCACCGCCTCGGGCATCGGCCTCGTCGTCGGGGCTTATGACCCCTCATCGCTCGATGTGCGGCCTTTCGTCGTTCTCACGGGGCTTGGGGCGGGGCTTTCGTTCGCGATGTACTCGGTGATCGGGAAGCCTTTGACAGGGAGGCTCCCGGCGTATGTAATGAATTGTCATATGCTCGGGATCGGGTCGGTCGTGCTTTTCGTGGCCGCCATCCCGACGCTCGGGACTTTGAGTGGGCTTTCCTTCGGGGTTTATGTTCTCCTCGTAGTGTCGGCGGTCGGACAGACGGCGTTTTCGTACGCGCTTTATACGACGGGGCTGAGGAGGATCGAGGCCGGACAGGCTTCGATCATCGCGACCGTGGAGGTCGTCGTCGCCGGACTCGTCGGGGCGATATTCCTCGCCGAGGAGATAACGGTGCTCAAAATCTTCGGGGCGTTTCTCGTGATCTCCGGCGCGATTCTCGCCCAGTTCAGGCTTCGGAAGGCTCGCACAGTCCCCGTCGAAGAAGCGCATCCACCGCGATGAAACGATGTCCCGTCCGATATTCCCACCCACGAAGGGCGCGAAGGGGAATGTATGTCGAAATCAGGCTTCGGAGGGTTCGCGTCTTTCCCGGCGAAAGAGGAGCGAGTCCACGCCCACCCGCCCGAGCGGGGCGAGGATTATGTGGACACACAATGCGATGAGGCCGATGTCGCGGAGGAAGGCGAGCCAAAGGTTCGATGACTCCTCGCCCGCTCCGAAGCACCCGCAGTTTATGTCGAGGCCGCGTACGGCTCCTTGAAGAAGGGCGACGGTGAAGACGGCCATGAGCGCGGTCGTAAGCCGCGCGGTCGGCTTCGTGAAGAGGCCGACTATGAGATAAAGCCCGATGAGCACTTCGGCGTATGGAAGCGCGTACGCCGAGAACGACACGAACCATTCCGGGAGGGCGAGTCCGTACGAGCGGATGGCGGCGGCGAAGGCTCCGGGGTCGAGCATCTTCGGGATGCCCGCGGCGATGAACACGCCGCCGAGGACGAGGCGGGATACGAGGACGGCGTACGAGTTCGAGAGGGGGTTACGCAAAGAGTCTCCGGCGGTCGCTGTGGCCTTTAACCACGACGGCGGCTACTATATCATTTCGCTTCGAGACGCTAATCCAAAAAAAGGTCTTTTCCATGGCTCGCAATACGCTGTCGAATAAGGGTTCCAAAAAGAAGTCGGGGCGCAAGATCGGGGACGAGGAACTCAAGGCCGCATCCGGCTCGAATCGAACGCTCATCCTCGCCCTCGTCGGCTTCACCGTGGTCGCCGTCGCCGTCATCGGGGGCCTCGCGTTCATGAACGCCGGGGGCGGCGACGCGGAGAACTTCACGGCGAACGATCAAGGGCTCATCCCGACCGGGGAGACCGTCCCCGAGTTCTCCGGCGAAAACGTGAACGGCGGCGGGAACGTGTCGCTCGGAGGCGGGGACGCGACGATGCTCGTGTTCTTCGCCTCGTGGTGCCCGCATTGCCAGAACGAGGCTCCGGTCATAAGCGAACTCGAAGAGCAATATGAGGGACTCGACGTCGTCATGGCGGGCGTTGACGGCGATCAAGGCGACGAACCGGAGGCCGTGCGGCGGTTCGTCGAGACGTACGACATCGAGAGTCCGGCGATTTACCAGCCGGAGCTTGGGGGCGAATACAACGTCTCCGGGTATCCGACGGTTTATGTTTTGAACGGCGAGAACGAGGTTGTGGGGGCTCATTCGGGCGAGGCTCCCAGGGAAGTGTTCGAGAGTTGGATCGAGGACGCCCTCGCCTAACGGGGCGGGGTCGCGACCGCCGGACTCAAGGAGGAAGACATCATGCCGGTAGAGTTCGTGGACGGGAACCCACGCTATACCCTCGGGGTCGAGGAAGAACTTTGCATCGTGGACGGGGCGACGGGCGAACTCGTCCCGAAGATCGAAGAAATAATGTCGCGCCTCCCCGAAGATTTGCGCGACGCCGTATCGTATGAACTCTTCCAGTCCGTCCTCGAAATAAAGACGCCGCCGTGCGAGTCGGTTCAGGAAGTGGAGAAGGTCCTCCGCGAACTCCGCACCCGCGTCGGGTCGTGGACGGCGGCGTGCGGAGCCTCGCTCGCTTCCGCCGGAACCCATCCCTTCTCGAAGTACCGCGATCAGAAAATAACCGACCACGAGCGGTACCGCCAAGTCATAGAAACCCTCCGGTGGGTCGCCTCGCGGGAGGTCATCTTCGGGCAGCACGTCCACGTTTCGATCCCCGGCCCCGAGGAGGCGATTCAGGCCCATAACCGACTCGCCGAGCAAGCCCCGCTCCTCCTCGCTCTTTCGGCGAATTCCCCGTACTGGCAGGGGATGGACACGGGCTTCGAGTCGAGCCGGGTGAAGATCTTCGAGACGTTCCCCCGAGCGGGGATGCCCCCGGCGTTCCCGGACTACGAGGCGTTCGAGGAATACGTGGATCTCATGGTCGAGTCCGGCGCGATGGACGACTATACGTTTTGCTGGTGGGACGTCCGCCCCCACTCGAAGTTCGGAACCATCGAACTCCGCGTCCTCGACTCGCAAACGAGCCTCAAAGAAACGGTCGCCCTCACCGCACTCACCCGGTGCATCGTCGCCCGCGCCATCGAGGGCGAGGCTCCGAAAGGCCCGTACAACCGCGAACTCGGCCTCGAAAACAAATGGCGTGCGTCGCGCCACGGCATGGACGCCGCCTTCTTCAACCTCGCCGAAAGACGCTCCATCCCCGCCCCCGACCTCGCCCGCTCGCTCGTCGAAAACTTGAAGGAACACGCGCAAGACCTCGCGTGCGAGGACGAATTAATGCACGTCCTCGACATAGTCGAAGGCGGAACGGGCGGGCAAAAACAGCGTGAAATCTACGAGGAGAGCGGAGACTTCCTCGATGTGGTCGCGTTCCTCATCGAGAACACCCGTCCGGCGATGGCGGGCGACCCGAGCTGAGAAGAAGGTTTCAGGCTTCGGGTTTCAGGAAATGCCGCAGACGATGGCGTCTTCGGTCGAGTCGCACACTCCCGAGCGAAAAGCGGAGTTCCTCCTTCAAAACGCCGTGGGGGTCGAAGATCACGAGAAAGTTCGCGAGGAAGTGAGAAAGCTCGACGTAAAGCCCGACTCGGTTCCCCACGACAGACTCGCTTAACCCGGTGCGAGAACATTCGCCGGGATTTCAACGAAGGAGGTTTCGAACGAGTCGCACACCCGAGCGAAGCACCGCTCCGTCGTGATCGAAGGCCGGATCGTATGAGGCGATTCCGACGGCGGCGACTTCGCAATATTCGCGCATGAGACGAACCGCTCGCTCCACCTCTTCGACCGTCAAACCGTCCGGCGGAGCGAACTCGTTGGCGGCTCCGACACTTCGCGGGTCGAGGACGTCGAGGTCGAGATGAAGATACACCTTCCGGGTGCGACTCCCCAAATCTTCGAGCGCGAACTTCAGTTTCTCCATCCCGGCCCCGGACTTCGACTCCCGCGCCTCGAACACGGAGATTTCGGAGTCAGAGAGGCGTTTTCTTTCTTCCGGCTCTATGTCCCGAGCGCCGACCAATACCACGTTCTTCTCCGGCACGGGCGAGAAATGCGGCACGTTCGCGGCCATGCTTTTCCAGCAATGGCCCACGGCGATGGCGAGCCCCATGTTGTCCGAGAAGCCGGTGGTCGTCGTTTCCGGCGTGTTGAAATCGGCATGCCCGTCGAACCACACGATGCCGACATCTTCGTCTCCGATTCCGGCGACGGTTCCGACGGAATTATTGCAATTGCCGGACAGTACGAGCGGAAACTCGCCCGACTCCCGGCAATCCCGGATCTCCCCGGCGACGAGCCGATCGAGTTCGAAAGCGACGGCGACCTCGGCGGAAAGCGCGCTCCCGGACTCCAAAACGCGAACCTCCACATCATACCCGGTCGCCGAAAGAAAGTCGGCGAGTCCGTTTCGGAGGAGGTATTCGGGGCCACGCCCCATGCGAAGATTCCGGTGTCCCGAGTCGTACGGAACCGCGATCGCACGCACGTTCACCGCCGCCGACCCTCTCCCCTCAATTACCTGAAACCTGAAACCCGATGCCTGAAGCCTTCTTTATTCCTCGAACCCCATGCTCCATACCCGGTCGAGATCATAGTTCGAATACGTGCGGAAGGCCACCATCGTCTCGGTTCTCGCGACGCCGGGGGCCTGCGCGATCTTCCCCGGCACGATGTCGTTAAGGCTCTCGAAGTCCGGGATGCGAACCATGACGACGAGGTCGTGGGGGCCGGTGACGGAGTACGCTTCGGTCACGCCCTCTATTTCAATGATGGCTTGCGCGGCTTCCTGAACGCGCTCGCCTTCGGTGGTGACGAGGACTATCGCCGTTACCAAAAGAACCCCCTCCTCATACTCCGAACGTCACGGTTCCGGTGAGCGTGTTGTTGTCGAGGAACTCCTCGTACTCGACGGGGCCGGCCTCGACGGTGACCTCCGCGGTCTCGTCCACCTCGCCGGGGCGGAAGCCGGTGACTTCGATGGTCGCCGTCCCGCCGTTCGCCTCGATGCGCTCGATGGTCGCCGTTTGCGACTGGCGGTCGTTTTGCGTGTTTATTATGACCTCGACGGGGACGGCGGTCTCCGGGACCTCCCCCCCGTTCGTTATGACGACGGTGAAAGAAGGCTCGTCGTCGCCCGAGAGGATGACGTTCCCCCCCGGAGGGAGCGGCTGTTCGCCCGCGACTGTGACGGATGTGATCTCCACCCCGTGCAATGCGTTCGGGTCGTCCCTCGCCCCCACCGGATCATCCGTCGCCGTCTCGAACCCGGTCTCTTCATAGTCCATGAACGGGGGTGGCTCCTCGATGAAGTCCTGGTCGCGGGTCTGACCGACGCTCTCCAGAGAACCCCCGACAGCGGGGAGATAATGGTTGCGTAATATACCATCGCTCAGGCGATAGCTGTCCACGGCCTGCGCGTACGCCTCCGGGAAGTTGTCCGGGTTGTCGGCGGCGGTGGTCGCGAGGCGTTCGGTCGCCTCCGCCCGGATACCGAGCGCGCTCACCATATAGTGATCCGCATCGTTGAACTCGAGAGGAACCTCCTCGTTTCCGAGGGCGCGGCTGTAAAGAAGCTCGGACTGGTTCGCCGCCTGGCTTATGGCTTCGGCGTTGAGGTTGCCGGGTTCTCCCTCGGCGCTCGCGAGGACGCTTTGGAGTTGTTCGGTTCCGGTGTTCGAAGAGTCGGCGAGGATGCTGTCGGCGTTCGTGACGTATTTACGGACTTGCGTGGATTCCTGAGTGGCGACGCATCCGCGTACCACGAAGAAAATAAAGACGAACGCCATGAAGAGGAAGAAGATCGAGCCGAGCATCGTCAGCCACGCCGGGAGGGTGCGCCCACCCCTTTGCTTCGGGCGCTTGGAGCCGCCACCGGCGGGCTTCCGTTGCGACCGCTGCGCGGGTTTACGCGAAGGTCTCTCTCGCTCAGCTATCTCGACACCCCCCTGAGAGGCCGTGTGGGCGAGGGGGGACTCGAACCCCCACGTCCTCTCGGACACTAGACCCTGAACCTAGCGCGTCTACCAATTCCGCCACTCGCCCGCGACATACGTAAAACACTCTCTTTGAACCTCTTTCTTTCCGAGGCCCGAAGTTGCGTGGATTCTACCAGCACGAAGACGCCTTTGGCGAATGCTCGCCGTCGCTCGCCGTTCTCAGTTCTTAGTTTTTAGCCAAGAACCAAGAACTAAAAACCGAGAACCCGAGCGGAGCCAAAGGCGAAGCGACCCCCTTTTCTCTTCGAGGATTCAGAATCACGCGGGGGCGATGGCTTACAATACTCTTCGAGTCGTGGCGGAGACACGTTACATAGAGGGCCAGAGCCGATACGCGCTCTCCGAGATGATCGGGCGCGGCGGCTTCGCGACCGTCTGGCGAGCACGACCCCTCGGCGGCTTGGTACGCGGCGAAGATGTCGCTATAAAGGTGATTCCGGTTTACAACGAACCGGAGAGATCCCGTGCGCTGCGCGAAGGGCAAATCGCCGAGTATCTCAAACACCCGAACATCGTCGAGACGCTCGAAGTAATACCGGGCGAGCATGAGATTTATCTCGTGACCGAGTTCGTGGAGGGGCTTCCGCTCGACGAGGCGGCCCGCTTCTACGGCGTGGAGGAGGTCGTGGATTCGCTCGCGCAGGTTCTCGAAGCCCTCGTGTACGCTCACGGGCAAGGCATCATCCACCGCGACATAAAGCCCCAAAACGCCCTCGTTGACAGGCGGGGAACCGTGAAATTGACCGACTTCGGGGTCGCATACCGGGCCGGGGACACGAGATTGACCCGGATCGGGTTCGCGGTGGGGACACCGGGGTACATCGCGCCGGAGATCCTCGACGGCTCCGATCCGACCGCGCTCACGGACATATACGCGGTCGGGGCGACGGCGCGGGCGCTCCTCTCGCACCAGCCGGAGGAGCCGACCGACCGACTCCGGGACTTCATAGACCGGGCGACCTCCCCGAACCCGGCGCACCGCCCGCCGAGCGCGTGGGCCGCCCTCAAACTCCTCACCGGGAGGAAAGCCCCGGCGGCCAAGTCCCCGGCGCAGGCTTCCGCGAGCAAAACGCGACGGATCGAGAACCGCGAAAGGCGCGCTGAAAAAAGGCCGATGGAGCGGATACCCGCCGCCCTCGCCTCGAGCGCGATGCGGGCCGCGAACGGTCTCGCCGCCGGATACCTCGGGTATTTGCTCGGGAGTTCCCTTTTGCTTTTGGGCGGAGCGGAGTCGGCGGGGATCGCCGCCGGGTTCGGGGTGGCGGGGTATTTGTTGCCGCGGCTGGCGGCTATCGCGATCATCGTCGCCCTCGCGGTCGCGCTTTTGCAAGGCGGCGTGGGACTCGGCCTCGGGCTTCTCGCCCCGGCGGTCGGAGCGGTGTGGGTGGTCGGGTCGGGGTCTTTGAATCGGGGGGCCGCGAAGCTCCCTTTAGGCCCGGTACTCGCCGTCCCCCTCGCCGCCGTTAACCTCGCCGCCGGGCTTCCCATCCTCCTCGGGGCCATCATGCGGCCCATATCGGCGGGGCTTTCCGCGATGTTCGGGGGGATCGTGTTCCTCCTCGCCGCGATCCTCATGGACGACGGGGTTCTTCCTTTCTATGGCGGAACTCCGTTCCGGGAGATACCGGAGGCGTATGGGCCGGGCGAACTCATCGGCCACCTCGAAAGGATCGTCGTTTTATATCCCGAGGTTCTCGCTTTGCCGGTTTTGTGGGGTCTCATGGCGGTTGTCGTTTCGCTCGGGGAGTGGGCGAAGATGCCGTTCTTCGGGGTCGCCATCGCCGCGTTCGCGGGGTTGTTCGCGTATGCGGCGGTCATTTCCGGGACGCAAGAGCATCTCGTCGACGCTGTGATATCGTTCGGCCTCGCGTCTATAATATACGTGGCGATTAGATACCTCGTGTCATGGGCGAGAGGTTAGGTTTTCTTGGGTTTCCTCAAAGGCATCGAAAAGCGGATGGAGGGACTGGTCGAGGGCGTGTTCGGTCGAGCCTTCCGCCGGCGCATCCATCCCGTGGAGATCGCGAAGGGCCTCACAAAGCAAATGGACGAGGGCCGGATGGTCTCGATCTCCCGTACATACGCCCCGAACGACTTTACCGTACACCTCTCCGAGGACGACGCCGAGGCCATGAAGGCGTACGAGGATTCCCTCCGGGACGAGCTTATTCAATACGCCTCGACCCACGCCGAATCGAAAAGCTATCACCTCATGACCCCGCCGAACGTCCGCTTCGAGGCTGAGGACTCGCTCAGGTTCGGGGAGTTCGGGGTGACGGCGAAGCTCACGGGCGGGGACGGGCCTCGGGAGAAGGGCGCTCCCCAGGATACTTCGGGGCAGACGCGGATTTTCAAGACAGAGCAGACTACGGGAGGCTCGGTCGAACAGGGGACGGCGGCCATCTCGCTGGACGAGGCCCGCCAGCACGGCCTCGCGCGAGAGGTCGTGGAGATCGTCACGGACGACGGCCATTCGCAGCCGATCGAAGGCGCGGGGCCGTGGACGGTCGGGCGCTCGCAGGACAACGACATCGTGATCTCCGACCCGAACGTGTCGAGGCGGCACGCGAAGCTCATCCGCGAGGAGAACGGGTTCGTCATCGAGGATCTCGGCTCGACAAACGGCACACTCCTCGGAGGCGCCCCGATAGACCGCGAGCGCATCGAGAGCGGCGACGAGCTCACCTTCGGCCAAAGCGCGGCCCGCTTCGTCCGGCGCATAGACTCGCCGGAGGGCGGCGAGGCCGGGCGCCGCTCCGGGAGAGGGTAATGCTCGAGCTTCAAGTTCCGCTTCTGGCGGCGAAGGCTCTCCTTCTCCTCCTCCTCTTCGCGTTCGTGTACGCGGTCGTGAGGCGCGGCATCGGCGACCTCCGAGACGTACCCGACGACGAGGAGTTCGTGGCCGGAGCTCCACATCCCGCGAAGAAGGGCCGGGCCGCCAGCCAGCCCGAAGCCTCGGAACTCATAGTGGAGGAGTCGGAGATCTTCGCCTCCGAAACCCAGTTCGCCCTCGAGAACGGCTCGGTGAGCATCGGCCGCTCCTCCGAGAGCGGCATCGTGGTCAAAAGCGACGACTACGCCTCGGGCAAACACGCGCAGCTTTCGCGCCACGGAGGGCTTCTTTACGTCGAGGACCTCGGCTCGACGAACGGAACCTTCGTCAACGGACGAAAAACCGTCGGGGCGACGCCGCTCCGAGACGGGGACACGGTGAAGATCGGCTCGACGACTTTCAGGCTCGTGGAGTAAGCCGTGTTTTATCTCGACAGCCACGGCCTCACCGATCCGGGCAAAGTCCGCGAAAACAACGAGGACTCGCTCCTCGTCGCCACCGGCGAGGACGAGACGCTCTTCGCCGTCGCCGACGGCATCGGGGGCTTCGAGGCGGGCGAAGTCGCGAGCCGCATGGCGATAGACGCCCTCAAGAAAATGGAGCCGAACGACCCGTTCGACGGCGCGGTGAAGGAGGCGAACCGCCGGATACGAGCCGCCTCGAAGGGCGACGAGAGCCTCTCGGGGATGGGGACGACGATCGTTGCGATCCGCTTCGGCGGGACGAGGCAAAAGCCCCGCGCCGAGGTCGCCCACGTCGGCGACTCTCGGGCGTACCTCCTTCGGGGCGGGGATTTCAAGCCCATAACCGAGGATCACTCGCTCGTCTCCGAGCTTGTGAAGAGCGGCGACCTCACCCGCGCCGAGGCGGCGGACCACCCGCAAAGGAACCTCATAACGCGCGCGCTCGGGGCCGAGGAGAGCGTGGACGCGGACACCACGGTGCTTCCGGTGGAGGCAAACGACCGATTCCTTCTTTGCTCCGATGGATTGTCGGACATGGTGAAGGAAGCGAGGATCGAGGAGGTTCTCAACGAGCATCCGAAGGAGCCGGAGGCCGCCGCGAGGCAGCTTCTCTCCGAAGCCCTCGACGCGGGCGGATCGGACAACATAACCATCATCGTCATAGACGTGCGCGACCGGGACGAAAGAGAACGGGAAGGGAAAGAGAGCGGTCGCTCGCGCGGGACGCGCGAGATGCGGGCGGTGGGCCGCAATGCGTCCGGCGCGACCGCGGGAGCCGCCGCACCGAGCGCGTTCGCCTCGTCATCGAGGGACGCGAAGCCCGCCAAAGGGCGGAAGGCGGGAAAGAAGCGGCGGTCGGGGATCGGGAGGTTTTTCGGGGGACTCGTCCGGAGCCTCGCGGTCCTCG
Source organism: Rubrobacter sp. (assembly GCA_013697825.1). Classification (GTDB taxonomy): domain Bacteria; phylum Actinomycetota; class Rubrobacteria; order Rubrobacterales; family Rubrobacteraceae; genus JACCWD01. The sequence goes on from JACCWD010000090.1 coordinate 20,442, forward strand.
CGATCCTCGCGCTCCCGCTCACCCCGGTGTATCTGTGGGCTTCGAGCCGATACTTCCTCGACGCGGCCGGGGGCGAGGTCGTCGCGTATCGCGGCATCGCGTTCACCGTCGGCGACGTGCCTTTGAACGAGGAGTGGCAAAGGACGGGCATCGCTTTCGAGGACGTGGGCGAAGCGTACCGCGACCCGATCAACGACAACACATATTACGAGCAAGACGGCATCGAGCGGGTCCTCGATCAAATGGAGGCCGACGCCCGCTCCGACGCGCAAGAAGAGCGCGAAGCAAACGAGGAGAACGAGGCAAACCGAGAAAACGGCGGCGGAAACGACTCCGGCGCAAACGCCCCCGAAGGGCAAGGAAACTAATTCATGGCGCAGCGGGCCACCATGCCGATGATCCTCGCGCTCGCCATTTGCACGCTCGGGTTCGCGACGCTCATCTTCGTTCAGGAAGCGACGAGTCCGCCGCTCATATACGGGGCTTATTACGCCGGGACGCTCTTCGCGCTTTACCTCGCGGTTCGGCTGTGGCTGCCGAACTCAGACATCCTCATATTGCCGCTCGTAACGATGCTCACGGGGATCGGGCTTGTGATGATCTTCCGCCTCACGTACGACGTGCCGGACGCCGAGGGCCTCGCGATAACGCAGGCGGTCTGGATCCTCGCCGGGAGCGGCGCCCTCCTCCTCACCGTCCTCCTCTTCAGAAATTACCATCGCCTCTTCGACTACAAATACCTCTTCGCCTTCGCCGCCCTCTTCCTCATATGCATCACCTTCACGCCGCTCGGATACGAGGTGAACGGCGCGAGGCTGTGGGTTCAGATCGGGCCGGTCAACTTCCAGCCCTCGGAGTTCGCCCGCATCGCGCTCATCATTTTCTTCGCCGGATATTTGGCGGAGAAAAGGGATCTCCTCGCGGCGACGAGCCGGACGTTCATGGGGATTCAGTTTCCGGCGATCAAATATTTCGGCCCGGTCGCGCTCGTGTGGGCGGCGTCTCTCGGTCTTCTCACCTTCGAGAAGGATCTCGGGAGCAGTTTGCTTTTCTTCGCGATCCCACTCCTCATGCTTTATGTGGCGACGGGGCGCATCGCGTACGTCATACTCGGGAGCGGCATGTTCGCCGTCGGCGCGACGATCGCGTACTTCCTCTTCTCCCACGTGCAAGTTCGGGTGAGGGCGTGGATCGACCCGTGGCAAGACCCCGACGGCGAGGGTTTCCAAATCCTCCAAAGCCTCTTCAATATCGCCGACGGGGGACTCACCGGCACCGGACTCGGGGCGGGCTTCGCCCAAACCATCCCCGAAGTCCAAACCGACTTTATCTTCTCCGCGATCGCCAGCGAACTCGGGCTTCTCGGCGGAACCGCCGTACTCCTCGCGTTCCTCGTCTTCGTGTACCGGGGAATAAAGATCTCGCTCATGGCGACGGACGACTCCTCGAAGCTCCTCGCGTACGGCCTCACGACGATGTTCGCTATTCAAACCCTCGTCATCATCGGGGGTATCACGAAGGCGATTCCGCTCACGGGGATCACGCTCCCGTTCATCTCGTACGGAGGATCTTCGATCATCGGCAACTTCATCATCGCGGGCATTCTTCTCGTGATCTCCGAGAAGGCCGGAAAGAAGGAACGTGAAACGCCTTCGTATGGCGGGGGTTCGGGATGAACCGCCACCTCCGGAGGTCTTTTTATTTCTTCGCCCTCGGCTTCGTCGCGCTCGTCGGGGTTCTCGCGTACTGGCAGGTTTACGCGAGCGAATCACTCGCCAACGACCCCGAAAACGGTCTCCAAACACGAAGGGCCATCGAAGCTCCGAGGGGCTTCATCTTCGCCGGGGACGGCGAGACGGTTCTCGCCCAAAGCGAGGAGCAACCCGCCGAGGGCGGCCAAAATCCGACGTACAGCCGGATATATCCGCAAGGGCCGCTCTATGCGGGGATCGTCGGATATTGGAGCACGCGGTACGGGGCGACCGGGGTTGAGATCGCCGAGAACGCGAACCTCTCGGGAACCGCCGACCCTGCGACTTTGGATGAACTCATAAATCAAATGTCCGGCGGGCCGCAGCCGGGAAACAACGTCGTCCTCACGCTCGACCATGAACTCCAGCAAATCGCGTACGAAGCCATCGAAAACAGCGACACCGGGAGAGGCTCGCTCATGGCGATGGATCCGCAAACCGGGGAGATCCTCGCACTCGCCTCGTTCCCCTCGTACGACCCGAACAACATCGACGAGAACTTCCCGAACCTCCTCGAAGACCCGAACGAGCCGCTTTTGAATCGGGCGACGCAAGGTCTTTATTCGCCCGGCTCGGTCTTCAAAGTCGTGACGGCGGCGGCGGCACTCCGGAGCGGGGTCGAGCCGTCGGACCGCTTCAATGACAGCGGGACGTACGAGCAGCCCGGCTATACGGTCGTGAACTATGATGACGGGGTGTACGGGGCGGTGAACTTCGCGCAGGCGCTCGCGCTCTCCATAAACACTATCTTCGCCGAGGTCGCCGTCGAGGAGATCGAGAGCGGCGAACTCACCGAGACCTCGCAGGATTTCGGGTACGGTGACGAGTACGAGGACTTCGCGCTCCCGATCGCCCCGAGCCAACTCGGGGAGGGGAACATCGCCCAGATCGCCTTCGGGCAAGACACGAACGTCTCGAACGTCTTCGAGATGGCGCTCGTCGCGGCGGCCATCGGCAACGACGGCTCGATGATGGAGCCGCGCCTCGTCCGCGAAGTCCGCTCCCCGGACGGAGTCATCATAGACCGCCTGCAGCCGCAAGAAAGAACACAAGTTCTCGAACCGGAGGTGGCGAACACTTTGCAGGATATGATGGTCGGCGTCATCGAGGAAGGAACGGCGACTGTGGCGCAAAGGCCCGGCGTCGAAATAGCCGGAAAAACCGGCACCGCCGAAGTTCCGCCGAACGACCCGAACTCGTGGTTCATAGCGTCGGCTCCGGCGGACGAACCCGAGATCGCGGTTGCGGCCATGATCGAGAACGGCGGCGACGGCGAGGAGCAAGGTCTGCCCGTCGCGATGGCCGTCATCGACGCATACCTCGAAACCGGACAAGAACCCGAAACCGAAGACTTCCCGGAACTCGGGCCGGACGGTTTGCCGGAAGAGCTTCCCGAGGGGCTTCCGCAAGAACTCCCGGAGGATCTCCCGCAGACTCAGCCGGGGGGTTTGCCCGAGAGCATACCGGAGGGTTTGCCGCCGGAGATACAAGAATTCTTCGAACAAAACCAGTAATGGGGACGGTTATAATCTAGCGTCGTGGAACAGCTCGTAGACAATCGGTACAAGATCATGGAACCGCTCGGGAGCGGCGGGATGGCCGACGTTTTCCTCGCCCACGACAACGTCCTCGACCGGAAGGTCGCCCTCAAAGTGATGAGCGGTCGTTACGCCTCCGACGACGAGTTCGTCGAGCGGTTCCGAAGGGAGGCGCAGTCGGCGGCGGCTCTCTCCCACCCGAACATCGTCTCCATATACGACCGGGGCGAGTCGAAGGACGGGACGTATTACATCGCGATGGAATACCTCTCCGGCGGGACTTTGAAGGATCGGATCGTAAAGAAGGGTGCGATCCCCGCGAAAACCGCGGCGGCGGTCGCCGCGCAAATCGCCGAAGCGCTCAAAGTGGCGCACGACCGGGGCGTCGTCCACCGCGACATAAAGCCGCACAACATCCTCATCACCGAGGGCGGCGACATAAAGGTGACGGACTTCGGGATCGCCCGCGCCGCCTCGTCGTCCACGATGACGAAGACGGGCGCGGTGATGGGGACGGCCCACTATATTTCGCCCGAACAGGCGATGGGCGAGTCGGTCGGCCCGGCGAGCGACCTTTATTCGCTCGGGGTGCTTCTTTACGAGATGCTCACCGGGCAGCTTCCGTACGACGCGGACACGCCCATCGGCATAGCGATGAAGCACGTGAACGGGCAGCTTCGCCCGCCTCGGGAGGTCAACCCGAACGTTCCGGCGGGAATGAACGCGATCGCGGTGAAGCTCCTCCAGAAAGACCCGGAGCATCGGTACGCGAGCGATCAAGAACTCATAGACGACCTCGAACGCGCCTCGCGCGGCGAATCCCCGACGAGCGCGGCCGCCACGCAAGTCATGAACCGCGCCGGAAAAACGGACGGCACACAAGTCATGCCGCCCGTCCCGCCGCGGCAAAGCGAAAAGAAGAATCGGTGGAGAAAGCTCGTGCCGCTCATTCTTCTCGGGCTGCTTCTTCTCGCGCTCCTCGGCTTCGCGGGGTACAACCTCCTCTCCTCCGAGCCGGAGACGCCGCGAGTCAACGTCCCGGATCTCACGGGCCTCACGCTCGAAGAGGCGCGGGCGGAGGCGGGAAACAACCTCACCGTGGTGGAAGGAGACACCGAGGACGGGCCGGACGAAGCGGGGATCGTACTCGATCAAGACCCGAGTTCGGGCGGCGGACAAGTGGATGAAGGCTCGGAGATCGAGGTCACGGTTTCGAGCGGGCAAAACGACGTTCCGAACGTACTCGGTGGTGAGCGGGGAGAGGCCGAGCAAGCCCTCTCCGACGAAGGCTTCGAGGTCGAGGTCGAGACAGCCGAAAGCGACGAGGAAGACGTGGGGCAAGTCATAGATCAAAGCCCCTCGGGCGGCTCGACGGAGGATGTCGGCTCGGCGGTCGTGATCACGGTCGGCTCGGGGCCGAACTTGGTGGCCGTGCCGGATATTCCGGTCGGCACGTCCGAGAGCCAGGCGTCGTCGCAACTCGAGTCCGCCGGACTCTCGCTCGGCTCCGTGTCGGAGACGGAGAGCAGCGACGTTGCGGAGGGCGGGGTCGTGGCGCAAGACCCGCTCCCCGGCACCGAGGTCGAGGAGGGAACCTCGGTCTCCGTCACGCTAAGCTCGGGGCCGCCGCAAGTGGAGGTTCCGAACGTCGTCGGGAGCGACATAACCAGCGCGGCCCAGACGATGCTGAACGCCGGGCTCGGCTATCAGCCGGCGGGGATAGAAAGCTCGGAGGCCGTGAATACCGTCATATCCACGAACCCCAGCGCGGGAACCTCGCTGGAGGCTGGGTCGGCGGACTCCATAGTCACCATTACGTATAGCCTCGACGAGGCGGAGGAAGTCCCAGAACCGACGGTCGAGGAACCGACCACGGCTCCGGCCCAGCCAGACAACAACGACTCGAACAATGATGGATCGAACAACAACGACTCGAACAACAACGACTCGAATGACGATGGGTCGAACAACAACGGTCCGGCGAATCAGTCTCCGGCGCCTTCCGCCCCACAGAACGGGGGCGCAAATACGCCGGGCGGCAGCGGCTCCGGCCCGAACGACAACGATAACGACGATGATTAAGCGTCGTCAGCCGGCGTAGCTTCGGAGGTCGGCGACCTCCTCCGGCGGGGAGACTTCGACGAAGCTGTGGCGTCCGATGGCGTTGTCTTTGATCCACGCTTTCTCGACGGGCTTTCCCTTTTCAGTGTCGTATCCGGTGTCGGCGTGGACGGCGAAGAACGTTCCGTCGGCGGCCTCGACTATGAGGATGGTGCGCTTTCCGGGGGAGTGGGCATGGACTTTGACCTTGTTTTTCCCTGCAAATTCAGACATGGGACGAGTTTATACGAAGTGCGGGTCGAGTGGAAGCCGGGGCGGGAGCGAAAGTGGGCCGTGTTAAAATCCGCGCATATGAAGATGCGACACGACATTCACATTCGCGGAGGGAGCCGATATGTCAGATCCCATACCCAGAGATGGCGGACATAGTTCCGATGGCGGCGGCGACAACGAAGACCGAAGTAATGACCTTTCACAAAGCCTCCCGCCGGAGAACCTTCCGGAGGAGCTTCTCCATGCGAGGCTCGGCCGCCTCGATACGAGGAAAGCCCTCGCCGACCTTTGCAAAAACATCCCCGGCTTGGAGGAGATCCTCCTCCCGAGGGGCATCCAGGCCGACGCTTTAACGAGGAAGTCCGGCGGCGGAAGCCGGATGGCTCGCGACGTGTCCCGCCGCATAAAGCAATACCCGGCGGCGTGGGATGCCTTCCGAACCGCCGTGCGAACCCAAATCCCACCCGAGACCCTCGAAGCGGTCGAAGGCATGTCGGTGGAGAATATCGAGGAACTCTCCGAGGCGCATGGGACGGAGAACCTTCTCGTGGCGGCGATCAGCCACGACGAGGAGGAAGGCGGGCCGGGGAAAGAGGCTCTCGACGCGCTGATCGAAGCGTGGTCGGAGGCGAGCCTTCAGGCGGAGCAGAAAGCGTCGAAGGACGCGCACGTGCGGGATCTCGAGTCCGAGGTCGAGCGGCTGCGACGCGAGAACGAGCAACTTTCGTTCGCGTCGAGGGCGGCGAAGCAGCAAGCCGAGGCTCTTTCGGAGGAGGTGCGAACCCTCACCGACGAGCGCGAGATGGGTTCGGCGAGGGTTCGGGAGGCCCGCGAGAGGGCCGAGTCGGCGGTCGGCGAGCGGGAGAGCCTCGACGCGAGGATCATGGAACTCGAGCGCCGCGAAGCGCAGCTTACGAGATCCCTCGAAGGCGAGAGGCGAGCGTACTCGAAGGCCGCCGAGCGGGTGGACGAGATGCACGCCGAACTCGGGAACGTCGTCGAGGAGCGCGACCGCATTCAAGATGCCCTCAAGAACGCCCGCTTCACGGACAAGGGCTTCGGGGAGCTCCTCGTGCGGGCGGTGAAGAACGAGGTCTCCTCGCTTCCGAACTCGCTCGAATCGGCGGCGCAAACAGCGAGGCTCCTTGAGTTCATGGGCAAAGTTCTCCACGCCCACAGCGACCTTCGGGGCGGGCGGGAGACGAATTCCGCGTCGTCGTCGCGCACCGAGGATCCCGAAGACTCGGAGCCTTCCAAAGCCCGCACGGTCGAGGCCGGCGGGGACGAGTCCGGAATCGAAGCCGGGAACGGCGAGTCCGAGAACGGTGTTTCGCGGGCGAGGAAGGCGGAGGTGTGGGCGAAGCCGAGGCCGACGCTTTCTTTTCAGGCGCTTGGCGGGGCGGGGGAGGTCGGGGGGGCGAGCCACCTCCTCGACTTCGGGACGGCGAAGGTTCTCATAGACGCGGGAATAAAGCCCGACGGGAGGGGGCCGGCGGCCCCGGCCTTCGAGAAGGCCGAGGGTCTCGACGCGGCGATCATCACGCACGCCCACCTCGACCATTGCGGGGCGTTGCCGCTCCTCATGAAGATGCGCCCCGACCTCCCGATTTATTGCACGCCGCCCTCGGCGCGGCTCATCGTGAACGCGCTCAACGACCACGCGGCGATGGGCGGGAGCATCCCCGGCGGCGTCCCGATACACGAGGTCGGCAAAAGGCTCATATCGGTCCCGTTCGGGAAGCCGTTCGAGATCGGGGGCGGAGTCGAGGCGACCCTCACCGAGAGCGGGCATATCCTCGGGGCGGCGAGCGTCCTTCTCGAATCCGGGTCGGCGAAGGTGTTTCACACCGGGGATATATGCATGGAGGATCACTTCTCGATACCTTCGGCGAAGCTGCCGGATGTGAAGGACATAGACCTCCTCATCATGGAGGCGACGCTCGCGGATCAAACCCCGCAGCCGTTCAGCGAGTCGGTGAAGACGATGGTGGAGGTCGTGAACGACACGACGATGAACCGGGGCGGGACGGCGCTGATCCCGACGTACGCGCTCGGTCAGGCGCAGGAGATAATCCTCGGCCTCAAACACTACGCGAGCGACCTCGACCGGGACGCCTTCATATACGTGGACGGCTCGGTGGTGACGATGAGCGAGAGGCTTTACGCGGAGCAAATCGGGTATATGAAGCCGTATTTGCAGCAATCCGACCCTCGGGAGGTCTTCTTCTCCGAGAACATCCGGGCCGTCGCCAACGACGACGCGGCGCGGGAGCGGATACTCACAAGCCCGTGCGCGATCATCGCCTCTCCGGTGACTATGCAAGGCGGGGCTTCGGCGTTTTACCGGAAGCGCCTCGAAAAAAGCAAGAAGAACGCCGTCATACTTCCGTCGAACGCGGCGGCGGCGTACGGGGCGGCGGAGGCGGCGGGCGAAGAGAGGCAATGGCGGGTCGAAAGGGTGAGCTTCGCGGCTCATTGCACGCAAGGAGAACTCGTCGGCATCACTGAGAAGCTCTCTCCGCGGCAAATAATTCTCATCCACGGCTCGAAGCGGCGCATAAGCGACCTCGCGTTCCACCTCGCCCCGAACCACAAGATACATACCCCGTCGGTCGGCGAGACCGTGAGGACGGTGCTTTAATAAGTTCGTGAAAGAATACATCGTCAACGAGAAAGGCGAGAGGACGCGCGTCATCCTCGGCATCGCCGAGTACGAGAAGCTCCGCGGAGCCGCCGAGGAGGCGAAACGGATGGCCGAACACCCCGGCATCTCGTTCCGCGGGCCGGAGGGCCGGAGGCGGGCGTGGGTTCTCGGCACGGGCTTCGATGTTTGGGAGGTCGTGGTCGGATACGAAGAGATGGGGCGGGAGAGGGTGCTTCGAGAGTCGAGCCTTTCGCAGAACGCATTGGATGCGGCTCTCGCTTATTACGAAGCCCATCCGGAAGAGATAGACGAGAAGATCGAAGAAAACCGCAAACCGCTCGAATACTGGCGAGAGAAATACCCGAACCTCAACATCGGGATTTTCGAGTATTGACCCGGCTGCTTTTGGACGAGCATTTGTCCGGGAGGGTCATCGGCAAAGCCCTCGAAGAACGCGGACACGACGTGAAGTCCATAAGTGGAGACAAAAAACTCGAAGGATCCGAAGACGGCGAAGTGTTCGAACTCGCGATCTCGGAGGAGCGGGTTCTCGTGACGGCGAACGTCTCGGACTTCATGCCGCTCGTGATCGGGCTTAACGAATCCGGCCTCTCGCACTCCGGATGTCTCTTCATACCGAACAGTTTCCGCAACGAAAACTTCGGAGCCATCATCTCGGCGATAGAGAACCAACTCGAAAAAGCGTCCGGCGAGTGGGTGGATCTCGTGATATGGATCGAGCGATGACCGGAGAACGTCTTATGGCTCGAAGCACCGCATAGCGACCTCGCCTTTCGTCTCGCGCCTGATCACAAGATACACACGCCGTCGGTGGGCGAGACCGTGAGGACGGTTTTGTGAGGGAATACGCGCTTTTACCTCGGGAAGCGCGGCTCCGTCGGGAAAGCGCGGCCTTCTTCGAGGTTCCGGAGGGTGTATTCCCCTTCCGCCCATTTCCTCCCCGCCCCGCCGGTGAGGGCGGCGAGGTCTATGAGGCGGCCGAGGATGCGGAGGCAAAATCCGTTCGTTATTTCGTCGGTGTCGTCCACTTTCCCCCTCGCCTTCGCGACGAAGAGACCTTTCGTCTTCCATGTTCCGTCCCGGTACACAGCGAATATTTGGCATGGCCCCTCCCCCGCCTCCGGCGTCCACCCGAGGATGCGCCCCGTATACCCGCTCGGGTCGAGGCTGTATCGGCTGAGTTCTTCGTGCATGAGATCCTCGTCGGTCTCGGCGGCGGCTCCGGGGACGGCGGCGAACGTGGCTTCGGCGGACTCGCCCGCCCCGGCGGCGGCTCGGATCGAGATCGAGGCTTCGCCCCTCGAAACTTCCATCTCGAACCCGGCCTCCTCCGCGAGCGAAGATGTGTATTCGAGACCTTCGAAAAGCCGTTCGGAGAATTTCCTCGCCGCCCCTTCCGCTCTACGAAGGTTTTCGAGCGAGCCGTCGGCCTCACCCCGGTATCGGCGGAGCCTCGTGAGGGCGGCGTCCTCGAAGGTCATGGTCGCTTCGCTCTGGGGAGTCGGGAGGTCGCGTCGCTCCGCTCGCTTCGGGAGTCGGGAGTCGGAAAAAGCCCGGAAGCGAAGTCTCTCGACGCGGACGCATCCCACCGAGTCCGGCGCGAGCCTCCCGGAAGGCGAGGCCGAAGCGTCGAGGCAAAGAAAGCCGGGAACCCCCCGACCCACGACTCCCGAAGCGGAGCGACGAAGGCGAAGCCGGGTACGGAGCGGAGCGCCCCCCGACTCCCGGTACTTCTCATCCTTTCGCCCACGAGCGGAGGACACGGTCGGTGAGGCCGGGGAAATGTCCCACGGCGGCGGCGAAGACGCGATCGTGGAAGGATACGAATACATCGCGGGAACCCTTTTCGGCGGCCCGGATTATCTTCTCGGCGACCTTCTCCGGCGGCACGCCCGAGGGGCGCCATCCGCGCTTCTCGTTCGAGGTTCGCCGCGAGTTGTCCCGGAAGGAAGTCTGTGTCGTTCCGGGGTACACGGTCGAGACGGTGACGCCGCGCGAGGCGAGTTCCACGCGCATCGCGTCGGAGAGGGCGTTCAGTGCGAACTTCGAAGCCGAGTATCCGCCGACCATCGGGATGGCGCGGAGTCCGACGACCGAGGAGACGTTTATGACGCGACCGCCGCGCTCCATGAGCGGAAGCGCGGCTTGAACGCAGTTCACCGCCCCGATCACGTTCACCTCGAAAACATACCGGAGGTCGTCGACGCGAAGCTCGGAAACGCGCCCCGAAAGCCCGAGGCCCGCGTTGTTCACGAGTATGTCCACGGAGCCGAAGGCGGACATCGCCGCATCCACCATATTCTCGACGGAGGCTTTATCCGCGACATCCGTCTCGACGGCGAGGGCGTGGCCTCCGGAGGCGGAGATCGACCTTTCGAGGGCGTATATCTTCCCGGCGTTCCGGGCGGCGATGACGACGGAGGCGCCGCGGCGGGCGAACTCGCGGGCCGCAACCTCCCCGATGCCGCTCGACGCTCCGGTTATGATCGCCGTCTTTCCTGCCAGGTTTTTGTCCATGATCTCCCGTCGGGTTCGGAAACTCCCCGTAACTTAGCAAAAAATACGTAGTTTGAGTGATGTGGGAAACGTGTTTCGGGTTCATCATTTAGGAAGGCGTATTGTGTGTGGGCGAACAAAGGAGAAAAGGTCATGGCCGAAGTAACGGGAACGCCAGTCGCGACGATGGAAGTCCACGTCACGGGTCGGAGGGTCATCTCGACTATCGTGGACGGCATAATTTTGGGCATCGTCTTCGCCATACTCTCGATACTCTTCGGAGAAACATCGGCGAGCGGCGGGAGCGCGAACGCCTCGCTCGGGACGCTCGGGACGCTTCTCCTCACGGTTCTCAGCCTCGCGTACTTCATCGTCATGGAAGGTTATATGGGACAGACGGTCGGGAAGATGGTCGCGGGCATCAAAGTAGTCCGGGAGGGCACGGGCGAGGCTCCGGGCCTCGGGAAGGCGGCCATACGGACGGTGCTTCGCATTATTGACGGCTTGTTCGTATACCTCGTCGCGTTCATCGTCGTCCTCATCTCGGGCAAAAATCAGCGGCTCGGCGACATGGCCGCCGAAACCCTCGTGGTTCGCAAGTAAAAGCAAAGCTGAAAAACCTCTCTCGAAGCCGGGGACTTTTTAGTTTCCCGGCTTTTCTTTTTCCTTTTTTCCGGTTTTCGTTAAAGTCGGTCGTGCTTTGTGCCGATAAACATTTCCAAAGACGGCCACGGACCCGAAACCCCGACCCATCTCTTCGAGATCTCCTTTCCCCGGGGCCACCGTCTATTTCGAGGGAGCCGACCGATCACCCCCCGGCTCCCTTCCTCGTTCTCGGGTATATTGCGTTTATGGAGAGAGCGAAGATCCTCGTGTGCGTAACGGGCGGCATCGCCGCATACAAAGCGCCCGGCATCATACGTCGGCTGCGCGAAGCGAACCACGAAGTCCGCGTCGCCGCCACGAAAGCCGCCTTCCGCTTCATCCCCGAAGAAACCCTCTCCATCGCCGCCGGAGGAAAGGTGCATACGGACGAGACGTGGTGGGAGGAATCAGGGCGCGTCGAACACGTCTCACTCGCCCGATGGGCCGACCTCGTACTCGTCGCCCCCGCCACCGCCGATTCGATGGCGAGGGCGGCCATCGGCCTCGGGGACGACCTCGTATCGTCGACCGTCCTCGCGGGCGCGAAGAAGGTTTTGTGGGCGTCCGCGATGAACCCGGAGATGTGGGCGAACCCGGCGACGCGGCGAAACGTCGAGACTTTGAAAGGGTGGGGGCATCGTTTCGTCGGCCCCGCCGAAGGACTCATGGCCTCCGCCGAGGAGCTTCCCGGCTTCGGTCGGCTCGCGGAGGAGGCGGATATCGCGGCGGCGGCGGAGGAAGCCCTCGGCGATACGGCTCGCTAAGTTCCCCGCAAATAGTCGGTGAGAGCGTCCTTCGTGCTCGGGAAAGCGATGTCGGCCCACGGGATCTCGTCCTTCGCAAACGCCTTCACATCCATCGTCTCGTCGAGCGGGGCGAGTTCTCCGCCGACGACGTTCGCGGCGAAGGAGGCGATGGCCGGGATTTGCCCGTCGTACGAATAAAGCCCGATGAGTCCCGTAACCTCGACCTCCACCCCCGTCTCCTCGAACGCCTCCCGCTCGGCGGCGGCCTCGGCTCTTTCACCGCGCTCGACGAAACCGCCGGGGTATGTCCACAAACCGTATCCCGGCTCGATGGCTCTTTGTGTGAGGACGATCCCGCCGTCCATCTCGAACAATGCTCCGGCGACGAGCTTCGGCCCGAGGTAAAAAACGAAGCCGCACGAAGGACATACGAGGCGTTCGGGTTCGCCGTCCTTTATGATCTTCTCGTCGAAGGGGGTGGCGCACCGGGGGCAGAATTTGTATTCGGGGGGGTTCATGTAATCGTTAGTGACAAAATGTTCCTACAACTTTCCCAGATCGGAAATCACCTGTTTGGCTAAACCCATAGAGAGAATTGTATCGTTGGATAGACTTGGCATCGCGTCGTCATAGTCTGCTTTATTGCGCTTTTCCCGTAGCCGATCAAGGTTCCTTCCGACGCTTCGCCACACATTGTCTTGGCTGTTCCCAAACTCCCGCTTCACTTGTCCATGAACAGCGGCTCCCTTAGAAATAGGGATGCCTTCGACATCGCGCAGATAGTTTCGTGATCGGCAAAAAGCGGCATAGTAAGCTCTGCTGATCGCGGCGCGGGACTTGGCTTCCTGCCCGGAAGAAGCGGACGGGTTTTGTCCGGTCAGTTCCTGTGCCAGGCTGAAATATTCAGTCCAGTCGAAGCTCATTCAAACTCTACGGATACGATCAGGCTCTTCTCAAGCCAACTCGGAATACCCGGCCACCATTCCTCGTCGAACTTCCCTAGAAGCTCGAGTGCCTCATCGGCAGCATAATCGACGGCGACGAATACACCCAGTCTCTCGTCCTCGAATTCCGGGTCGGCGACAACTTCAAGATATATCCTCCGAGTCCCAAAATGCCTCCACAGAACAGGATACATGCGCAGCAGGTAAGGAAACAAGGGCTTTTCCTTGCTCAGGAAGCGCAGTATTTCCGTTGAATCCCTCAAATGATAAAAGCGTTCGAGAGTTCTCTGACCTGCCTCCGCGGCGCGGACTCGCGATGATCCGATGTTTTCCCAGGCATCTCTCTTGAAGGGGGGTTCTGTCGAGAGCTCCATCCTGACAGTCGAAACGGATCCTGTTTCAGCGATTGGAGGGCTGAAACGCGAAGCACGCACAGAGAATGCATGCGGCTCCATCTCATTCCATCGCGCAGCTTCGTTGGATCTTGCGATTACGGGCATCTACTTCTCCATCTCCTCGAACGTCTGCTTCAGGCTCTCCGTAAGGCACGCTTCAAATGCTTCCTCCACATTGCCGTGAGCCACCTCGACCCAGTCAAAGATGCTTTCCAGCTCTATCTTCTCCGGCTCAAGGAGGACGTAATCGAGATCGAGCGTTGCGCGAATCGGCCCATTCTCTTCAGATCCAGAACCCCGGATCTCGACTTTTAGAATGTCCCGCGACTCTGCGTAGGGGATTTGAATCCCGGCAATGAACGTGTCAGTTTCTCTAGGCAAGCTCATTCCGACAAAAGGCCGCAAATTAAAGTAACTTTGCAGATTCTCAAAGCCTCCCCAGACTTCCATTTCGTTGATGTATCGCAGATCCACGCTCCGAAGAGACTTTGGCCCGACTACTTTGCGGTATGCATCGAACCCTTGCTTTATCATTGGCAGAAATTCTTCCCATGTCGGATAAGGCTTCAGATGACTGACGGACAAAACACTCGCCCCCACTAAAATAGCCGCTTTTTCATCCTCACGCAGGAATCTGATCGCGTCGCTATACGGGAAGCCTATGTCGCGCCCTTCGACATCAAGTACTCTCCACGGCTCTCTTTTCGGAAAGTGGCTCCGAAGCTCTTCATAAGCAAGGCCCGGCATGACGAGATCCCAGACGGCGTCCGGCTCGAAATGGAATTCGCACAGAGCCTCGACAATCGGAGGCTTCCCGTACTTTTTGCCCATTGACTCGTTTCTCCCTTTACGAACTTCGCCTTTTTCACAATATAACCCAGACACTAGCCTCACGCTCGTCATGGTAAAATCCCCACCTGCGCGGACGTAGCTCAGTCGGTAGAGCGCCAGCTTCCCAAGCTGGAGGTCGCGGGTTCGAAGCCCGTCGTCCGCTCGGTTTTAGCGGGTCAGCCAGTCAGCTTTCAGCTTTTCTCGTTCCCACATCTCCCGGTTTGCGCCGCACCCGGACGAAGGATCTTGACGTTTTGCCCGCCGCCCCTCGGCGGCGGTGTCGCATGGAACCGCCGCGACGATGCGTTCGCCACGTTGTCCCGGTCGCCGGGGAAGCGAACTTGAACGAGGTAGTTTCCCCGCGCCGGAACCCGGTACACGAACCGATACCGACCTTGCCCATCCAGACCGACCCTCCGGCTCACCACCACCTTCCCGCCGCGGCGGATGGTGAGGACGGCGAAGCTCGTCTTCACGGGCCGCACGGCCCCCGCGACAACGACCCCTTGCCCCGGACGCGCGACGCTCCGCGAGAGGCGGAGGTTCACGAGCGCCCGCACGTTCACCCCCACCGCCGAAGCGGACGGGCGATTCTCCCCGTCGCCCATGAAGCGCGCCCGGAACACGGCATTACTCGGCGGGGAGACGCGCGCGGAGAACACCCCGCTCCCGTTCGTCCTCGCCGCGCCCACGCGCCGGAATTCGCCCTCGCCCGCGAGGCGGCGCTCGATGATGATCTCCGCGTTCGGGATGGCTCGTCCGCCGTCATCCACGAGTCCTCCGCCGAGGCCGACGCTTTGGGGGAAGACGATGAGGCTCCTCGCCGTGGCGAGGGTGAGGGAGGTGTCCGTCGGGTCGGCGGGGGGAGGAGCCGCCTCCACGAACTTCGTGAGGGTGGTGGCGACGTTGTTCGACTCGTCGGTGTCGGATTCGGCGGCGGAGACGGTCGCCGTGTTTGTGAGGTCTTCCGAGCCGAGAACCCTCACGGTGATGACCGCCACCGTCCTCGACCCGCCCGAGGCGAGCGGGCCTCCGGCGGAGCACGTCACGGTTTGCCCGCTCTCCTCCTCCCCCGTGAACGAACATATGCCGTTCAAAATGAGGATCTCGACATTCGGGGGAAGCTCGCTCACGACCTCGCCCCCCGTGGAGGTCGAAGGCCCGTTGTTTTTCACGTCCACCGTCCACGAAAGCTCGTCCCCGCGCTCCACGCTCTCCTCGGAGGCCGTCATCGAGATCTCGACGTCGGCGACGGGCCGGACGGTCGTCGTGGCCTCGGCGGAACTATTTTCCGGGTCGGGGTCGGGTGTCCGGGAATGGACGGTGGCGGTGTTCGTGAACTCGCCCGGCCCGATGGGACGGACGACGATCTCGACCCCCCTCGACTCTCCGCTCGGGATGTCCCCCGCCTCGCATGCGACCATGCCGCCCGACTCCGCGCACCCGGAGGAAGCGGACACGAAATCCACGCCCTCGGGAAGTATGTCTTCGATCCCCGCGTCGAGCGCGGCGTCGGGGCCGCCGTTCGTCGCCGTGAGTTTGTACGTGATCTTCCCTCCTTCGAGGCCCGGGTCGGGGGAAGCCTCCTTTTTCAGCGAGAGGTCGGCTGAGATCGCCGCATTCACGAGAAGCGAAACGGTGTCCCCGTCGAAGTTCGAGACGGCGATGTCCTCGAAGCCGTCGCCGTTCACATCCGCGACCGTCGCGGACAACGGCCCCTCCCCGACGGCGAAATCCCTCCGATCCGAGAAAGCTCCCATCCCGTCGCCGCGAAGAACCGAGACGGTGTTTCCCGGCGCGTTCGGTATCCCCCGATTCACGACCGCGAGGTCTTCGTGTCCGTCGGCGTCGAAGTCTCCAGTGGCGAGGTGGAAGGGGAAACTCCCGATCCCGAAAGTCCGCTGCGAGCCGAATGTTCCATCGCCCACTCCCAAAAGGATCGAGACGTTGTTGCTCGCGACCCCCCCGTTCGTGACGGCGAGGTCGGGGTTTCCGTCCTCGTTAAAGTCGGTCGGCGACGATCTCCGTGGGAAGCGACCCCACACCGAACGAAACGGCTCCCCCGAAGCCCCTCATACCGTCGCCGAGGAGGACGGAGGCGGTGTTCGCGAAGCTGCTCACGGCGGCGAGGTCGAGGTTCCCGTCGCCGTCGAAGTCCGCGACGACGACCCCTTGCGGAGTGTGGCGCACTTCGCTTCCCGACGGAGCCGCCGACAAAGAAACCGCCGCCTCGAAAGTTCCGTCTCCCTTTCCGAAGAGAGCCGAAATATCACCCGACACACCGCCGCTCCCGGCGTTCGAGGTCACGATGTCGAGGTTTCCGGCGGCGTCGAGGTCGGCCACCGCCACCGTGTTCGGGTGGTCGCCGACGCGGAACTTCGTCGGAGTTCCGAAAGCCCCATCCCCGTCTCCGAGGAGGATCGAGACGGAGTCGGGCCGGAATACGTTCGCATCCTCGGTGGTATTCGCCGTCACGATGTCGAGGTTCCCGTCCTCGTCGAAGTCCCCGAGCGCGAGCGCGAGCGGCCCTTCGATGACGCCGTCGCCGTCGTCCCCGACGGGGAAGCGCCCCTCCGCGCCGAAGCCGCCCCTCCCGTTCCCGAGGCGCACCCCGACGGCGTTATCGGACTGCTTCACGACGAGGAGATCCCGCTCGCCGTCCCCGTCCACATCGGCGACGACGGACTGCGCGGGCTTGCCGGAAAACGCCACGTCATTCCGGTCGAAGTCCACCGCCGCCCACGCCGGCCCCGCAAAGACGAAAAACATCACGGCCATCGCCGCCGCGAAGACCGCGACGGCCACTGTGAACAAAACATGCTTGAGCGAGAATATTTCGAACCTCATCGCCCACCCCCGATCCGGGTCGCGGATGAGTTCGCGGCGAGTGCCGTCCTCGTCCCGACGATATGCACATTCATATCCTTTTTTTCCCCTTCCGTCGTTCCCTGTGCGGCGGAGGGGCGCCCGCTTCTCCAGGTGGAATGCTCCACCGGAGGCCCGGCGACCCGGTCGAGCATCCTCGCATGCTCCGAAAACCCGCACATCGCTCAAACTACGTATTTTTCCGGCGTCGAAGAACTTTTCTTTCATCGCCGTCTCCTCGCTCTCCCGAAGTTCATACCGGAGTCACCAAAAATTCGATCCCGTACCGCCGCGCAATGGCCGAAACCTCTTCCATTTTCGGCATGCCTTCGGGCGGAACGAGAGGCTTTCCGTCCACGCATGGCACGCCGACCTCCTCGAAAAACCGCTCCGCCGGGCCGGACGGCGTGAGGATGACGAGGCGCCTCCCGGCCTCACCCCCGACGACGCTCATGCCGTGGACTCTCCCTCTCGGGATGGATATGCGAGAACCCGCCGAAAGCCTCTCGCCGCCGATCTCATACTCCCCTTCGAGGACGAATGCGAGCGCGTCTTGTGAATGGTGTACGAAGGGCGGCGGCGACTTTTCGGGAGCGGTCGCGACCTCCAAAACCGTGTACTCGGGCGCGCGGACTTTGAAGGTGACGAGGCTTCCCAAAATCCAAAGACCGGGAGTCCGGGTCGCTTCGCGACCGGGAAGCGGGAGGCGGGAGGCGCTCGCTTCGCCTTCGGCTCCGCTCGTTTCGGGAGTCGGGATACTCTCGACTTTCTCCGCCCGTCCGCATCCGCCCCCGCTCTCGACGGACTCTCGATGGACACGAGCGGCGGCGATGGCGGCGAAGCCTCCGCCGGCATGTATTTCCCGACTCCCGACTCCCGGTCTTTCCCCCGACTCCCGGTTTTTTGAGCCGTATTCATGCCTCGTCTCCGATCTCGCCGTTTTACGAACTCCATTTTGCGGGCGCGGGGGATCGAGGGACACGAAAAGCCCCCACCGACTTCCGGCAAAGTTGCGCCCATGCGCGGCGGAATGCATACTTCTTGCGGGAATGCTTTCATGACGACACAACGTTCACATACGTTCGGAGTTTTGCTCAAGCGCCACCGAGACGCCGCCGGGATGACGCAAGAGGAACTCGCCTCGCGCTCCGGCCTCGGTGTCCGCACCATAAGCAACCTCGAACGCGGCGTGAATAAAACCCCGTACCAAAACACCGTCCGCCGCCTCGCCGACGCCCTCGAACTCCCGGACGACGAACGCGCCTCCCTCTCGGCCTCCGCCCGACCCCTCGCCCCCCACTTCCCATCCCCCACTTCCCATCCCCCACTTCCCATCCCCCGCTCCCCATCTTTCCGGCGGTTTTCTCGGGGCGGTTCCGCCGGGGCGGCTCGTGGCGCGTGAAGAGGAGTCGGCCCGGATCTCGACCGTTCTCGAAACCGTCTCCGAAGGGGCGGGGCGAACCCTCTTTCTCGCGGGGGAGCCGGGGATCGGGAAGACGAGGCTCGCTCAGGAAGCGTGTATGCGCGCTCGGGATCTCGGCTTCCTCGTGGCCGCCGGGCGATGCTACGAGGCGACGGGCGGCGCGCCTTTTTATCCGTTCCTCGAAGCGTTGTCGATGCTTTTCGAGGCCGCTCCGAGGGGGGTTCGAGATGGGGTTTCGGAGAGGTGGCCGTATCTCACGCGGCTCCTCCCCGATCATTTCCCGTCCCGATCCGGCCCTCCCCCGGAGAGCGCCGAGGAGCTTCGATGGCTTTTTCGAGCGGTGGAGGGGTTCGTACGGGAGGCCGCCGGAGCCTCGCCTGTCGCGTTTCTTTTCGACGACCTTCACTGGGCGGACGGGGCGAGCATCGACCTCCTCGCGCATCTCTCGCGGCATACGGGCGGGGATCCCATCCTCATCGTCGGAACGTTCCGCGACGCGGAGGCCGGGCGCGGACACCCTTTGCGAAGGCTCGTCTCCGACCTCGGGCGCGAGGGCGTCGGCGAGAGGATTTTCCTCCCGCGCTTCGGGAAAGAAGACACGGCCTCGCTCGTGGGCGAGAGGCTCGGGGGACGGAGGTTTCGGGGGAGTTCGCGTGGCTCATGCACCGGCACACGCTCGGGAACCCTTTCTTCACCGTCGAGGCGCTTCGGGCTCTCGTCGAGCGCGGCGATCTTTCGCGGTGGGAGGGGCGGTGGGTGCGGAAGGAAATCTCCGGCATCGAAATCCCCGAGAGCGTGAGCGAGGCCATCTCCGAGAGGGCCTCGCGCCTCGCGCAGGGAACCCTCGAAACCCTCGAAGCGGCGAGCGTCCTCGGACACGCATTCGCCTTCGAGGATTTGCCGGGCGGCGACGAGGACGCCGAAGCCTCGCTCGAAGAGGCCATCGAAGCCGGGCTCCTCCACACCGAGGGTGAACTTTACGCCTTCGACCACCCCCTCATCGCGCAAACTTTGTACGCCGCCCTCTCCCCCGCCCGCCGGAAAAGACTCCACCGAACGGCGGGCGAGGCGATGGAGAACCTCGGAGAGCGGGGTCGGAAACGCCGGGCGGCGGAAATTTCACACCACTTCTCCGAGGGCGGAGAGCCGACACGGGCGAGGCCATACGCCCTTCTCGCCGGGGAGGACGCCGAGGCCATGCTCGCCCTCGCCGAAGCCGAACGCCATTACCGCGAAGCCCTCCGCCTCGCCGAGGAAACCGAAGACCACACCGGAGAAACCGAGGCTTCGACGAGGATCGGCGCGATCCTCACCCTCTCCGGCCGGTGCGACGAAGCGGTGGACATCCTCGAACGAGCGATGGAAACGGCGGCGGAGAACGGGGATCGGGAGGGCGAGGCGCGGGCCGCGGCGCGGCTCGGACTCGCCCACTTTTACAAAGGCGGAGCATCGAACGAGTTCATCACACGCCTCCGAACCCTCGCGGAGGAGTTCGCGTCCTCGGGCGTTCGGGCGGAGAGTTCGGCGGCTCTTTGGCGTTCGCTCTCCGCACTCTTCTTCGCCGCCCGGCGGTACGAGGAGTCTTTGGAGGCGGCGAGGCGGACGGCGAGTTTCGCCCGCGAGGCCGGGGATGGTTTCGCGGCGGTTCGGGCGGGGATGGCGTGCGGGCAAGCCCTCATCTTCCTCCGCCGCCCGGAGGAGGCGCGGGCGGAACTCGAAGCGGCGATGGAACTCGCCGAGGAGTCCGACGACACTTTGAACGTCCTTTTCGGCGCGCTCATGCTCGACCTCCTCGACACGGCCCGCGGAGCGTTCGAGCGAAGCATCGAGTGGTCCGCTCGCGGCTTTGCGCTCGCGGAGCGGCTCGGCAACAAAGCATGAAACGTCCTTCCGGCTCGCGAGGGGCGGACTCGTCCGTTTTTACCGGGGCGAGTGGAGGGAAGCACGCGAGCATCTCGAACGGGCGTCGGAAACATCCCGCGCCATCGGGCCGATGTTCCTCTCCGCGTGGGCGCCGATGTATTTGGGCGCGCTTTGCATGGCCGAGGGGAAATACGAGGACGCCGCCCGCCACCTCGAAGAAGCCCGAAACCTCGCGGAGAAAGTCCGGTGGCCGACCTCGCTCCGATACGAGATGTCCCTCCGGGCGGAACTCCACATCCTCGAAGGCCGTCCCGAGGACGCCGTCGCCCTCCTCGAACCACTCGCCGAAGCCTCCGAGCACGACTGGGTGTACGCCACCGTCCTTCTCACGACCCTCGCGTGGGGCCGCCTCGAAACGGGAGACGAGAAGGAGGCCGAAAAGCTCGCTGATCGAGCCACCGAAGAAGCCGCTCGCATGAAAAACTGGGTGGACATGGTGGGCGTGCTCCGAGTCAAAGGCATGGCCCTCGCCCGTCAAAGCCGCGAAGAGGAAGCGAGCGCGGCGTTCGAGGAGGCATTGTCACTCGCCCGCTCCATGCCGTATCCATACGCCGAGGCGAGGGTTCTCCGTGAATACGGTACGCTCCACGTTCACAAAGAAGCGATCGACCTCGCCCGGAAAGACCTCTCCGCCGCGCTCGGCATCTTCCGTCGGCTCGGGGCGGGGAGGGATGTCGAGGAGGTCGAGCGGGCTCTCGGCGCCATCGGCTTACGGAAGGCTTGAGTCTCGCGCTAGTAGGCGGGTTTCAGGCGTCAGGTTTCAGGCTTCAGGAGAAACCTCTCGGACGATCCGGCATCGCTGATGGAGACTTCGACGGCGCGATGGCTCGATACTTATGGACTCCGCCGTGAGTTTCGAGGGCGGGCGGCTCGACCACCCGCCCCTACGACGGGGGTGCGAAGATGGGAGGGAAGCGGTGATCACGAACTCGGCTGTGGGGCGATGAAGGCGCGGACGCGCTTCGCCGGGAAAGAAAACGCCGCCCCGTTTTCCGAGGCGGCGTTTCGTGTATGGCGTATTTTCCTGATGCCTGAAACCTGAAGCCTTCTAGCTCGAAGAAGAGCCGTTCCTCCGGCCGCGGAGCTTCCTCATAAGCCACTTCGCCGGATCGTAGTATTCATCCGCGACGCGCTCTTTCAACGGGATGATGGAATTGTCGGTTATTTTTATGCCGACGGGGCATACTTCCGTGCAGCATTTGGTGATGTTGCAAAGCCCGACGCCGTCGTCTTCCTTTATGTCTTCGAGGCGGTTTTGGTTGTCCATCGGGTGCATCTCGAGCCATTGGTTCCGCACGAAGAAGCGGGGGCCGGCGAACTCCTCATGCTTGTGGTGCGTCCGCAAAACGTGGCACACGTCTTGGCACATGAAGCACTCGATGCACTTCTTCGGCTCGTAGAGGCGTTCGACGTCCTCTTCGTACATCGTGAACGGGGCTTGCTCGTCGCTGTGGAACGGGTTGATCCTCTTCGACACCTCGTAGTTCCACGACACGTCGGAGACGAGATCCTTTACGACGGGGAACGCCCGGAGCGGCCCGACGTTTATTTCGCCGCCCTCGTACTCGTCCACGCGGCTTTTGCAAAGCAGTTTCGGCTTGCCGTTTATCTCCGCGCTGCACGAGCCGCAGTGCGCCGCTTTGCAATTCCACCGGACCGCGAGGTCGCCTTCCTGCTCGGCCTGAATTTTCAGAACCGCGTCGAGGACGACCATGCCCTCGGCGAGCTCGACCTCGTATTCGACCTCCTTGCCGCCCTCCTCGGTGCCGCGGAAGATGTTCAGTTTTACTTTCTTCTTCGGGCCGTCGTCGGCGATGGCGGTCGCGCCCGCCCTTGCCGGGGAGTTTCCGTTCTCCGTCAAACTTTCGCTCCTTTTGCGCTCTGGTCGAGAAGCTCCGCGAGGTGGTCGGGGATCGGCGGTATCTCGCGGCGCTCGATCTCGACTTCCCCCTGCGGCCCCTTCTTCGATATGAAGTTTATGTTCCCGTACTCTTCCACAAGCTCGTCGTGGTCGAGCCTCCACTGAGAGCCGCGCTTCTCTTTCCTCTCGATGGCGCACCTCACGATAAGCTCGGAAACTTGAACGAGGTACCGTATATCCTGCGCGGTGTGCCAGCCGGGGTTGAAAAGCCGGTTCCCCCCCACCTTCACGTTCGGCACGCGATCCTTTATGGCGAGGATCTTCCGAAGCCCTTCCTTGAGCGCGTCCTCGTCGCGGACGAGGTTCGCATGCTCCATCATCACATCCTGAAGCTCGGACTGGAGGAGGTACGGGCTCTCGTCGTTGTCCGACGCCGGACGCTCCATCGGATCGAGGACTCGACGTATCTCGGTTTGAACGTCCTCTTCGGGGATGTCGGTTCCGTGCGTATTTTGCTCGACGTACTCGATGGCCCCGATACCCGCCCGCCGCCCGAAGACGAGGAGGTCGGAGAGCGAGTTCCCGCCGAGGCGGTTCGCCCCGTGGAGTCCGCCCGAGCATTCCCCGGCGGCGAAGAGGCCCGGCACGGTGGTGGCGCAATGCTCGGACTCGACCTTTATGCCGCCCATCGTGTAGTGGATGGTCGGGAAGACCTCCATCGGCTCCTTCGCGATGTCCACGTCGGCGAGCTTGAGAAACTGCTCGTGCATCGTCGGGAGCTTCGCCATGATCCCCTCATAACCGAGGTGCGTGATGTCGAGGTACACCCCGCCATGCTCGCTCCCCCGCCCCGCCTGAACCTCCGAGAAGTTCGCCCGAGCCACGACGTCCCTCGAAGAAAGCTCCATCCTCTCGGGGTCGTAGTCGCCCATGTACCGCTTGCCTTCGGAGTTTTTGAGGACTCCGCCTTCTCCGCGAACTCCCTCGGTCACGAGAAGCCCTCTCACTCCGGGGGGCCATACCATCCCGGTCGGGTGGAATTGAACCATCTCCATGTCGACCATCTCGGCTCCGGCATCGTAGGCGAGGATCGCGCCGTCGCCGGTGCCTTCCCACGAGTTCGAGGTAACTTTGAAGATGCGGCCCCATCCGCCCGTCGCCATGACGGTCGCCTTCGCTTTGTAGTGGATGAACTTCCCGCTCTCGCGGGTGTACGCCAATGCTCCGACTACTCGACCGCTCGCGTCTTGGAGGAGCTTCGTGACCGTCGTCTCCATATAGACTTTCGTGTCTGTGGCGAGGACTTTTTCCTGCATGGTGCGGATGAGTTCGAGGCCGGTGCGATCGCCGACGTGGGCGAGGCGGCGGTATGTGTGCGCTCCGAACGGTCGTTGGGAGATCTTCCCTTCCGGCGTCCGGTTGAAGAGCGCCCCCCATTGTTCGAGTTCGTATACCCGGCCGGGGGATTCTTTGGCGTGGATCTCCGCCATGCGCCAGTTGTTTATGAACTTGCCGCCCTTCATGGTGTCTATGAAGTGCTGGCGCCACGAGTCTTCGGAGTCCACATTGCCGATGGCGGCGGCCATTCCGCCTTCGGCCATGACGGTGTGGGCCTTCCCGAGGAGGCTCTTTGTCACGATGCCGACGGAGAGTCCCTTTTCGGAGGCTTCGACGGCGGCCCGCATGCCCGCGCCTCCGGCTCCGATTATGAGGATGTCGTGTTCGCGAACCTCGAAGTTTTCGCGGTTTCCGTTTTTGTTTGCGTTAGCGTCCAAATCAACCACCTTGCCTAAAAATTTTAGCCGCCGAAAGGAATGAGTACGTAGTCAGTGATCGTACCCGCCGCGACGAGCCTCAAATATATGTCCGTGAAGAGGAGCGAGAAGAGGCTATACCATGCCCACTGCGGGTGCTTCGCGTTGAGTCGGCTCACGAAGTTGTATGTCTTCCTTCGGGCGTTCCCGCCCCGGACGCACGAATAACAATCCATGTTCCCGCCGACGAGGTGGCGGAAGGAGTGGCACGAGAACGTGTACGCCGAGACGAGGATGATGTTCGCGAACCAGAGGAAGGAGCCGACGGCGATCTGGAACCCGTCGTACGTGAAGACGGTTCGGAATGCCTCGTACCAAAGGAACGCGATGACGAAGAAAGAGGCGTAAAGGAAATAGCGGTGGACGTTGTTGAGGACGAAGAGGGCCCGCTCCCCGCGGTAGTTCTCCGCGCTGCGCGGCTCTCTATTCTGCGCGCTCGCCTGGCACGCGGGGGGATCCCAGAAAAACGCCCGGTAATACGCCTTGCGGTAGTAATAACAAGTCGCCCGGAATCCGAGCGGTATCCACAAGAGGAGCATCGGGGCAGTAATGAAGGCCGGAGCCCACGCCGGGGTTTCCATGGTCGCCGTGAACGAGAAGAAAGGCGAAATATACTGTTCGTACTGGCCTCCGGCGAAGACGATCACCGCAGTCGAATAAATGCCGAAGGCGATCAAAACCCCGGCCACGGTGAAAGGCTCGACCCACCACGGCAACTTCTTCCAAGCGGCTGCGACGCTAGACAATGCCTGAACTCCCTCTTCTAGGTGCCGATTCTCAAAGCGAAATCCCAATGTCGCTTGTAACCGGCAGTATAGAGGATTCGCACATACTGTTTTGTGAAACATTTCCGAAAAAGGCTTCAGGCATCGAGCTTCAGGTTTCAGGTAAATACCCTGTGCACGGAACACTTCCCCGCTCTCGAAGCGGCTTCGGTTTTCGTGACATATCTCTATATGTTCGCCGATGCGTAGTCTGAACAGCGAATCGCCGTGGAGGGAGAAACCTGATGCCTGATGCCTAAAAGTCCGGGCCGTCCCGTAAGCCGGATTCCGCTCTATCCCATCATCCATCTCCGGAGTTTCCTCCGGGCTTCCCCGCGGGGAAGCTGCGCCTACCCGTCCGGTCTTTCGACCGGAGCACTTTGGCTTGCTCGCACCGGTTGTTTACCTGGCCGGCCCCTCTCGGGGTACCGCCGGTGGGCTCTTACCCCACCCTTTCACCCATCACCTGTGTGGGAGGCGAAGCCTTCCACCATCGGCTGGTCTGCTCTCTGTTGCACTTGACGTGGCGGAGGGCTTGCGCCCACCGCCCCTCGGGTTGTTAGCCCGAGCGGCCTTTACTGCGAGTCCGGACTTTGCTCTACGACGGAGGACGCATCCCCCGCCGCAGCGATGGGTCGGACGGCCCGAACCTCGGGCGATTATACGGCTTCGGAGGAAACTTACGATTCGCGGCGGAGAATGTATATCTTGTTTTGCGTCACATGGAGTTCGACTTTGTCGGTCTCTCTCCACTGGCTCTTCCAGTATTCATCGTCGCCGACCTCGGGGTCGAACCATACACCCGGCCCCTCAGGCTCGACGACGCCTTCGTATGAGGAGTAGTCGGTCGGGTCTTGCAAAGGGGAGCCGAGGCTGCGTCGGTATATACCGTTGCGCGAGCGGAACGACTGAACCGACGACGAACTCGTCCCGAGCGCGCTCGCGATCCACTCGTCGCTGCGACCTTCATCCACCCAGCGGCGGATGTCTTCTATGAACTTCCTCAGCGAAACTCTCTGGTTTATACCCATGTCTTCCACACCGCCTTCAGCAATAGAATAACTATACTATAAAACGAAGTCACGATAAACGCGAATAACGCGAATACACCCGATATTACGTAGCCTCGATCACACGGTTTCCGGCAAACTCGAACCTGCGGATATAGACTTTCCACATGGAGACTTTGCTGAATGTGATCGTGGCGATTCTGCGACTCGTGCCGCTCGTTCTCGTTTTCTATATTCCGTCTTTGATCGGGATGGCGATATGGAGCGAGAAAGGCGAAGCCTATAAAGTGAAGGCCGGGATATGGCTCGCCGTCGGCTTCACCGGAGTCCTCATAGTCGAGATCGTCTTCCGACACGTCTCATTCGTGCAAGTCGCCTCGACCATAGGCGTCTCCGCCTTCCAGTTCGCCGTCGCCCTCGCGCTCGCAGCCCTCACGGTTTACAAGCTCGCGGACTGACTAAGCGGCTTCCGCGAAGAATGCCCGGAGTTCGGTGAAGGTCTCTTCGGGGGCTTCCTCCGCCAAAAAGTGTCCACAGTCGAGCGGGTGTCCGCGAACGTCGTCCGCCCATTCGCGCCATATTTCGAGAACATCGTACCATTCTTCCAGATTTCCCCGACCGCCCCAAAGGGCGAGTACGGGACATTCGATCTTTTTACCCCCGCGGAGATCCTCTTCGTCGTGGGCATAGTCCATCGTGGCTCCGGCCCGATAGTCTTCGCATATCGCGTGGACGGTTCGGGGGTCGCGGAGGCAACGCTTGTATTCCTCGGAGGCTTCCGGGGCGAAAATGTCGGGACGGCCACGCAAAAGGAACCATTCCGGGTCGGCTGAGATGAGATGCTCGGGGATGTCGAAGGGCTGCGCGAGGAAAAACCAGTGCCAGTATCCCATACCGAACTTCATGTCCGCCCGCTGAAAAGCCTCGAACGTCGGTATGATGTCGAGCGTGGCGAGCTTGAGGACGCGCTCGGGATGGTCGAGGGCCATGCGGTACGCGCACCTTCCGCCCCGGTCGTGTCCCGCCACGAAGAAACGCTCGAACCCGAGGGATTCCATGACGGAAATTTGATCGCGGGCCATCTCCCGCTTCGAATATGGGGCGTGGTCGGCGGTCGTCGGCGGCTTCGAAGAGTCGCCGTACCCGCGGAGATCCGTCGCCACCACCGTGAACTCCTCGGCGAGGCGCGGAGCCACCTCGTGCCACATGACGTGCGTCTGCGGATTGCCGTGGAGCAATAAAAGCGGCGGCCCGCCCCCGCCAACGAGCGTCCGAATGGTCGCCCCACCGTCGGTGGCGATGTCGAACGATTCGAAGCCCTCGAACACGAAGAAGTCCTTATCCGCCGCCGAGCGCGCTCTTCACTTCGTCGCGGTTCTTGTCGAGCTTGTAGAAAGTCATGCTCGACTTCGCTTCCTTGTAAGGCTTCGCCCGGACTTTCGAGAGGTACTCGGCTTCGATCATGGCTCCGATGACCTCGCCGATCTCATCGCGTGAAAGCTCGAGTTCGCCCCGGTCGTCGAGCTCGCGGATGGAGCCGAAGACCTCGACCATCGAAGCCGGCTGGCGAAGCGAACCGACGTTCTCGCATATCGTCCGAAGCTCGTACGGCGTGAGGTCTTCGAGGAGGTCGAAGCCGTCGGATGACGAGCCGCCGCCGTTTTGCGAGCGCTCCGGCTTTTCCTCTTTCTTTCCGGCGTTCGAGGAGCGTCCGTTCTTCGCCTCTTCCTTCGTCGGCTCCTTCGGCTCCTTCGGCTCCTCGGAGGCGAGGTCGGCGTCCGGAGTGTCCGGGGCTTCGGGAACCTTCTCGTCGGGAAGGTAAACCTGGAGTTCGAGGTCTTGATCCACGGTGTTCACCAAATTCCGCCGCTCGGCCTCGACGACGAAGTCCTTGAATTTCTTGAACCCCGCGTTCCGCTCGTCGAACGAACCCATCTGGACGATCATTTGCTGCTTCACCTGCCCGAGAACCCGTGTGTTCCCGGCTTTTTTGAGTACTTCGACGGCGCGGACGAGTTCCTGGAACGGGTCGGCCTTCGGCTTCTTCGGCTCGCGGTCGCGCGCCCTCGCCTCCCTCTCTTCTTCGAGGAGCGAGGCGTACGATATGAAATGGTCCGCCGACTCGATGAGGTGGTACGAAGTCGCCTCCGACACCCCGATGACGACGACGTTCTTTCCCCGGCTCCGGAGCAAACTCACGAGCGGGATGAAGTCCCCGTCTCCCGTGACGAGGACGTATGTATCCACTTGCGGGTGGTTGTGGAGGAAGTCCGAGCATTCGACGGCGAGCATCACGTCTATGGAGTTTGTGCGCCGTTTTTGGGCGCGGCCTCCGGGAAAGTATCTCGCCGAGATGTATCGGGGCGAGATGCCGTTCGAGTAAAGAGTCGGCGGGGCGTTTCGGAAATCGCCCTCCGTCCAGTCCGCGTACGCGGTGGCGGAGACTATTCGCCCGTATTCGCGGGCTTTTTCGAGTATGGCCGACACATTCGGCTTCGAGCTATATTCGCTGACCGTGGAGATATATATGTTCTCCCAGTCTATGAAGATCGCGAGGTCTTCGGTGGTTGATGGCATGGTTATGTCCCTTACATGGTCGAAGAGGCGCCCCGATTATGACGGGACGCCTCTTTTGTGGTGTTCGTTCGGTCTGTGTGTTTATACATTGTATCGGTCGGCGGAGCCGGATCGCGGTCTGCGAGAGCGGCTCGTCGTCGAGGACGGCCTCGACCCACAAAACCCGGTCGCCGCCGTCGAAGTACTCTTCCGGGAGGTCGAAGGAGGCGACGGCGGTGTACGGCTCGTCGGAGCCTTCGATCCACACTTCGTACTCCGGCGACTCCATCAATATTTCCCCGCCGTCGTCGGATATGACGATGCGGGCGTTCCACTGGCGGTCGGTGGCGTGGTCGCACACCCCTCGAACTTCGCGTACGCCACGAAGGAGGTGCCGCCCTCCTTCGCCGGACGGATCTCATCGAGGACGCCGAAGAGCGTGTGGCGACCGTCGAACTCCGTGCAGCTTTCCGCGAGGACGAGCGCGGTGCATTCGACCACGCCTTCGCAGAAAATCTCGTCGTTCATGAAGTCGTCACCCATTGAAATCTCCTCCGTTCTCGCTCGGCTCGAAGCCCTCCGGATCGAAGCCCGGCTCGGGCGGCCCGGCGGTGGTCGGCCCGGTCTCGTCCTCGCCGACGATGTCGTCGAGGGTGAGTTCATCGGTCGCCCCGTCCATCGAACCGACAGCCGCGTCGCGCGAGGAGACGACTTTGGCGAGCGCGCTCACCACGTCGCCTTCGCGGAGGTTCATAACGCGGACTCCCTGTGCGGTGCGCCCTTGCTGCGAGACGGACTCCGCGTCTATGCGGATCGTCGTCCCGAAGTTCGAGACGATGACGAGTTCGTGCGTGCCGGATTTGACGACTTGAACGCCGGCGAGCTTGCCGCGCTCCCCGTTCGTCTTCATGGCGATGATGCCTTGCCCGCCGCGTCCCTGAATGCGGAACTGCGAGAGCGGGCTCCGCTTCCCGAAACCCTTCTCCGTCAGCATGAACAAGTCGGCGGCCTCGTCGGAGATGACATCCATCGAAAGCACGTCGTCGCCCTCGCGGAGCGTGATGCCCTTCACCCCGGCGGTCGCCCGGCCCATAGAGCGGGCGTCGTCCTGATCGAAGCGGATGCTCTTCCCGTCGCGGGTAACCATCACCACCGCGTCCCCGCTCGAGGTGTGGCGAACGTCTATGAGTTCATCCTCCTCGGCGAGGTTTATGGCGATGATGCCGTCGCTCTTCAATGGCGTGTTGTAATCCTCGAACTTCGTCTTCTTGACGATTCCCTTCCTCGTGGCGAAGGTGAGATGCTCGGCCTCGTCGAACTCCTTTGTGGCGACCACGGCGGCGATCCGCTCGTTCTGCGCGAGCGGGAGCATGTTCGCCACGTGCCGCCCCTTCGCCGTCCGGCTCATCCGCGGAAGCTGATGCACTTTCAGACGATAAACCTTTCCACGGTTCGTGAAGAAGAGCATGAAATGGTGGGTCGTCGTGATGAAGAGGTGCTCGATATAGTCGCCCTCTTTGAGATCCATGCCCGCTACCCCGACGCCGCCGCGGCCTTGCTTGCGGAACGAGTTCACCGGGACGCTCTTCAAATATCCGCCGTTCGAGATGGAGATGACCATCTCCTCCTCGGCGATGAGATCCTCTATCTCGAAGTCCACGCCCTCTTCGGCGGTGATGACGGTGCGGCGCTCGTCGGCGTAGGCGGCCTTCACTTCGGCGAGTTCGTCCTTGATGATCCCGTACACGAGTCCGTCGTCGGCGAGAACGCTTTCGAGGTATTCGATCTTCTCCATGAGATCCCGGTGTTCCTGCTCGACCTTCCCCCTCTCCATCGCCGTGAGCCTTTGCAAACGAAGGTCGAGTATCGCCTGCGCCTGCCGCTCGGAGAGATCGAAGTTCTTCATGAGGTTCTTCCGGGCGGTCTCGGGGTTCTTCGACCGACGTATCGTCTCGACGACCTCATCCAAACTATTCAGCGCGATGAGGAGTCCTTCGAGGATGTGCGCCCTCGCCTGCGCCCGGTCGAGTTCGTACTTCGTCCTCCGCGTAACGACCTCGAACTGGTGGGCGACATAGTGCTTCAACGCCTCCATGTACGAGAGGGTCTTCGGGACACCGTCCACGAGGGCGACCATGTTCACGCCGAAACTTTGCTGCATTTGGGTGTGCTTGTACAAATTGTTGAGGACGACCTTCGGGATGGCGTCCTTCTTCAACTCGATGACGATCCGCATCCCGTTCCGGTCGGACTCGTCGCGGAGATCGGAGATGCCGTCGAGCTTCCGCAGCTTCACAAGCTCGGCTATCTTTTGGAGGAGATAGCTTTTGTTGACCTGGTACGGGATCTCCGTGACGACGATTTGCGTCCGGTTCCCCCGCATTTGCTCGGTGTGGGCCTTCGCCTGAACGCGGATGGAGCCTCGCCCGGTGGCGATCGCGCTCTTTATCCCCGAAAGACCGACGATCGCGCCGCCCGTCGGGAAGTCCGGCCCCTTTATGTGCTTGGCAAGGTCGGCGTCGTCCATATCCGGGTCGTCAATGAGCGCGGTCGTCGCATCCACGACCTCGGAGAGGTTGTGAGGCGGGATCTTCGTCGCCATACCGACCGCGATGCCGTCCGATCCGTTCACGAGCAAATTCGGGAACCTCGACGGAAGCACGACCGGCTCCCTCTGACTCTCGTCGAAGTTCGGAGCGAAGTCCACCGTGTCGGCGTTTATGTCCCGGAGCATCTCCGTCGCCATACGAGTCATACGGGCTTCGGTGTTGTGGCTGACGAATCCGTTTGTGATAAACGAATGGTCTTCGGAATCCACCCGGATCGAATACACCGGACGAACCCCCGCCTCCTCGACGGACTCGACTTCGGCGTAATAATAGCCGGAGGAAACGATCGGCTCGACGACCGAGCGAACTTCCTCGGACTCGATGCGGTCGAGTATCGCTGTTCCACGCTGTTCCCACCGCTCGACGCGATCCACGTTGTTGTGGGTCAGCCAATGCCGAGGCTTTGAAGAGAGATAGTCGGTACGAATATAGTCGGCAAGATAAGGTATACGGTCTTTACTCAAACCCGCTTTGGTTTTCAATGGCATGACGGCAAGCGTCGCCGCCAGTTTCTTCTGCTTCGTGCAAAGGAAGCCTATGCGCTTAGAGAAAACCAGCGCGTCCCGGCGGTTGCTTATTACGACTTTGATCTCGCCGTGCCCGTATCGAACTTGACGAGACACGATGCCGAACTCAAGGAGCATTTGTTGAACATCTTTGGCAAGCTGTACGCTTCGCGTCGAATACGAAACTTGAATGCTGTTCCGGGGGAGGACAGAAAATGAGCCATCCCCTTCGAAGAGTGCTTGCATGAACGCACGCTTGCAATCGGCTTTCGCACGCCAAATGAAGGACGGAACTCGCTTTTCGGCGCTGGCTGCTCCAAGCAGTTCTTTAAGCGGGCTATCGGCAAATTTACTATGCGCTGCGGTCGCCTTGTAAAGCGTCTTACCAGAGGGTATCGGCTCCTGAATTACCTTCCGGAGTTTTCCCACAGAATCTTCGTAAGCCGCCTTCACGATATCGAAATACGACTTGACAGAGTTGGCGAAACAAGCCTGTCTTCTGCCCGTCATCGCCCCCTCTGCTACCAACCCTCCGGCGGCTATCGCCTCCGACAATTCTTTGGTGCTTGACTCGCCGTCGTTCGGATCGCTGCTCGGACGGGAGAGCGCAACATAATCCCCCGGCTTGATTTCCTCCAAGAGCTTCCATAGAAGCACAGGCACACCCAAAACGTTGGCCAAACAAAGAACCGGATGGTTGTATGTACCCGTCGTCTCGTACCCCTCGACGGTTTGGAGCTTCAACGTTGGATGGTCACCGCTATGAAAGAGCTTGGAAGCGTGGACACGCTTGCCGCTACGATCATAAACTTGCTCGTCTATGTCAACGGTGGTATCCGGCTCGGAATACGCGATTTCGGATATAGGGAGAGTGCCACGCGCCGTCCTGACAAGGGTGTCCCCAACTTGGCAGTATCTCATTGCGGCAGCCGAGTCCCCGTCCACGGAACCGAAGTTTCCTTGTCCGTCGACGAGCTTGTAGCGCATCGACCACGGCTGCGCGAGGCGAACCATCGTGTCGTACACCGAGGCGTCGCCGTGCGGGTGGTATTTACCGAGGACTTCACCGACGACGGTGGCGCTCTTCCGGTATGGCCGGTTCGGCTGAAGGCCGATGTCGTTCATCGCATAGAGAACCCGGCGATGCACCGGTTTCAAACCGTCCCGCACGTCGGGGAGGGCGCGGGAGACGATCACGCTCATCGCGTACGAGAGGAAGGAGTCTTTTATCTCGTCCTCTATGGAGTGCGGCTGTATGTTCCCTGCGAAAGAATCAAGCATCTCTGTTTCCCGTGTTCCGTGTTATGTCGTTTTTTGCTTTCAGATGTTCCTCCCCCGTAAAACCTCTTTCGCGCCGCTACGCATCGAGGTTCTTGACTTCGCGTGCGTTTTGCTCGATGAAGAGTTTTCTCGGCTCGACTTTGTCGCCCATCAGCGCGGTGAAGAGTTCGTCCGCCGTCGCCGCCGAGTCCACCGTTACTTGGAGGAGCGTGCGGTTTTGGGGGTCCATCGTGGTCTCCCAGAGTTGGTTCGGGTTCATCTCTCCGAGTCCTTTGAAGCGGCCGATGCTCGCGTTGCCGTTCGCTTCGAGGCGGGTGAGAGCTTCTTGAAGGCCGGCCTCGGTGTACACGTAGTGTTCCTTGCGGTTGAGTGTGATCTTATACAGCGGAGGCTGCGCGATATACACGCACCCCGCCTCGATCAACTCATTCATGTTCCGAAAAAGGAACGTGAGGATGAGCGTCCGGATGTGGCTCCCGTCAACATCGGCGTCGGTCATGATGACGACCTTGTTGTATCGGGTGTCCTCGATGTTGAAACTGTCCCCCACACCCGCCCCGATGGCCGAGATCATCGCCTGTATCTCGATGTTCGAGAGAACCTTGTTTATGTTCGCCTTCTCGACGTTGAGGATCTTGCCACGAAGCGGGAGAATCGCCTGGAAATTACGGTCGCGGCCTTGTTTGGCGCTGTTATGGACGAAGACACCGCTTTCGAGGGCGAAGTTGTGCGTCCCCGGCACTTCGAGGTCGTACACGTCCATCCGCTCTTCGAGAGGCTCGACCGAGACGACGCGGTGGTTATGGTTCGCCACGGCCTCCCGCGCTTTCGATTCATCTCCTTCGAAGTACCTTTCGCTGAATGTATCGAGGCGGAGGATGCTCTTGTCACGCGTCGCCCGACGGTGCTCGTCATAGGCGGCGACATCGAGGATCGCCTGTTCGCCGATGTGGCTCCTCAAAGCGGCGATGGTCTTCCGATAGTACGTTTTGTCCAACGCCCCGCGCCTCGAAGCCCGGAACTCCGGTGTCCATTGTTTTTGCGTCTCGCCCCTTCTCCATTCGAGAAGCTCTTCGTCCTTCCACTGCTCGGTGGCGAGCGCGGAGAGCGCCGTCCTCCGCTCCGGATGCTCGGCGAAGTGCGCCCGGACACGCTTGGCCTGTGCGAGCCGATTCTCCTTCTCGGCCCAGTATTTGCGCTGCGCCTCGTCGAGACGTGTTTCGTTGGCGAGCCGGTATTCCTCGTTTGACGCGACGAACTCGCGCCACTTCCGAACCATGTACGCTTTGTACGCCTCGTCCTCCCACTGGGCCTTCGCGTTCTCGGAGAGGATTTCCCGCGTCTCTTCGCGCCGCATGCGCTCGCTCATCGCCGCCCGGAACTCGGGGCTTTGGCGCAGTTTGCGACCCTTTTCGATGACATCCGGGCGATGAAGCGTCTTCCCGACATGTTCGCGATGGAGCGCGAGGTGCATTTCCTTCGGAAGCCTCACGAGGTTCGTCGGGTTATTGTTTCGCTTGTCGAAGTCAATGTGGTGGCAATGGTCGCCGGAGTCTTTGCCGTATGCGCCTTGCCAGCGATTGTGCAAATCCGCGAGCGTGTGCGTGAACAGCCAGTTTTCGGAGCGGGGATCCCAAGCCATCTCATAGCCATCTATCGTAATGCCCGACTCGTTCTTGTCGGAGGTCTTCCGATACAGAGGCATGAGCGAATCATCCGCCTCCAAGTCCGAAGCGGCTTTATAACCCCCGTCGCGGAGCATGAACCGATGGTCGGGCGTACACGTGATCTCCTCGCCGTTATCGAGGACGACCCGCACAACCGAAGCGCCGCGCTTCGTAACGCGGGCATGGATGGCTTTCTCAAGCCCGATCTTTCCATCGCGGCGGATGGTGTACGCGAAGTGTTCCTTGCCTTCCGACTGCTCGGCGACAAGCTCCTCGAAGCTGAGAGACCGCCCGTCCGCGAGCGCGACCTTCGTGTTGCCGGAAAAACATCCTCCCGCCGAATCCCCCTCGACGATGTAAAGCTCGCTCCGTTCGGGGTCTTTCGACGAGCAATCCGCGAGCTTGCCCGGAAGCGTCGAGCTTTCGAGGTATCCCTTTCGGATTGTGTCGCGAACTTTCCTCGCGGCCTGTCGGGCGCGGGCCGCCTGAAGAGCCTTGTTTATGATGGCTTTTCCTTCGGCGGGCTTTTCTTCGAGGAACTCGGCGAGGAAGCGGTTCACGCTGCTTTCAACGAGACCCTTCATTTCGGTATTCCCGAGCTTCGTCTTCGTCTGCCCCTCGAACTGCGGCTCGGAGAGCTTGACCGATATGACCGCCGCAAGCCCCTCCCGGATGTCGTCCCCGGTGAGGTTCTCCTCCTTCTCTTTGAGGAGTCCCTTTTGGCGAGCATAGTCGTTGATCGTCCTCGTCAAAGCCCCACGGAAGCCGGAGAGGTGCGCCCCGCCTTCATGCGTGTTTATGTTGTTCGCGAAGGTGAAGACGGAATCCTGGAAGCCGTTGTTCCATTGCAATGCGACCTCGACGTCGCCGATGCCGTCCTCCTCGCGCTGGAGGTAGAAAACGGTTTTATGGACGGGGTCTTTCGACTCGTTGATGTGATCTACGAAGTCCTTGATCCCACCCTCGTACTGGTAGGTTACTTCCCGGCCTTCCTCGCGCTCGTCGACGAGCGAGATCCTCAAGTCCTTGTTCAGGAACGCCGACTCCCGGAAACGACGCGAGATCGTGTCGAAGGAGAAGTCCCGCGTCTCGGTGAAGACCTCGCGGTCGGGCATGAACCGTATAGTCGTCCCCGTTCCCTCGCCCTTCTTGAGCTTGCGCCCCTTCTCCATCGGGCCTTTCGGGAAGCCGCGCTCGTAGCGCTGCGTCCACAAATGATCCTCGCGCCGGATCTCCATCTCGAGCCACTCCGACAAAGCATTCACGACCGAAGCGCCGACGCCGTGGAGTCCGCCGGAAACTTTGTATCCCTTATCGTCGAACTTCCCTCCGGCATGGAGCGTCGTCATGATGACCTCGGCGGCGGACTTGTCGTATTTCGCCATGTTCCCGACGGGCATCCCGCGTCCGTCGTCGGTGACGGAGACGGAGTTGTCCGGGTGGACGGTTATGAGAACCTCATCGCAATGCCCCGCGAGAGCCTCGTCAATGGAGTTGTCCACGATCTCCCACAAGAGGTGGTGGAGACCCCTCGGCCCGGTCGAACCAATGTACATCCCCGGTCGCCGTTTAACGGCCTCAAGTCCTTCGAGAACCTGAATCGAATCTGCGCCGTATGAATTGTCAGCTTGCTTTGTCACGGAATTAGTCGCCAAAGAAAGGGACCCTCCTCATCTCATGGGTGGAGTTGCGGAAACCGTTGTCGTCTATGTTTTCGTAAACGAAGTTTCGCACCCGAAGATTGTAACACATCTTGTAGTCTTTCCCAACCCCCGGCTCTCGGCGTTTGCGGCTTAAATAAGCCTTTTTCAGCCGACCCCCGCATCCCCCACACCACCGCTTGTAGTGTCGGAGATTGTACCACCAGATATGCGTATGACCCTCGCCCGCCCGAGCACCCCTTCCTCAAAGTACTCGAGGTTCGTCGTCGAGACGATGGCCTGCGCGCTTTCGAGGAAATACTCCGCGAGATAGTCCCGGCGGCGTTCATCGAGTTCGCTCATAACGTCGTCCATGAGGAGGATCGGATCCTCCCCCGTCTCGCTCCGCACGTGATCCCTCGCCGCGAATTTCAAGGCGAGCGTCGCAAGTCTTTGCTGCCCCTGCGAGCCGTACACGTTCAAGTCCACCCCGTCGAGCGAGACCTCGAAGTCGTCTCGGTGCGGCCCGACGGAGGTGGTGCCGCGCTCGACGTCGGCGCTGTGCGCGTTTTTAAGGGCTTCGGAATAATCGTCCGGTGTCGCGCTATACGAATAGGCGACCGCGGCCTTCTCAGGGCCGTACAACGCCCTCATGGAGCTTTTGAAGTTCTCGTCGAGGGGACGAATCGCCGTCGCCCGGCCTTCGAGAAGTGTCGTGCCGAGTTCCACGACCTTACGATCCCACGTTTCGAGGGTCTTTCCGGAGGAGAACCCGTCCCGGATTCGACGGAGGAGCTGGTTGCGTTGCTGAACGGCTTTCGCGTACTCGCCGACGGCCCTCGCATACGACGGTCGGAGCGACGAAAGGAGCGCGTCGAGGAACTCGCGCCGATCCGAGGGCGCTCCCTTCACGATGCGGATGTCGTCGGGAAAGAATGTGACGACCCTCGCCCCCGCCCCCCCGGCGGCATAGTCGGCGAGCGACTTCGCCGAGGCCCCGTCCACGGTGAGCCGCTTCTTTTGCCCCGGCGCATACCCGACCGCGACGGAGCGTTCGCCGCCATCGCCTCCGAGGGCGACACGGCCTTCGACGCGGGTGAAGTCCTGGCTCCACCGGACGGTCTCCGCGTCGGTGGAGGTTCGAGGTGAAGAGCCGGTCAAAGCGAAGGAGATGCCTTCGAGGAGGTTCGTCTTTCCCTGCGCGTTCTCGCCGACGGCGATGTTCAGGCCTGGGGTGAAGAGGGCGGCCGCGTCGGCGTAGCTCCGAAAGTTGACCATGCGGAGTGCGCGGACATGGGGGGTCATGGGTCGCTCCCTCCGGACTTGAAAACCGGGAGTCGGGTCGCTCTCGACCGTCTCTTTTGGGTCACCTTCGTATCCCCGCCCGAGAACCCCTCGCCGGACTCGAACGATGCGTCGGCGGGCGCGGGCATCGCCTCGTGTATTTCCCGACTCCCGAAGCGAGTGGAGGCCGAGGAGGAGCGACGCGACCTCCCGACTCCCGACTCCCGGCGAGCGACAGCGAGCATCACTCCACCTCCACCCTCTCGCCCCCCACCTCGACGACGTCGCCGGACTCGAGCTTCCGTCCACGCCGCGTCTCGACCTCGCCGTTCACCGTGACTTCGCCGAACTGGACGAGGATTTTCGCCTCGCCGCCCGTCCCGGCGACGCCGGAGGCTTTTAGAGCTTGGCCGAGGGTCGTGCCGGGGGGGACGGATGGGGCTTCCAAAACGCGCCTAGCTTTGCGACGGGTCGCGCATCGGCATGATGAGGTACAGGAAGTCCGGCTCGCTGTCGTCGTCGGCGTCCCCCCCGTCCCCTTCGCCGTTCGGGACGATGATGCACGGCTTCAGCGGCTCGTTGCATTTGAAGACGACCTTCTCAGAATCGAGCGCCGAAACGCCGTCGAGCAAATAGCCGGGGTTGAAGGAGATGAGGAAATCGTCCTCGCTCGACGATGGGAGCTTCTCGTGGGCCTCGCCGATTTCCTGGCTGCGGACGATCACCTCGACCGACCCCTCGGAGAACGAGAGGCTGACCGGGACCGGAGGCGTTTGTCTTTGGGCGAAGAGGTTCACCCGGCGGAGGGTGCCGATCAAACTCTCCCGGTCAACGGATATCTTCCGCTCGAACGAGGTCGGAAGGAGCCTTCGGTACTCGGGGAAGTTCCCGTCGATGAGCCGGGTGCCGAAGAGGACGTCGCCGATGCGGAACAAAGCCTGGTTCTCGGAGAGATCCACTTCGATCTGCTCGTCGTCGGAGGCGGCGAAGATGCGTCCAACTTCCTGCATCGCCCTCGCCGGGATGATCGCCTCCCGATTCCCGTCGAAGGTAGTCGCGAGCTCCGTCTCTTTTATGGAGAGCCGGTACGAGTCGGTCGTGACCATCCGCACCCGATTGTCCTCGAAGCTGATGAGAATGCCGGTGAGGACGGGCCGCGTCTCGTCCCGAGAGTACGACCGGGAAACTTTCTCCACGGTGTCCACGAGCGCATCGCCCGTCATTTTGAACGCCCGATCCTCGCCGAACTCCGGAAGCTGCGGAAAGTCCTCCGCCGCATACGACCGAATACGGTACTCGTTCTCCCCCGCCGCGAGCCGAACCGTCCCCGTCGAGCCGTCGTACTCCAAAGTGAGTTGCCCGCTCGGGAGCGAGCGTACGATGTCGTTGAAGATGCGGGCCGGGATCACGACCTTCCCGTCCTCCTCGACCTCCGCCGGGGATGACGTTCGGACGGAGATCTCCATGTCCGTCGCGGAGAGTTTCACCGCCTCGGTTCCGGCCTCGACGAGGATGCCCCCGAGGAGCTGGATCGTGGATCGAGTCGAGACTCCCCTCGACACCTGCGCGAGCTTTCTGCTGAAGATGTCAGTGTTGCAAACTACCCTCATGCCGCCTCCTTTATCGCCTTATTATTATTAACTAACCATATATGTATTAGAACAATAATAATAATAAGGGCTGTGGATAAGTGGATAACTCAAACGATACCCTTTATTTAAGCCGAAAACTAGCCGTCGCGCCTGTGGACAAAAATGTGGATAAGTAGCAAAACCCTGTGGATAGATTGTGGATAACTACCCCACTTATCCACAGGCGCGAGTTATCCACAATTTTGTCCACAACTTTATCCACAGATTTTACCCCTCTTATCCACAACTTTATCCACAGGCAAATTAGCCATGTATGCTCTTTCTTAACATTTACGCCCGGAGTTATCCACAGAAACGGAGAGTTATCCACAGAAACTGTGGATAAACGGAAACTTCTGTGGATAAGGTATTTCGGTTATCCACAGGCAAAGTCTAAACCTGTGGACAGGGTGTGGATAACTTTCGATTTGTATGTCTCGGATTTGTTACAAAGTAGTTCCCCTTAGGGGGAGGGGATTCAAGAGCGTCGGGGCCGCATATGACTTGCTGGCGACGTTGTTTTCGAGGCTTGGATCCGCGATGGTTTACGCTAGATTCGGTCGAAGAATTTCGGGCGTCGCGAAGCGTGTCGCGGATGCCATTCCACGGCCCGATCCGCAACACAGTTCGCCATTCGCGGCGCCTCGAAACGGCTTTGGTTTTCGGTGGTCGGGGGAGGCGGGGTTTTGTGGTTTTAGCGTTTGCTTTTCACGTGGTGGGTTATTTCGTGGATCTGGTTGAAGGTGTCTCGGTCGCTGTTTATGAGTTTCGAGATTTTGCTTGTGGCGTGCATGACTGTGGAGTGGTCGCGGCCTCCGAAGGCCTTGCCGATTTTCGGGAGGGACTCGTCGGTGAGCTCGCGCGAGAGGTACATGGCGACCTGGCGCGGGTAGGCGAATGCCCTCGATCGGCTCGTGCCTATGAGGTCTTGTTTCGCGATGCCGAAGTAGCGGCACGCTTCGTGCTGTATTAGCTCGATCGGGATCTCGCGGTACGCCGAGTCGGGCAATATGTCCCGGAGAACCTCCTCGGCGAGCGCGACGCTGACTTGGCGACCGTACAAAGAGGCATAAGCCAAAATTCGGATGAGCGCGCCTTCGAGTTCGCGGATGTTCGTCTCGACCTTCGAGGCTATGAAGGTGAGGACTTCGTCGTCCACCTCGAGCTTGTCCATCATCGCCTTTTTGCGGAGGATGGCGATCCTCGTCTCGAGGTCGGGCGGAGTGATGTCGGTGATGAGGCCCCACTCGAAGCGGCTCACGAGGCGGTTCTCGAGGGTTTGTATGTACTTCGGGTGCCTGTCCGAGGCGATGACGACTTGCTTCTCGTCGTCGTAGAGCGAGTTGAACGTGTGGAAGAACGCTTCCTGGGTCTCGATCTTGTTCTCCAAAAACTGTATGTCGTCTATGAGGAGGACGTCGTTCTCACGGTACCGCTTCTGGAATTGGAGCGGGGCGTTGTCGCGCATCGAGTTTATGAAGTCGTTCGTGAACTGCTCGCACGTAACGTACCGGACGCGGCTGCTCGGGTCTTGCTCCTCGACGTACTGCCCCACCGCCCGCAAAAGATGCGTCTTCCCAAGCCCGACCCCGCCATATATGAAGAGCGGATTATACTGCGTGCCGGGGCTCTCGGAGACCGCGAGCGCCGCCGCGTGAGCGAAGCGGTTCCCAGCCCCGGTGACGAACGAGTCGAAGGTGTATTTCACCCGCACTGGACGTGAAGGCTTCGCGTTGCGGACGGACTGCGCCCCCTCGGCGTCGGAGCCGTTGCTTTGCGTCCGGCTCGGGCCGCCCTCCCCGACGGTCACGATGAGGGAGGTTTCCTCCTTCCCCATCACGTCGTCGAGAGCCTCTTCGAGGAGCGGGCGGAAGCGGCTCTCGATGTATTCCTTCGCGAAGCTGTTCGGGACGGAGATCTCGAGTGAGTCCTCATAGAGGTTGAGCGGGCGCGTGCCTTCGAACCATACTTTCAGGGACGGGGCGTTGATATGCTCCGAAACGCTGTCGAGGACTTCATTCCACACATCTTCGACTCGCCTTTGCATGGGCTACTTGACCCAGGTGCTTATTATCGCCTCCACGTAATCCCGTCCGAGAGGCGAGATCACCCGCTTCCCGGACTCGTCCCCGGCGACTAGCCCATGCTCCTCGAGAACCGAGAGGTCGCGGTACGCCGTGCTCACGCTGATCTCCAGACTGCCCGCTATCGTCGAAGGCCCGACCTCCCCGCAC
Source organism: Rubrobacter sp. (assembly GCA_013697825.1). Lineage (GTDB taxonomy): Bacteria > Actinomycetota > Rubrobacteria > Rubrobacterales > Rubrobacteraceae > JACCWD01. The sequence continues at coordinate 61,855 of JACCWD010000090.1, forward strand.
TCGAGAACCGTCACGAGAACGTTTTGCTGCCGCTCGGAAATGTTTATCCTCGGCACCTCGTCGGGATATTTCCGCTTGGGAGACGGCTTTTGGAATTCTCGCGCCTCCTCCGGTGCTCCGGTCGGCTCCGGCTTATCATCGGTTCCCGATTCCTCGGCGATGGAGACCGTGACGACGGATCCGCCCCCGAGGTTGTCCTCGATGGACAGCCTCCCCCTCGCCTTTACCATCTCGGAGCGTGCGATGCCGAGGCCCGCCCCGATGCCGCGTATCTGGCTCAAAGCCTCGGCGTTCGCGCCGGAGAACCCGAATTCCATCGCCTGGCTTTTGCTCGCTATCCCCGGCCCCTTGTCCGACACGCGGACGGTCTTTCCGTCGTCGAGGATGGAGATGACCACGCCTTTGTAGTCGGCGTGTATGAGGTTCTCGATGATTTCGCGCACGGCTCTTTCGGGGATTCCGCTCTCCATCTCGGCCGCTTTCCGGTCTATGAGCCTCGTGAGCTTGGCGGTCGCCGCTCCGGGGCTTCCGGCGGAGACTTCGGTGATCTCCGGTTCCCCGCCCTCGGGGTATACGACGACTCGGACGTTTATCTCCGCCCGGTCAGCATCCCGTCGTGTCCGCTGTTCGTGGATCATCCCCAGACAAATCTAACCCACACCCGCCGAAGACGCTAGATCCAAAGCCAGAAAAATACTGTTTTGCAGGACATAGAGATTTTTATCCACAGTTTTATCCACAGCTTGTGGATAAAACGCCCGGTATCCCCAAAACTATGCTTTGTTTTCCCTTTGTTACGCGCCGCATCGCTCGTAATCAGCCTCCATTGAAACCATATAAACACCGCTTTTGCAGAACTTTTCTTAGAAAGGGGCATGAAGCGCGATACACGCTCGGATTTGTATCCCGTGTGGTTTTTACTGGATGGGCGGCGGTGGCTTGGATATACTCTTTGGCTGTTTGTGGATCTGAGATTCTTCCAGAGGAGAGAAAATGAAGAGGACTTACCAGCCGAACCGTCGCAAGCGAGCGAAGACGCACGGGTTTCGCAAGCGCATGAGTACGGTCGGCGGGCGGAGGGTTGTGGCGGCTCGCCGCAGGCGCGGTCGCAAGCGGCTCGCTGTCTGATCCTTGCCGCGCCGCGCCGACATGAGGATCACCGATTCCCCCGAGTTCGACCGAGTTTACCGCCGGGGCGCAGCTTATAGGGGGAAGTTGTTTTCCGTCCACGCTTTCCCGAACGAGGCTGGAAACCCCCGCCTCGGGCTGTCCGTATCGAAGAAGGTTGGCAATGCGGTGGTGAGGAACAAGGTGAGGCGGCGTTTGAAGGAGATTTTCCACGCTCGGATGGAGGAGAAGGAGCGGGTGCTTCAGAGTTTGGATTTCGTGGTGTCCGCCCGGCCTGCTTCGTCGGCTGCGTCGTTTCAGGATTTGGAGCGGGAGTTTTCGGTGGCGTTGAAGAAGCTCGAGGGTCGTGTTTGATTTTGGAGCGGTTAGAATGGCGAGTAACTTATGATTAATGATATAGCGAATTTCTTCGAGAGCATCTTCAGTCCGGTCGTCAGCGTTCTCGCGTACGCGCTCGAGTTTTTCCACGGCCTCGGTTTGGAGTGGTGGCTGAGCATCGCCGCGCTGACCATCGTGGTTCGGATGATCCTCTTCCCCCTCACCATCAAGCAGGTCAGGAGCATGAGGGCTATGCAGGATCTCCGCCCGGAGCTGGAGAAGATCCGGGGCCAGTACAGCAACAACCGCCAGCGCCAGCAGGAAGAGATGATGAAGCTCTATCAGGAGCGGAACATAAACCCGCTCGGCGGATGCCTTCCGATTCTCCTCCAAATGCCCATTTTTATAGGTATTTTCTACGTGATCCGGCAATTCGGCGGCTACGGCGATGTCGAGGGGACAAAGCCGAGTTTCCAGGACGGCGGCATTCTCTGGTTCACGAACCTTTCGGAGATGGATCCCTACCTCATACTCCCGGTCGTCTCGGCTCTGACTATGCTGGCAGCTACCGAGATCACGGCTAAGAATCTCGAGCCGCAACAACGCTGGATCATGCGTATCCTCCCGATCGGAATCACGTTTTTCTTGTGGAGCTTCCCCGCAGGTTTGTTCGTTTACTGGATTACATCGAACGTCGTTACTTTCGTGCAGAATTACGCCATCTATAATTACGGACCTGGCAAAAAGTCGGCCACCGAACCGTCGAAGCCGGATAGTGGAGACAAGGGTGGTGGAAAGGGTTCGGAAGAGCTTTCGACGAATGGATCCTCGCATCCAACCGCACAGGCAGCTAAGGTAGCGAAAAGGAAGCGTAGAAAGAAGAAAAAGTGAGCGACTCAAAGGAATTCAACGCATCTTCCGTGGAAAGTGCCGTGGCGAAGGCTTCGGAGAAATTGGGTGTTTCCGCAGACGAGCTTTCTTACGAAGTATTGGACGCGGGAAGCGATGGTTTTCTCGGCATAGGAGCCAGAGACGCGCGGATCGAAGTGTCCCTCCCTTCGTCCAGCGCTCCTGCTGAAACGGCTGAAGGGGGCGACGAAGACTCTTCGGTCTTTTTGGAGAGCACTTCCCCCGCCGAGTCCTCGGATCAGTCCGAACCTCTCGTCCCAGCCGAGGCGCCAATGGAAGATGAAGGGCCAGACCGGGAGTCTGAAGAATCGGAGTCGGGTGAAAAGATACCGTCCGCCCCCGAAGACCTCGTCGAGGAAGTCAGAAACTATGTCGTCTCTGTCGTGGACGCTATGGGGCTGGACGCCCGGCTCGATGTCTACGATACCGAAGAGTACATAGCCGTAGACATCGCTTCGGACCACACAGCCCTCATTATCGGCCAAAAGGGCGAGACCATTGATTCTTTGCAGTACCTGACGAACTCGGCTGTCTACAAGGATCGCGAGTTTGTCAAGCGTATCGTCCTCGACTCCGAAGGCTACCGCCAACGGAGGATCGAAGCGATTCAAGGCATGGCGCACAGAACGGCCAGAAAATCTATCCGTGAACAGCGCGACATCGAGATGCCCCCAATGAACTCCTCGGAGCGAAGGGCGGTTCACGTTTTCCTCAAAGAGAATCCCTCCGTAACCACTTTCAGCGAAGGCTCGGGAAGTGACAGAAGAGTCACAGTTTCTCCCAACCGTGACTGACCAAAACCCAACGACGTTTCACGTGAAACCACGCATCCAGTGCAACCAGAGAAGCCTTGTGGACATTTGTTTGCCAAAGCAAACAAGTGTCCATCTTTGGTGTCCAGCGCCTTGGTTTCGGACTTGGCAAGAAGATGAGATTGTTTGCCTGGGTCGGTTTACGATGTTCATGCCCCATAGCGCAATAAGATGCGTTTAGGCAAGGCGGAATATGTTGGGTCTGATTGTATAGATCGCTGAATCTGATTGCGCCGTCTTCAAAGTTTGGATGTTTCACGTGAAACACGACTTCCGAGAAATCGAAAAGATAATCGCCCAGACAGCCGGGTGGGGATTTGGGTTGACCTCGGAGCGAGCTTCTTTGCTAATGGAATACGGTTTGTTTCTTGGCTCTTATGAGGGATCGAATGTCGTAGGTACGAGGCTCATCGAAGAGATCGTCGAGGATCACGTACTCGATTCGATGAGCTGTATGTTATTTGAGCCTACGCGGAAAGCCAACGAACTCGTGGACATCGGGTCGGGCGGCGGGCTACCCGGTTTGCCGCTCGCCATCACGAGGGGCGATTTGAAAGTGTCGCTCGTTGAATCCACGGCAAAGAAAGCTAAGTTTTTGAACGAAGCCGTGGATCATCTCAGTGTAACGAACGCGCAAATCGTGAACGCCCGAGCCGAGGACGTTGGCAAATCCCGAAAGCATCGTGGTCTGTACGACGTAGCGACGGCCCGAGCGCTCGCTTCGCTTGACGTGCTTGCGGAGTACTGTTTGCCCCTCGTTCGGCTCGGAGGGTACGTAATCGCGATGAAGGCGCGTGTCGAGAAGGACGAACTAGATCGCGGCCGCACCGCTGCGGAACTGCTTGGCGGTGAGGTTGTGGACGTGATACCCGTCGAGCGGCTCCCCGACTACGAGCAAAAGCAAAGGAACCTCGTGGTCTTCGAAAAAACCTCCAAAACACCCGACAAGTACCCGCGAAGAGTCGGGTTGCCCGTTAAGAAACCTCTCAGCGAAACCGGGAACCGCTAAACGCGCCGTGATAACATGCCTCCGATGACCACCGTAATCGCCATAGTGAACCAGAAAGGCGGGGTAGGAAAAAGCACCACCGCCATCAATTTGGCGGCATATCTCGCAAGCAAAGGCGAAAAAATACTCATAATCGACATGGATCCCCAAGGAAACGCCACGAGCGGCCTCGGGGTTTCCGCCGGATCCAATGGCTGCATGTACGATGTCCTACTCGAAGGCAAGGCGCTTCAAGAAGTCGCGATAAGCACCGACGTGGACGGCCTCGATGTCGCCCCCGCGACCATAAACCTCGTCGGGGCCGAAGTCGAGATGGTTTCGAGTCTCGCACGCGAATTCAAACTGCAGAAAGCCATCGAAAAGCTCCCCGCCGCCACGTACGATCGGGTTTTGCTCGATTGTCCGCCATCCCTCGATCTCCTCACTCTCAACGCGCTCGCGGCGGCCACGGAGGTTTTGATCCCGGTTCAGTGCGAATACTATGCCCTTGAAGGTTTGACCCAGCTTATGACGAGTATCCGGATGGTCAGGGAGGAACTCAACCCGAGCCTCAGAGTGGGGGGCGTGCTTTTGACTATGTTTGATCCCCGCACGAATCTCGCCCGCCAGGTCGCCGACGAAGTGAAATCTTTCTTCGGAGAAAATGTCTTTAAAACTATAATCCCCCGGAACGTGCGCCTCAGTGAGGCTCCGAGCTATGGAATGCCCGTCTCCCTTTATTCGCCGAAGAGCACGGGTGCCGAGGCGTACGAATCCGTCGCCGACGAGGTGCTCGCCCGTGGGTAGGCGCGGACTCGGGAGGGGGCTTTCGGCCCTCATAGCCACCGGGGAGAGCGTCGGCGGACTCAAATTCGAGGAGCTTCCGACCTCCGCCATACGCCCGAGCGCCCTCCAGCCGAGGCGGAGTTTCCCCGCTTCGAGCATCAGCGAACTCGCCGCCTCCATAAGAGAGGTCGGGATTTTGCAGCCGCTCGTCGTGAGGACGACGGAGACCGGATTCGAGCTCATCGCCGGAGAACGCCGCCTCCGGGCGGCGAAGGAAGCCGGTCTCGAAAGGGTTCCCGTTCTCATAAGACAGGCGGCGGAGAACGAGTCAATGGAACTCGCCCTCGTCGAGAACCTTCAACGCGAGGATCTCAACCCGCTCGAAACCGCGGCTGCCTATCAGGCTCTCATGGATAGTTTCGGGTTCACGAAGGAGCAACTCGCCGAAAGGCTCGGAAAGAGCCGGACGGCGGTCACGAACACGCTCCGCATCATCCAACTTCCCGAGAGGATCCGAACTCTCATACAGGACGGCAAACTCTCCGAAGGCCATGCCCGAGCCATCCTCGGCCTCAAAAACGAAGAGCAAATGGACTATCTCGTCGGGAGGATCCAAACCGAAAAACTCTCCGTGAGAAGAACCGAGGAACTCGTCCGCGAAATCCTCTCCGGCGAACAAAAAGCCCCGGACGACGCCCGAGCGACACAAACCGAAGAAAGCGGAGCCGTCGAGACAATCGAATACGACGAATACAACGAGTACGACGCGGCCTCGCAAATGATCACCGACGCCATCGAACTCCCCGTCAAAGTGAAGCAATCCCGCCGCGGAGGGAAGATCGAGATCCGCTTCCGACACCGCGAACAACTCGAAGCCCTCGTCTCCCTCCTTACTTCAAAGTAACAAAAATTACTAAACCTGGAAAACTCCCTCTTCCGCGACGGCCCGTGATGTTGTAATCTTCCGCAGGTTAGGAGGAACTTCCGAGGCGGGTTTTAGGCGGTGTGATGAGGCTTTCGGCGATTTTAAGTGTATTTGCCATCTTCCTTTTCGTGTTCGGAGTCGCCGACGCGCAGGAAGGGGCTGTCGCGAATCAATACGGCAGCGACGCCCTCGCCGATGCCGAAGGGCGCCTCGAAGAGCAAAACGCCGAGCTTGAGCGGAAGATAGACGAAGTCGCGGCGGTCGGCGGGAACCTCGAAGAGTCGCAATCCCTCGTGGACGGCGCGGGCGGGAGAGCCGAGGAGCTCCGTGAGGAGACCGCGAACCTCGGTCGGGACCTCGCTCAGCGAAGGGCCGCGCACGAGGCGGCGAAGGCGAGCTACGAAGAAAGCGTCCGCGACGCGTATAAAAACGGCGGGCTGAAAGGCATGGACTTCGTCCTCGAAAGTTTCCTCGGCTCCGGCGGAGTCGGCTCCGCCTCAGACCCGGCCCTCGCCCGGATCCTCTTCGGCGGACGCGACGCTCTCCGCGAATACCGCGAGGCCGAGCAAACCCTCGAAGACACCATGCGCCAAATCTCCGAGAAAAACAACGCATACGACAACGCCGTCGAAGACGAAGCCGCGAGGGCCGAAGAGCTTCGCCAAAGAGAGGCCGCCCTCGACGCCGCCGTCGAAGAGCTTCAAATCGAGCGCGACACCTCCGCCGGCCAGCTCCGGGAAATCCAAGACGCCGAGCGGGCGAGAATCCTCGAAACCGCCCCCGCCACCGGCGGCGCGGCGGGTCAAAGAGGATACGAGCTCCGCCTCGCCCGCGAAAGAATAGTCGCCGAAGAAGTCGAGCCGATACCATACCGCCGCTACGTCGAGCTTTACAAACAGTCAGCCAGGCAATACGGGTTCGCCGCCGACTGGCACATCCTCGCCGCCGTCGGCAAAGTCGAGTCGAACCACGGCCAAAACATGGGGCCGTCCACCGCCGGGGCTATGGGCCCGATGCAATTCCTCCCCTCCACGTGGGAGACCTCCGGCGTGGACGGAAACGGAGACGGCGTCGCGAACGTCATGGATCCCGAAGACGCGATTCCGGCGGCGGCGAAATATCTCCAAACTGGAGGCGCGCCCGCCGACTGGTACGCTGCCCTCTATTCATACAATCACGCCGACTGGTATGTGAGGAAAGTCCTCGCCGTCGCCGAGGGATACCGCCGCCTCGCCGGAGACGAAACCGTCGGCCCGTACACGGTGGGGGGATAAACGTGGGAGCCTCGCGAGCCGAAATGTTCCGAAAGCTCGTCGAAAAAGACCCCGAAAACCCCATGATCCTCTTCTCCCTCGGAAACGAACTCTTCAAAGAAGAAAAATACGAAGAGGCGAAGGGTCATCTCCAAAAAGCCGTCGAAAACAAGCCGGATTATTCCGTCGCGTTCCGCACCCTCGGGCGAACCCACTTCGAACTAGGCGAGAACGAAGAGGCGAGAAACGTCTTCGAGCGGGGGAGGGAGGTCGCGCAAGCGAACGGCGATCTCCAAACCGTGAAGGAAATAGACGTGTTCATGAAGCGACTCGAAAAACGAGCGGGAGGCGAATAGCGTCGGTGCGGGGGATGCACATAGTCGTCGGGAAAGGCTCGGGGCGAGCCGCATCCCCGCCGTCGCATCGTTCGATCTCGGCGCGGGCCACTCGGGCGCGAGGCCGGAAGCGTCGGAGGGGAGACTGGCAGCGAGTTTCGTGAGGGATGACCCTTCGGCTCACCGGGCTTCAGGCATCAGGCATCAGGAAATACTTCCCGGTCGAGCGGCCTTCGCCGACGGAGACCTCGACGGGCGGGGGTGGATCGATACTCATGAACTCTGCTGTGAGGAGTCGGAGAAAATGGGAGTCGGGAAAGGTATGAAGGCGAAACCCGTCCCAGCCGTCGCATCGTCCGAGTCCGGCGCGGGCCGCTCGGGCGGGAAAGCGAATGTGCATGTGAGAAGGAAGTCGAGAACCACCCGACTCCCGACTCCCGAAGCGAGCGAAGCGAAGCGACCTCCCGACTCCCGGTATTTCGGGGGAAGAACCGCGTCCTCGGTGGACGATTCGTAAATGATTCGTGCCAAAGTATCCGGCGTGGGCGAGAAATAATCCCGCGCTCGCTTTGGTAACATCGTGGCCGTGGCCGAGGCGAAAGTCGCAATATTCGTTGACTATCAAAGCAAGCTCGCGAGGGCCGTCGCCGAGGGCGTGTGGTCCGGGCTTTCGAGGGTCGCCCTCGATTCGGGAAGGGCGAGGATCTCGACGTTTTGGGAGAGCCTCACAGCGAACGACGTCATCTCCCTCGCTTTGTCGAAGTCGCCGTCCGGGGCGAGGTCGCAGGAAATCGCCATCTTCGTCGTCGGACAGGAAAGGCCCGACGCGATCGACGAGATCGAAGTCCCGCCCGGAGACTCGAAACTTTTCGGCCTCGTCGTCGCCGTCCCGGACGCGACAAGCCCCCTCGCCGGGCCGCTCCTTTATCAAGGCGTCGAAAGATTGAAAGGCAAAGGAGTGAAAGCCAAAACCATCGAACCCGCCCTTCTCCACGCCGCTCCCGCCGAATGCGAATCATACGCCCGAAAACTCCTCGACCGACTCCCCGAAGATGGGTGATCCGGGGCGTGGGGGACGATCGAGCCGCCCGTTCTCGAAGGTTCTTCATGCGGGTGCGGTTCGGCTTTCGGGATGCACCCCATCGGCGAGTATTCTCGACGACGCTTTTCTCGTCGGCACGAATACCCGACGGGGCATCCGCTTCCCGCCGAGATTCCTCCTTCGGAGAGGGACGCGACTCATATACGCGCCTTCCGGCGGCGCGTCTCGAATGGAGGAGCCGCCACGGAGAACATGAAGGAGTGTGGAAGGTCGAGCCTCTTCGAGGGTTCGTCATGCGGATGGGGTTCGGATTTCGGAAGGCGGGAGCGTCCCGTCGGCGCATCTCCTCGGCGACGCTTCCCTCATCGGCTCATATACTCGGCGGAGCATCCGCTCCCCGCCGAAACCTCTCCTTCGGAGAAGGACACGACCCATCGGCCCGTCCCCCGTCGGTGCGTTTTGAATGGAGGAGCCGCCACGGAGAAATCCGGAGAGATAAGCGTACTCGATATGACCCTTCGGCATCCACCCGGCATAGTCTCGCCGTTCGCGAAAGAACGGGGGCGTTCCCGCCGAAGTCTCGCCCCTCGTCGTTGGACGAAGCCCGCCGTGACCACGCCCGCGAAGCCGGAGCGTCCCAGCGGAAGACGTTCCGGCGAAAGACGTTCCGGTTCGATGGGGCGTGCCGCAGATAACGTGTGATGATGAGCGACATCCTCGCCGCCGTCCTCGTGACATCCGCCTTCGCCGTCATGGCGCACGCGCTCGGGATGGTCGGACGGAGCGGGGCCATCGGAGGCTTTTTCATCGGGGTCGTCATCTTCCTCGCCCTCGGGCCGCCGGGGTTCGCCGTCCTCGCCTTCTTCGTTGTCGGAGGCTCCGCCCTCACCCGCGTCGGATACGAGCGAAAACGAAGGTCGGGAACCGCTCAAACCGGAGGCGGTCGCCGGGGCGCGAGGAACGCACTCGCGAATTGCTCCGTCGCCGTCGCGTGCGCCGTACTTTACGCGCTCACGAACCACGAGCCGCTCGCCGCCGCCTTCGTCGCCTCGCTCGGAGCGGCCTTCGCCGACACCGCCGAATCGGAAGTCGGGCAAATATACGGGAAATCCCCGAGGCTCATAACGAACCTTCGAAGAGTCCGAGCCGGAACCGACGGAGCCATCTCCGTCCATGGAACCCTCGCCGGGATCTCCGCCGCCGCCGTCACCGCCCTCCTCGGACTCGCGCTCGGCCTCGTGGACGGCTTCGGAGCGGCGATGATCGTGTCCCTCGCCGCCTTCCTCGGAACCCTCGCCGACAGCCTCGTCGGAGCGAGGATCCCGAGGATCGGCAACGAAGCCACGAACGTCATATGCACGCTTGTCGCGGCGGCCGTCGCGCTTCTCCTCGCATAACCCGGATCATTCGCGGAGCGTCCGCGAGGGTGTATTTCGTCCTCCGCCGGGCGCGCGCCACCGAAGTGGAAGTCGAGGACGCACCCTCGACCCGCCCCGAAGAATGGCCCGGCTCCCCGTCCGGCGAGGCTTCACCGGGGATGGGCGCGGCGACTGCGTCGGCGAGGAGGGGTTCGAGAGCGCGCTCCCCGATCCCCGGCCATTTCCCCGTTTCGTGAATATCCCCCGGGCGATGCGTCTCGTCGTTGGGAAAACCGCGCCCGGAGGAAACGTGTTTTCCCGATGCGCGCCCTTCGCGGTTTCGTGAGTTATCCGCGTTCCGCTCGTTTCGGGGATCGCCGAAACCCGTGCGATTGGTGAACCCTCCCGAAAATCCGAAGCCGGAAAGGGCGTGGGAAAATCGTGCCGCGCAATTCGGGGAGTTCGGAGAGAACCAGCAAGGAAACTTCGTCATCATAGACTTCACGTTCACGAACAATTCGGCGGAGGCTTTGACTCTCGACACGGTTTCGATGGCCCTCGTGGACGGGGAGGG